>JBCCHN010000062.1:0-28043 GCA_039028695.1 Pseudomonadota bacterium
ACCGGTCAGGGTATCATCACCGCCGTAGCCCCTGAGATCCAGGTTCTGCGTCATGGCACTGGCATCAATTGAATCGGCTTGATCGACGCTGTTGTCTGAAAAGACCCGTTCGATGCCCACCTCTTCGGTCAGGGTCAGGTCCACGCCTTCATCGCTATTGCGCACATAGGCCGTATCCCGGCCGGCCCCGCCTTCGACGACCCTATCGTCGCTGTCGATGAAAAGTGTATCGTCGCCATCACCGCCCCGCAGCTCGTCCGCGCCGGCACCGCCGACCAGACGATCATTTCCACCATTGCCTGAAATCGTATCGTTATTGTCAGCACCGGTTAGGCGATCGTTTCCTTCGTCCCCGACTAAGGTCAGGCTTTCAGATTCCACAACATCAGAAATCGATACGCTAAACACCTTGATTTTGGTTCCGCCGTTGCCGTCCGAAACTTCCACGGTGATTTGGTGGCTATCGGTTGCTTCGTGATTCAAGCTTGCCCCGGCGGCAACCTTCACTTCGTCACCATCGATTATGAAACGACCGCCGGCATCATCGAGCAATCGATAGCTTAGGGAATCCCCATCGGCGTCACTGGAGGAAAGGCTGCCAACAACAACGCCTTCGGCCGAACTTTCGTCAACGGACGTGCCCGAAAGGGTAAGTTCCACGGGTCCGTCGTTAGCGCCGGTTACGGTGACGGTAATATCAGCCTCATGGGTCCCGCCAATGCCGTCGTCAACCTCATAGGTAAAGGTGAGCTCTCTGGTCTCGCCGATCCCCAGGTCCTGAAAGTCCGATCCGGGATCAAATTCGTAACTGCCGTCTGAATTTAAGGTAAAGCTGCCCTCATTAGGGCTGGTTAGCAAGCTGAAGGTAAGGTCGTCCCCATCCAGATCGGAGGCGTCCAGGGTACCGGTAATTTTCGGACCGTCTTCCGAGGCACTGATATCTTCCGCCTGAGCAACCGGGTCCGCATTCACTGGTTTGACTGTCACCTCCAAAGGTTTGGTCACACTGGCCGTATCGCTTCCGTCCGTGGCTGTGGCCGTCACCGAGAGGGTAAAGCTTGAGTCGGCGTTTTCAGGCGGACGGACGATCAAACCATCCAGATCCCAACCGGAAATGTCTGCGCGGACATCTCCCTCGCTTGCAGTGAAGCTATTGTTGCCATCGCTTAAGACCGCACCAAGGGGAATATCGTCAACAAAGAGAGACAGCGTTTCCGAACCATCGTTATCGGTCAAGCCCGCCTCAATGGTCAGGTGTATATCTGAGTTTTCATCACCTGTATTGGCGACTTCCTTGATCGAAATGTTGTCAATGAAGCCGCCCAGACTGTCACTCCGGCCGCCGGCCCGAAATTCAATCCGGCTTAAATCGCCCTCGCCCCCGGAAACCTCGTAGGTCAGGGTTTGCCAGCCCGCGCTATTGCCGGTGACTTGGTCGATCACCTCGCCGTCCCAAAGGACCTCGACGATGTTGCTGTCGCTGCTGACACCGGGACGAGGGGAGTAGTCGAAGGAAATTTGGTAGGCCCCGCCGCTGTGAGTGTCGATATCTTGATAGATACCCGAGTTGTTATGACTATCCAGTTCGATGTATTGATTGCCCTCACTGGCATCCATCACGGTGTTTCGTTGAATTTCGATCCCGCTGCCGGTGGACAGCTTCCATCCGTCAACCTCATCGAAGACACCCCAGCGGGAACCGGTTAGGCCGGTATCCGCCTCGAGCCCACCGTTCTGCGCCATGTTGGGACCAAGGGTTTCAGACCCGACGTCTAAGCTAGGTGTGTCGGCCTGAGCAGAAACCGTTACGTTTGTCGTAGCGGTCGTCTCGCCCCCGTTGCCGTCAGTAACGGTGAAGGTGAAGTCGGTTTGACCGCTCCAATTCGAGTCGGGCTCAAAAGTCCAGGTGCCGTCACCGTTGTCGGTCAGCGTACCGTTTTCGATCCCAGAGACCGCAGAGACCGAAAGGCCGTCACCATCGATGTCACTGGCGCCGGCCAGAAGCTGAGCTTCGGTAATGGTTAGGCTGCCATCCTCATTCAGGGTAAAGGACTGGTCTTGCACCACAGGAGCATCATTTCGGCCAGACACAATAATCGTCATCTCGGCCTGATCACTGCCGCCATGACCATCAGACACCTCATAGGTAAAGGTGACTTCTCTGGTGTCACCAATGCCAAGATCTTGAAAGTCTGAGCCGGGGTCGAAAGCGTAACCGCCGTCTTCTTGAATGATAATCGTCCCCTGATCGGGTCCAGATACCAGAGAAAAAGTAAGGCTGTCTCCGTCTGGATCGTGCCCGGGGAGGCTGCCCGACACCACCTCACCATCTTCGTCGGCTGTAAAGTTGGCGTCGGCTGTCGTGGTGAGCCGCACGTTATCAAAGTTGATCTGATTGCCCCCGCCGGTGTTTACCAGCTCAATCCGCAAGGCCTCATCGAAACCATCAAAACCCTCCGGGAAGTCTTCCCCCCGCACCGTCAGTTCGACGGTATCCCATCCGCCTTCAGCGGGATTGGCGTCCGAGCTCGCGCCGAGCAACTCGCCGCCGGCATAGAGCCTGACCTCGAAGGTGCCGGTCCCGCCGATGTCCTGGCGGTCTCCGATATCCACATTCAGAGTATAGGAACTATCGGCTGAAAAATTCTCTCCGATTGTCTGTGAGAGGCTGCCACCCCGATTGGCCCAGGCGACGTTATCGCCGTCACTGGCCTCTTCCTGAAGGGAGCGGGTCGCGGGATTCCAATCCCCCGCATTTGAGTTACTTTCCCAACCAAGGGCATCACGGGTCCAAGCTTGATCGCCTAAGTCGCGCTGTTCAAAGCTGGGGTTGTCAATATGAATACCTCGGGTCAAGCCGGCACTGGGGTCGTCATTGGTTCCGGTCACGGTAATGGTTATTTCGCCTTCGTCGGATCCCCCGTTAGCATCCGAGGCTGAGTAGGTGAAGGTGACCTGCCGGGTTTCGCCTACGGCCAGATCTTGGAAATCATTGCCCGGGTCGAACCTATAGCTGCCATCCTCGTTGACAACCACACTACCCTCGGCAGGTCCGCTGACCACCGCATAGACCAGGTTATCCCCATCCCCATCCGTGGCAGAGAGATTTCCCTGCACCGCGCTTCCGTCTTCGACGGCCGAATGGCTTGAATCGCTTGCAACCGGGCCATCGTTTGTACCGTGGACGACGATTGTCACCGTGGCTTGATCTGATCCGCCGTTACCGTCCTCCACCTCATAGGTGAACTGGACTTTCCGCGTCTCTCCGGCGCCCAGGTCCTGGAAGCCGCCTGCTGGATCAAAATCGTAGGAGCCATCCGGGTTGACAGTGACGATGCCTTCTTCCGGTCCGTCGTAAAGAGAGAAAGTGAGACTATCCCCTTCAATATCGGTCGCGCTCAATTGCCCGGACACTGATCGGCCGTCTTCGGTGGCGGACAGTCCGTTTTCTTCAATGGCTGTTAGACGCACATCGTCGAAGTTGATTTGATTGCCGTCGCCCGTATTCACCAACTCGATACGAAGCGCTTCACCGAAGCCGCCGAAGTCTTCGCCGAAGGCGCTTCCGTTCACGGTCAGCGTTGCTGTATCCCACTCTCCACTGGCGGGCGAGGCATCCGAGGTGGCGCCCAGCAATTGATCGCCGGCGTAGAGGCGCACTTCAAACTCGCCCGTGCCGCCGATATCTTGTCGATTGCCGATATTGACCGAGAGGGTATAGCTGGTGTTGGCACCGAAGGTCTCGTCCAGGATTTGCGAAAGGGAGCCACCCCGATTGGCCCAGGCCACGTTTTCACCTTCGCTGGCCTCGGCCGCAAGAGAGCCCGCGGCCGGGTTCCAATCACCTGCATTCGCGTTGCTTTGCCAGCCAAGAGCATCACGGGTCCAGGCCTGATCCCCGAGGTCGCGCTCCTCAAATCCGGCGTTTTGAATCTGAACCGTGCGCGCGGTTTCGTAGCTCAGGGAAAGGTCTTCGGCGACCGGCCCGTCATTGACGGATTCCACGACGATCTCGGCTTGAGCAGTGACTGACCCGCCATTACCGTCTGCCACCGTGAAATCTAAGTCTAGACTACCGTTCCAATCTGGGTCGGGCTCAAACGTCCAAGTGCCGTTACCGTTATCTGTTAAGGTCCCATTTTCGACACCAGTAACAGAGGTAACGGAAAGGTCATCGCCATCCACATCCTGGACACTGTCCAGAAGTTGAGCCTCGGTGATGGTGAGGCTCCCATCCTCGTCCAAGGTAAAAGATAGATCATCTGCTGTCGGACCATCGTTGATCGCTTCCACAGTGATGCTGGCCTGAGCGATGACCGATCCACCATTGCCGTCCTCAACCGTGAAATCAAGTTCCAGGGCCCCATTCCAATCCGGGTCAGGTTCAAATGTCCAAGTGCCATCGCCATTATCGGTCAATATGCCATGTTCGACACCGGACACCGAGGTGACGGAAAGGGCGTCACCATCCAAATCTTCTGCACCAACCAAAAGCTGGGCCTCGGTAATGGTGAGGCTGCCGTCCTCGTTCAAGGCGAATGACTGATCTTCCGCCGTCGGCCCGTCGTTGACCGCTTCCACGATGATGTTTGCTTGGGCGGTGACCGTCCCGCCGTTGCCATCCGAAACCGTAAAATCCAGATCTAACTTTCCATTCCAGTTTGGGTCTGGTGTGAAGGTCCAGGTCCCGTCACCATTGTCGATTAAGGTCCCATTTTCGGCGCCTGACACATCAGTTACCGAGAGGCTATCGCCATCCAAGTCGTCCGCGCCAGCCAAGAGGTCCGCCTCTGTGATCGTCAGGCTGCCGTCTTCGTCCATGGTGAAGGATTGATCCTCGAGGGTCGGATCACGATTGATATGAAGGTCATCATCTGAGGTTTTGCTTTGCCCGTTATCCGAACCTTCCGCGCCGAATTTATTTGAGTCCTGTTGTTGTCCGTCTCGGCTAGAAGTATCTGGATTGGTACGTTCCACGAATTCGCGGCGGACGGTCAAATTTTCAAACTGCAGGTACTCGGTTTTCGGGAGTTTTATGACTTCTCCTGATTTCAGGTGCTCTATCGTAAATCGGCCGTCGCCTTGATCGCTGACCAAAAAATCTGACCGAAAACCCGATATCTGGATGTGGCGCCCCATGATGCCGTTGGAATCGGTCAAAGCGACTGTCACTAAGTCGTGGATACTCTCTGACCCCGCCAAATCACCATCAGGGGAATTTGGCCCATAATGCAAATTAGGATTGGTAACGTCCTCAGAGGCTTGCCGCTCTTGTCCGCTTTCCATTCTCTTTTGATCTTTGAGGCGTTTTTGCTCCAGATCTGTGAGGTTTAGCGACTCCAGGTGAGACTGAATGTTCGTTTCGTTTTGGGTCATGGTGTCGTTTTTCTTTACGGACTTCGAGCAGGCTATACTCATCAAATTCCATCAAAACTACACTCGAAACTTTTAAGGTTCGCTTTCCTTTACTAGGGCTGTTAATTCAAGTTTTAGACGAATTGTCGAGAGGTGGGCTGTCCGATAAAATTGGCCTGGCTGCGCTTGAGCCCGAGCGGTTTTTCGGCAATGGTGGCAAGGATGAAATTGCAAGAAAGGCTTAAACCAAGCATGGCCGAAAAACCTGTCCTCCTCGATCTAGATCTCGGTTCTGGACTGGCCACCATTACTTTGAACCGCCCTGAGCACCTAAACGCTCTCAACGAGGCCATGGTTGCGCCATTGGTTGCGGCTCTTAAAGCGGTGGCGGAACATAATGACGTCCGCTGCGTCATCTTAGCCGGCGCGGGAGACCATTTTATGGCCGGAGGAGATCTTCGGAATTTTTCGGGTGTGTTTTCCGAAGAGCCAGAGGGGCGCCGGGAACATTTTGACGAGATGATCAAGCGTCTTCATCCCGCCATTCTATCCATCCACACCATGGATAAGCCCGTCATTGCACAGGTGCAGGGCGCGGCTGCAGGCTTTGGCATGAGTTTGGCCCTGGCCACCGATCTGATCATCGCTAGCGAGGATGCCTATTTCACAATGGCTTATTGTCTGATCGGAACCAGCCCGGATGGGGGAGGGACCTTCCACCTGCCCCGGCACGTAGGTCTAAAAGCGGCAATGGAACTGGCTTTGCTGGGGGACCGGATTGATGCTCAGACCGCCCTTCAAAAAGGATTGGTTAACAGAGTTGTCGGGCGTGGGGACCTTACGCAAGACTGCCGTGCCTGGGCAGAGCGGCTTGCCAACGGACCGCCGAAGGCTCTCGCCCGGACCAAGGCCTTGTTGCGCCAATCCTCGGATAACTCTTTGGGTGAGCACTTGGATTTGGAGAGACAGGCCTTTGCCGTTTCCGCCTCCGAAGCGGACTTTGAAGAAGGTGTGCGCGCCTTTCTGGAAAAGCGGCAAGCCCGCTTTACCGGAAATTAGATCAAGAGCAAAATAACGGAGATCTTCAAGATGGCCTCACAAGCAATTGGGTTGGCGGGCAAAACACTTTTCATCACCGGTGCCAGCCGGGGGATCGGACTTTCCATTGCACTGCGCGCCGCGCGCGACGGGGCAAACATCGTGGTTGCAGCCAAAACCCTGGAGCCCCATCCTAAGCTTCCCGGCACGATCGAAACGGCGGCCCAGGCGATAGAGGAGGTGGGGGGGCAAGCTCTTCCCCTTCAGCTCGATATTCGCGACGCGGAAAGTGTGGAAAAAGCGGTGGTGAAAGCTGCAAACCACTTCGGCGGCTTGGATATTTTGATCAATAATGCCAGTGCTATCAGCCTGACCGGGTGTCTCGACACACCAATCAAACGCTACGACTTGATGCAGGCAGTGAACGCCCGTGGCACCTTTGTTTGCTCCCAAGCCGCCATTCCTTTTCTCAATAAAAGTGCAAATCCGCACATTTTGGTCATGGCGCCGCCTTTAAACCTAAAGCCTCATTGGCTAGGACCTCATCTAGCCTACAGCATGGCCAAATATGGCATGAGCCTCTGTGTCATTGGCCTGGCCGAGGAATTTCGATCTGCGGGGATTGCCGTCAATGCCCTTTGGCCTGCCAGCGTTATTTCAACCGCGGCTTTAAACCTTCTCCCAGGCATGGATCCGGCAAAATGCCGTAAGCCGGAAATTGTCGCCGATGCAGCGCATCAAATCCTGGTCCGCGACAGTCGGACTCACAGCGGCCGTTTTTTCATTGATGAGGAGGTTCTGAAGGACGTCGGAATTGAGGATTTGGAGCCCTATGCCATCGATCCAACTCATGAATTACAAAAAGACCTTTTTCTGGATTAACCATAGTTCTCGCTTCGCTTTTAATTCCTCACCATCTCGAGGCAAATTAGATCGGGTTAATAAATATTCGTTCCCCTAACCATAAATGCTTTTCAAGGTCGCCGCTTTTAAGGGACGGAATAAAATAACATATTGAAAAACAATAATTAAAAATTCTCAGAGTCTTTTCATTAACCATATTCTTGGGAAGGTTCCTTAACCCTTTGGCGGTAAATTAGCCTGTTCGAATGACAGGCTGCCGCGAATGAATTTTTCTATTTTAAGTAGTTCATTTCAAAATCTGGGAGATCCCACCTTTTGGACCTTGCGCAAGGTATTGATTGCCTTGGCGCTTTTTTTATCCGTTGGCGCGGTCATTAACCAAATTTGGGTGACACAGGCTTTTCAGACTTTTGCGCTGGAAACCTTCAGGGACTCGGCCCGCAAGACTGTAAGGGAGATGATTCAGGAGCGCATCAATCTTGGTTATGAGGAGAGAATCTCGGGATTTGCACGAAACTTCGGAAGAAACGAAATTCTCTTAGAGGCACTGGAGGAGGGAAATGTTGACCGTATTCGAGCTATTGCCGACGTCATCCATGCCATGCCGGAGTTCAGCGAGCCAAAGTTAAAACTCCTGAATGTAGGCATATTCGAGGATGATTGGATGCCATTGGCTTTTTCAGAAGCCGAGGGGGGAAGCAGCGATACCATCGTAACTTCTCCAGAACGGCTAGCCTTCTTGAAAGCCCGAACCAATGCGGAGGCAAGAAAAATCCAGGGATACTCTTGGCGAAATAGCCAAGGCCGACCCCTTCACAGCCTCATCGTTCCCATCGGTGGCTTCAACCGCAAGGGTTTTGCCGAATTTGTCGTCGATCCCAAATCCCTTTTTATCGGCTTGGGCTCCCAACTCAGTGGCGTCTTGGTGATACGCGATTCAAAGGGCGAAAGAATTTTGACGGACCGTCCGGGACGCACTCTGCCGCCGGTTCAATCACAATTACCCAGATCTCCCCGTTACCCAGGGGCAAGTGGTGATCAAACGCACCATGGAGAGCGGGGAACGATCCCCAACAGCGTGATCGTTGAAATTGAGGACCTCATGGGTCAGCCCTGGGCAACAGCTGAATTGACCTCGGACGTGCGAAAGTTCACAAATAAGGTGTCCTCGCTGCGAAACTTGGCCCTTCAGTTTATCGTTTGTGCGTTGCTATTCGCATGGTTGTTGGGCGCGCTTTTCCTAAGGGCGGCTCTCTTCCGCAAGCTTCGACATTTTGCCGCTGCCATGTTCCAGATCAGCCGCGAGCAAACGGATATTCGCATCCCCAAAACCGGCAAAGACGAATTTCGGATAATGTCCAATGCCCTGGTGTCCCTTCGTGACCAGACCAAGGCCGCCATTGCCTCCCGCCATGAACTGGCCATCGCCCGGGATCAGGCCGAGTCCGCCAATACGGCTAAATCGGAGTTTTTGGCCACGATGAGCCATGAAATCCGCACGCCCATGAATGGTGTCCTGGGGATGATCCGCCTTTTGTTAGATTCCGACCTGAGCGAAACTCAGCGCCTCCAGGCCAAAACAGCGGAACACTCCGGCCAGGCTTTGCTGAATATTATCGACGATATCTTGGATCTCTCCAAGATTGAAGCGGCCAAGCTGAACTTGGAATCCATCGACTTTAACTTGGCGGATGAAATCGAATCTGTGGTCCAATTATTAGCGGTTCGCTCCGAAATCAAAGGGATTGAATTGGCGTCTCATATTGCCGCGGATGTCCCTGAAACCTTGTCCGGGGATCCGGTACGCTTGCGGCAAATTCTGATCAACTTGATGGGCAATGCGATCAAATTCACCAGCCATGGCGGTGTCTATCTTCAGATCTCCGCACTGGAGGCGGAGGGTCAGCGGTATTTGAAGTTTTGCGTTTCCGATACAGGCATAGGGATTGCGAAGACGGCTCAATCCACTCTTTTCGATCGCTTCACGCAAGAAGACGGCTCAACCACCCGTCGATTTGGTGGCACTGGTTTAGGTCTAGCCATCGTCAAAGAACTGAGCGACTTGATGGGCGGGCAGGTCGGTTTGGAAAGTCATCCCGGTCGAGGCAGTAAATTCTGGACGATCCTTCCCTTTTCCGGACCGGAAAGTTCAGCTCAAATCAAAAAGGAAAAAACGAGTGGGGAGAAAGACCCCATTGGGCCAGGTAGCCGAGTCTTGTTTTTGTGCAACAATAATATTCTCTCTAGTGCGGTTGCTGCGCATCTGTCAGACAGAGGTGCGACTTATGAGCGTGCCAGGCATTTTCAGGAGGCCCTGCGACGCATAGTTACGCCTGAACGAAATGCTTCATTCGACATAATACTTGTGGTTCAAGAACATGAACGAAGTCATTGGCGGCAGGTTCCCGAGGCAATGGCCCAACGGGTCGAGGGTGCCGGATTGGCAAAATCGCCGACAGTCATTCTGGTGACCACCGTCACCTCGCCAGTGTCCGCCGCCCAGGCGAACACTTTAGGATTTGACGGGGTGATTTCCCGACCGATTGAGAACAACTCGTTCAGTCGTTCGGTAAGCCTGGGTTTTGGCCCACCGGCTGCGCTGCCCACATACACGGCACAGACCCATCTTATGGCGGACCAAGAGTACTTGGGGGCAAAAATCTTGGTGGTTGATGACAACCATGTCAATCAGCTCTTGGTACAGGCCCTCTTGGCCAAGATCAATCTTGCGGCCGATGTAGCCGGCAATGGCGCGGATGCCCTAAAAGCTTTGGCGAGAAATCCCTATGATCTCATCCTCATGGACGTTCAAATGCCGGAGATGGACGGCATCGAGACCACTCGTAGAGTGCGGATGATGGAAGGGGCCGTTGCCTCCATCCCGGTTATCGCCATGACGGCCAATGCGCTGCGGGGCGACCGGGAATCTTGCCTGGCCGCTGGTATGGATGATTACCTCTCTAAGCCCATCGACGAGCACGCATTCTTCTCCAAAATCGATTACTGGATAACCCTGTCGCAGCGGCCTTTGACGGACGTCCGTCCTCCACCCCAGGCTATGGGCACAACATTTGACGAAGCGGCGAACAACGCAAGAATTCCGCCGGACGGCGAGGTTCACGACAATCTTATGCGCCTTATTAAATCCATTGACGCGGCTGCTCCCTGCAAAGCCAGTCCACCGGACCAAGGCGCGCAGAGTGAGACCGCGAGCCTTCCGCCCAAAGCATCGTCAAGGTGACGGGGAACGGCCCAACAACAATCTTAATTTTTTGCGTTTTTTTGGTCTCTAAAAGCGGCTGATCATGGCTTGCACGGCGGTTGCCGGCCAAGCCGTGCCGGCCCAGACCGCATCGGCTATCTGCCAAATCGATACTTTCAGCTGTACAGAGTCTTCTAAAAGGGGAGCGGCATAAATTACTACGCCCGCTAAATATATGATACCCAGTCCCAATAGATAGGGCTTCATTTTCAGATCCTCGCACGGTTAACTGTTTCAACTTTATGCGCAAACTGGTTAAGGTCTTATTAGTTTTCCTTAAAGTTTGACTTAACTATTGGGCAGGCAGATTTTGCTATCAATGCGGAAAGGGGACGCCGGGTGGAAATAATCGATGGGTCCGGGTCCCAGTATTAAGGATTCAATACGGGTTCCTTTAAAACATCACGAATTGGGAGGTCCTAAAAATGAGCATCGGGTCCTACGCAAAGAATCTTTCGCGCGCTGGACAGATCGTTACCTTTGCGACTCTCTTTAATTTCACGGTTTCTATAGCATGGGCAACAGAGGCCGTTTTCGTTTCCGGCACAGTATTTCAGGACGACAATGGTGATGGAAAACGAGACTCAACAGAGCCGGGATTGGCCGAAGTATCCGTGTCCAATGGGATAGAGATCACTTTCACCAACCAAGAGGGACACTACGAGCTGCCGGTGAATGCCGGTCAAGCCATTTTCGTGATTAAACCTCGAAATTACCGTTTTCACCGACGCCCGGACGGTCAGCCAGACTTCTACGAGATTTATGCACCGGACGGCTCACCGGATCATCTGTCCTTACGATATCCCGGTTTATTACCCAGCGGTCATGAAACGAACTCTATTGACTTTGCTCTGATTGAAAGTCCCGAGCCCGATAGTTTTAGCGCCGCCGTTCTTGCTGACACTCAGGTCCAAAGCGATAGCGAGCTCACTTATTTGCGTGAGGACATTATCACCGAGTTGATGGAGGTCGACGCGGCTTTTGCGATCATCGCCGGCGACCTGGTCTTTGATAACTTGGCGTTGCTTCCACGCCTGAATCGACTCTTTGGGCGCCTTGACTATCCGTGGTACGCGGTGCCTGGCAATCACGATGTAAATTTCCAAGCACCGGATGACGCCTTCTCTTTGGAGACATACAAATCCTTTTATGGTCCGCCCTATTACTCATTCAATGTAGGGCCGGCTCACTTCGTGGTTCTTGACAGCGTTTCCTACTTGGGCCCCGAGGGCCGCATTCTGGAGGCGACGCCCGGAGAGGATCCGAGAACCATCCTTTATGAGGGTCGGTTGAGTCAGAACCAGCTAACTTGGCTAGCGGCCGATTTAGCAACGGTGCCAAAGGATCAGTTGGTGGTCGTTGTTATGCACATTCCAGTGGCGGGCAGGGACAATCCGGAGCTCTCTGTGTTGAACGGATCCGAACTGCTCGCCCTACTAGAGCGACAAGAGCACCTGCTCATCCTGTCGGGTCATTTGCACCGTGCATCCCATCATTATCACCCGCGCAGTGAAACGGCGGGCTCGACGCGCCCTGTCCACGAACATGTGCTGGGGGCGGCTTCCGGCGGCTGGTGGGGCGGACCTTTGGACGCGGACGGCATTGCCATCGCCCGGCAAAGCGACGGTACACCAAATGGGTATTATCTCCTTACCGTGACCGGCAATGATGCGAAGATGCGGTTCAAAGCGGCGCGTCGGCCTGCCGATCATCAGATGCGGGTTCATATCCTTCCCGTCCACGGCGCCAAATCCACCGGGGCCGAACTCAATCGCCTGGTCAGTGCCCCGATCCCCGTGGAACAGCTTCCGGCCATGGAAATTGTCGTGAACTTCTTTGAAAGCGGGCCGAAGAGCGAGGTTCATTTTGCTCTTGAAGAGCATGAGCCCATACTCATGACGCGAAGCCCGCGCAAGGACCCGGCCCAGCGCTACCTGGAAAATCTGCAGAGAGACCGGCGGTTGCTCTGGCCCAAGCCAAAAGACAGCAATAAAATCTGGGTCGCCCCTTTGCCGCGAGACTTGGATCCTGGCCTTCACCGGTTAACCGTCGAGGCCACCGACGATTACGGGCAGCAGCATGCAAAAACCCTGCTCTTTGAGGTGGCGCCATAAACGCGAATAGCGCCAATAACACGATCCAAATACAACAAGGCGACCGTCGCGTCGGCCGCACTTATCGCCTGTTCGCTTATTGTTTGCTCGCTTAGTGCCCTTTGGGCAGGCGTTGTAGGGCGGTCTCGGCCAAGCGGGCTATATCGCTGGAAAGTTTGCTGATAACCTGATCTTTTGCCGCACAACTCGCTTCACGCTCTTTGATCAATTCTCGCAAAAATGCGATCTCGGCCCTGAGGGCAGCGAGTGTGGCGCGCATCCCAGGCGCCTCTTGCGCGTCTTGGTTCTCTGTGCCGGTTCCTTTCCTTTGCTCCGGCGGGCCATTCGGTAGCTGGCTTTCGGAGCCTGTCGGTTCTCTATCACCCAGGGCAAAGGCGGCTCGGGACTGCCAAGGCGAAGACATCTCGGCGACATCTTGAGCTTTTGCGGAATCATCATCGGGATCTTCCATTAGATCCAAGCCGGCTGAAATTTCCGACTGAGCCAGACGCCATTTCCCGGCCTCATCCCGTTCACCCTGCATTAGTCCAGACTCTAACGCCCAGCGCAGAAAACTCGCCTCCAGTCCCAACATTTGGGCGGCTCTATCGAGGCTAATCCACTGCTCTTCGACGTGAGAATCCGATTGGCTTTTGGACAAGAAAGGAAGCTCCGACTCGATTGCTTGAGGCAAAGCTAACACATTCGGCAGAGAGGGTATCAGTAAAATTAGGACTCGCCGCGATCATACCCGCGGCGGCCTATTCGAAACGCTGTAAAGGATAGACGCGACACCGGCTATTACTCTGATTTCGAATCACGTAAAGGCGATTGAATTCACTCAATTGACCCGGATCGCGCAAACTCCAATGCCCTCCAATGGCGGCGCCGTAAACGCCTCCCTTCAAGCGCACAATAAACCGTTGATCTAGTGCCTGGGCGAAGCGGCCCCGCCGGCAGGCGCTGGACAAACTGTTGTCGCTTGGAAAAGAAGCCAAAGTCATGCTGCGGTCCTGGAAGAGAACTCGTGATCCTTTTTCCGCGTTGGCGGGGCGTTGATGTGTTCTGGCTTTCGGGAGTCCAGGAGTTGGCTGTTCTTGATAAACACCCTTATGGGCCGGATCGGTGCGCTTAAGCTCCAGCCCCAAGGAAGGAGAAGCCCATGCGATCAAAAAACCGAGAATAAGTGCGCGAACACTGGATTTCCCAAAAGCAGAGAAATAATGGTGAATCCGATGACATGGATGATCTAAAGGCGTAATGAACCCTGACATTATCACACTATAAGGAGAGAAGGTTAACAGGCTTCCTTTTAGGTCGACTCTCGCCGAATTTGCCGAATTCATTGAAAATTTCGCCTCAACGCGGCGCAAATCCCTGGAAAATGCCCGGAATGCTAACCGGTCGTTAACTTCATGACGGCACCTTAAGCCCCAGCGTTTGTTCGCCAGGGAAAAAGTAAGATGTCTAAGGAAAATGAGTTTGATGCGGCCTCTTGGATTGTCGACGCTTTTCGCGCCGGCATTTTTCCGCGGGTCAGCGCCAGTGGCGACCTGTCGCTTAATGTGGTGGATGCATCACCCGAGGATACTCAAGAGCTGCTCAACCGGCTCAGCGGCCATTCCGAAGATGTCATTTTGCAGATGCCCAAGCCGGATAGCGACCATCCCTACCTCAACTAAGGAAACAAAAAGGCCTCGATCCAGGGACAAGTTTTAATGCCAATACCCTCTCGGGCAGCCACTGCAAAATTATTTGTAGACAATTAGAAAAAGCCGCTTGAATGCAAAGGGCGTTACCCCGCTAGAAAGGGTCGGATAGGCCCGTTTAAGCGCAGCCCCGCAGTCCGCCTCAAATTGCACGCGAGCGTCGTCACCAGGCAATGCGGCCAAAAGCGGGCGTAAGACGGTGCTTCGCACCCATTCCAAGACGGGGTCGGCGCCACTCAGTATGTGGTAATAGGTAGTCTCCCAAAAATCCACCCGCGCTGCCTTCGGCGCAAGAAGCTCCAGATAATCCTTCATGGGCAAGACCGCCGGCCAATTCATCTGATCTGCAAACAGCGCCGACCAGCGAGGGCTCTCCGCCAGATCCCGTAACACGCGATGGGACTGTGCATCAAAGTTGTTAGGGACCTGAACTGCTAATGCACCGCCGGGAGCAACTTGGGCAAGCAGATTCGAAAACAGGGCAGGGTGATCATTTATCCAATGGAGCGCCGCGTTGGAGTAAATCAAATCCAGGGGCTGCTCCGTATACCAGGTTTGGATATCGCCCATCCGCCACTCAATCTTCGGGTTTTCTCGCACCACCCGATCCATCATTCCGGCGGACCGATCGATTGCGACAATTCCCGCCTCCGGCCAGCGCTGCGATAGGGCCTGGGTTAAGGTTCCGGTGCCGCATCCCAAATCAACGATAGAATTCACGCCTTCCAAGGCAATTCGATTCATCAGATCGAGCCCGGGGCGAAGGCGTTCATCGCCAAATCGAAGATAGTGATCTGGGTTCCAGTCCATATGCCAACCTGCCGCCCTGCCAGTCATCGGTCAAGAATTCCGAGCAATCCGAGCAGATCATCAAAGTTGTTTTCGAAAAAGTCCTCTAAGCATTGGACCCGACAAACGGACTTTGGTAAGGCTAGGGCCGATTTTGGACCTGTAGATCGGGAGTACGTCGTGGAGTCCACGGAAATGGTGCGCGTGCAGCAGTATTTGCGCGATAAGTTTGGGACGGACCGAATTCAGTTGGTGCTGGCGAACCGGAAGGATAATTCGGCCGAGGTGCATCTGAGCGGTGAATTCATTGGTGTTATTTTTCGTGACGAGGAAGACGGCGAACTGTCCTACGCCTTTCACATGGCGATCATGGAAGAGGATCTGAGTTAACCCGGCAGACCGAGCCTATTTTTTTAGCTCCCGGACCTGGTACCGGCCAACTCGGATCTTTTGTCGTAGAGGGCCTCAACCCTGAAAGGGCGGGGCGGGCCCTCTTAGGCGATACCGTCTATGTCGATTTCCCGATCCAGGATCATCTGACGTAGTTTTTCCACGCCAAGGGTCAATTCCTCACAATGAAGGCGCAGCTTGCGCAACTCCACCTGTGCGGCGTGGTTGCTTTGCGCCTTTCGGGACATCTCGATCAGGGCTGCTAAATAGCGCCCTTTTGCCTTGGCGGCTTCGCGGACCAGCGCGTGAACCTCTGACGCTTTGACGGTTAATACCGCATCGGACACCTGCCGAAAGCTCTCCTGGCGCATAGCCCGTTCGATCTCGTCGGCAAAGGCGCCTGCCGAGGTTACATCTGGCAAGGTCTCTACCGGATTGATGAGGCGGTTTTCCTCATCCTCCAAAGGCACACCGACCGGCAGTTCTCCATTCTTTGACTTACTGGAGAACAGCGTCTTAGGAAGAAAGCTAGGTACAGAGTCCAGGGTTAAATTGGTCAGCGACATGAAAAGCTCCTTACTTTGCTCACGATCAAAGCGCTGCAAGGAACGGGCCAATTATGAAGGCGCAAAATCGCTGATTTTCGCAGATCTTTTGCACAGAAGCTGCCCTAGCCTGGGAAAAAACTTCCCATCAACGAAAGATACACCGGGCCTGACGGCAAATCCTGCCCATCTTTGCGCCGCAAGGCGATCCCCGCACCGTTGGTTTCTTGCTCAATCCTGGGACAGCAAAATGGGATTACCCACGATAAGCCGATCTAGATCGCCTAATTCTCAAATCCATAAAGCAATGGGCCGCCGTGCACGTGGTCGTTCGCTGGCCGTCGGGCCAGGCGCTGGCTCGCCATTTTCGCTTCCCCTTCGCCCAGCAATCGTTGGGTGCGGGAGTGCACGCGAGCGATCCCCCGCTTGGCGGCCCGCCGCCGCCGCCATTTCTGGAGCAAGCGATAGAGGATCACCGCACCGATAATGCTCGGCCACAGATAAGGATACCACCAAGGCATCAGCACCCAAAAATCTTTTAAGAGAAGAAAATACGGGTCCGACTGTGCGGCGGGCCCATAAAGACCTTCCAAAATTTCGACCATTTCCTACCCCAATAAATATTTATTACCGCAGTTTTGCGGAGTATTTTTGGTTAATAACTTCTTAATTATCTGATGATATCCTAATATTGATAAACTTTCAGCTGTTTTTTTTATTTTTTTTTGTTTCAGATTGGAGCGATTGGAATCCTGCGGTCTTCGTTTTTATTTAAAAGTGCCGAGATTTGGCCTATCCATGCCAAAATCCCGATTCCTGACAGTTGAAATGGACGCCAATGAGTAGTTTTTCGCAGAAAAAAATCGCTGAAAGATTTGGCGATGATCCGCGATGGCCTGACCACTTGGACGACGGATTGCTTCAGAGCATGATCGAGCGGGCGTCCTGCCGTGATTTTTCTGATGAAATACCGCCAGACGACCTGGTGAAGGCCATCGCGGCCGTCGCCTTGTCATCCCCTAGCAAAAGCGATCTTCAGCAACGCGATATCATCCATGTTAAAGATCCCAATCTTCGACGTCAGATTCTAGATCTGATCGCGGATCAATCTTGGCTCGCGGGTGTGCCATGCCTTTTGATCTTTTGCGGCAACAATCGTCGCCAACGGCAAATACACAACTGGCGAGGGCATGCCTTTGCCAATGATCACCTGGATGCTTTTTTTTGATGCCGCGGTCGATGCGGCAATTGCCTTATCCGCCGCCATTACGGCCGCGGAGCAGATGGGTCTCGGATGTTGCCCCATAAGCGCCGTACGCAATCAGGCCGAAACCGTAAGCGCCTTGCTGAACCTGCCTGATTTTGTTTTTCCTGTTGCCGGGCTTGCATTGGGATATCGCAATAGCGCTGCTGTAATCAAGATTTCCCCCCGCTTGCCCTTTGAGGTGACTTTTCACGAAAATTGCTTCAGTGAAACCGACTTGAGGCAATCCATTGAGCGCTATGATGTACACCGTCGTCAGGTCCTACCCTATCGAGATCAAAGATCGCCTGAAACTTTTGGCCTTGATCAGGCCTATAGCTGGTCGGAGGACAAAACCCGGCAGTACGCTTTGCCGGAACGGGCGAGTTTCGGGGCTTTTGTGCGCAAGAAAGGTTTTAACCTCACCTGACAGAACTTCCCGATAAAGCCCTGTCAAATAATATTATCCGCTTGCGCAATCGATACAGGTTGCAACAGTTAGGTCCAAGGCCAGACGTCTCGGGGCAATTTCTTCGCCACAGGACAGGCAAAAGCCGAAATCCCCGGTCTTAAGTCGACCTAGGGCTAGATCGATGCGCTGCAGCTCACTTTGGCGCCGCCGCTCCGTTTCCAAGGACATGGCTTGGCCTTGAAGAGCATCCATGCGGGACAGGCGCCCGACACGGGTTTGGTCCAGCTCTACGGGTTTGCGCGATTCGGCACTGACCTGGGCTATTTGCAGCAGTTCTTCCTGCCGCTCCATGAGCCGCTTTTTGACCTCTTCAGGGTCGGATATCCAGGTCGCGGAGGATGAAGTCGATCCGGTCATTCACCTAAGAATGACACAGAGGAAAGGGCATTCAATCACTATTTTTTTTACGAGGGTCTTCCGAAGACTCTTCACCCTTTTGATAAGCGGCTTCGTCATGACCTCTTCGGCTGCTGAAGAAGACCAAGAACATGAGGCCAAACCCCAATCCTGAGGTCAGAATCACCCCGAGGATAAGGGCCGCGATGCCATGGCCGCTGAGTTCCACATCCCCAAGTTCATTCCAAACATAAAAGGCCAGTGCGGTGGAGACGACCAAAATTCCCACGAGTACCGTCACAAGAACCGTAAGTTTCATCTGCCATACCGCCTTTTTTGGAAGATTTTGATCCAAAGACAGGTGTCGATTATCATTGGATCGAAACTACTCATGACGTCATTGAAGGCAAGGTAAATCGGGACCAGGCGACGATCTAAACCGGATCTTTGAACGGCTCGTGCCGGGAGGTGTTTGAGCCATTTCCCTAAAACTCTCAAGGTCTGAATTTTCCATTGCCCTTTTGGCCCGGGCAGGTATATATGCCGCTCCGTGATGATGGGTTAAGGTCCCAAGAGGCTTCGGCTCGAGGAGGATTTGACCAAAAAGGTTTCGGGCGGCTGTGGCGGAATCGGTAGACGCGCAGCGTTGAGGGCGCTGTGGGGGAGACCCCGTGGAGGTTCAAGTCCTCTCAGCCGCACCAAGGCACAGTGTCCAGCGGGAAAGGGCCTTTCCGGTTTAGCTCCTGACCTGTGGTGCTCATGGGCCCATAATGACGGATCATCTTCTGGCAGTGAAGCGTCCCCGTGCGCTACATTGTCCGACGAGCGGCTGTGGCGGAATTGGTAGACGCGCTAGCTTCAGGTGCTAGTTTCCGTACGGAAGTGGAGGTTCGAGTCCTCTCAGCCGCACCAAAAGCGTACCGCAGAGTGGAACGCTGGCCATTCTTTGCATTGGCGGCTGGGCAGCAGTCTTTTCGAAGAAACGACGAGAGCTCTCAAGATCCTGTCTCGGCCCCGTCACCTGAACCATCTTTTCCCTAAGTAATTTTCCTGGATTTTTCACCCGCGATTCAAAAGATCCGCTGACTGATCCTCGGGGCACCCTGGCAAGTGGCAGGAATATGCCCGTTCCCACAATACCCCTCCGCCGTCACCCCTCGACCGAATTACCGAAGTCATAGCCTTCTTGCCGAAAGAAGTGATTCTCGGTGGCACGCCGCCGGCAAGAGGCGAAGTATTCGCGAGCAACAGTAGTTGCTACTCGAAGACACAATTCTATCCATTTGAGTGCATATCGAAATTGACTTTCCCCTTATAATAAAATATCCCTATAATATAATAAAATAGCGAAATGCAATTATCAGCCACATAAAAGCTCCCGATGGATGAAAATAATTGGAGCTGGTTACAACAAGACGGGTGAGGGTAGGGGGTGCGAGGTTTTCTGTGCAAGCGCTGGATGGCACTTCGGAATGGCTGGCCGGAGTGGAAGCGGTGGGCCGAATTCGTACGATTGGCCACCTTTCTTTCGGCGGCTGGTATCGTTCTGCTGGAAATTGATCCCTTTGGTCTCAAGTCCCAATCCGAACTTGGCTCAAATCAGATATTCTACGCGCTAGCCGCGCCTTTCCATGAGCTTGAGGTCGCCGACCATCAAAAAATGTACATCGGTGCCGGCGAGGTGGTGGAAAAGGATCTATGTTATTGGCTTCGCTACGATCCGAACCAGGATGATAACAAATTAGTCGATCTTGTCACCGACGCGAAAGCCACACAAACAACAAAGGCCACTGCCACCTGGCAAACGCCAGAGCCGAGGGCCCTGTCCATCGACCCTGACGACTGCCGGGTTCCTGGTCAAAGCACCGTTGTCCTGATTGATGATCAATCCCTGGCAAGCTGGGATACCGTATGGCCTCTATCCTACGCTAAGCATGCTCATAACTTGCGTCAAATCATGAAGCATGAGCCCAAGGCGGTCTTTGTTGACATCCGCTTCGACATACCCCGGACCATGGATAACACGCTGGAAAATACCAAAGAGTATTTGAAAAGTTTCACCGAGGTCAAGAATAGGGAAACGGGGCAGGTACGGCACATTCCCTTGTTGTTTTCCGTTGGGGATGCGGACTATCGCAATCGCGCCAACGATCTTAGAGCCAAGAGAGGTGACGAGTACAAAAGCCGTGTTTGGGAATCCTTGGCGGGATCTATTGAACCCACCGTAACCGGTTGGACATACGCGGTTGACGACGACAATTTTGAATACCGGCGGCAGGGTCTGATCTACCAGCTCTATTCCCGACCGGAAAGGGCCAAGGCCCACCCCGACCGTGAAGATAAAGTGGAAAAATGGTTGGAGCCAAGTGCTGCGCTTGAACTCTACATTTTAAATAGATTGGAGTTAAAACAGCAAAGCGAGCAGAAAAAGGACACTCAACAAGGCCAACAGGATAAGCCTAGCCAGCACATTCTGAATTTCCCAGCAGAAAAGGATCAAGAACTAAAAGACTTTGTGAAAGATAACGAAGCAGACATGTTTGTCCGATGGGGCGTATCCAGTCCCACGCCAAAATGGCCTGAGGGTAAGGGGAGACAAATCGGCGCGGTTGATGATGGCGCTTGCCGATTTCAAAAACGAGACATCGGCGACAAGATATACCAGGCCTTAACCCTCCTGTTGCGAGGAACTTTTCAAAACTGGCCATTGCCCGGTCTCGTCTCCAACGAGAAAGATACCAAAGGCAATCGGGAATTTAGGCAAACAAACTGTTTTTTTGTGCCTACTTTGCGCGTCCACAAACTTGGCAGCGCAGGCGCCGGCCGAAATCCAAACTTCAAAAAAATGATCGAAAACCGCTACGTCTTCTACGGTGCTTGGCTGCGGTCCAGCGGTGACCGGGTCTGGAACCCCATAAACGGGGAAATGCCCGGTGTCTTCACCCATGCCATGGCGTTCGAGAATTTACTTAAATACGAAGGGAACACCCACGTTCCCCTCGAGCCTTCGGCCGACGTGATAATCTACATCATTTTTGTTCTTTATGTTATTTTTGCGACTGCCCTGGCTACCTTAATCAAATGGCCCGACGTGGATCCAACGCCATCGGACTTTCGCGCAAAATTCAACAACATTGAGCAATACGGTCAGGTTTTCGCGGAACTTCTGCCGTACCAAAAGAACAAGAATGGAGAGCCGGTCCGGCACGAAGATGCCAAAAGGCAAAAACTTCCATATATCGTTGGCGCAATTTTTTCGATCATCGTCCTGTGTATCTGCTCTTTTTACCCTGACTTTGAACTGAAGAACTATCTATTTCTTTTATCCATATTGATCATCACGTCTCCCTTTATCGGTGCTGCCATTCTTATCGTCTGGGACTTTGTCGTAGCGTCCCACGGTATCGGCCGTAGAAGCGACCCAGATGAACTTGGCGCCGAGAATACTTTTTGGTCCTCAATTCCTGCCCTGGTCTTTTTTTCCGCGTGGGCATTGTTTTTAATCTACGTAACCAAAACGCCATTTTTGAGCCTGCCCTGGCTGTTATGGCTATTTCTTACTCTTGCAATCATCTGGTCGATTCATAGGTCTCGGGTCAATATACCCTGGCGCTTTTGCCTGTTTCTGATTCGACAAAAAGAGGGGAAGCACCAACTAGCGTCCTTGATTGTGCTGTCACTTTTTTTCCTTGGCTTGGCCCTAGTTCTGTATTTGGAGTACGACCTGCCACCGATCGACTGGCTTGCGGTGACTGTCCTGGCTTGGACAACATCCATTTTTCTTATGCATAAGACAAAATCGAATCCTTTTAGAAGAATCGCGATTTTGGTTCTTCAAATAGCTCAGATAATGAAACCCAAGCCGGATCGGCCCAAACAGGCTAGGCGTTATCTATTAAACCGTCGCAGGCTTGCAATCATTCGATACTTTTCTAAAAGAACGGAGTGAAGGTAAATGCATTACGAAGGAAAAGGAAAAGTTGCTGTTCGGAGAGCAGCAGCTCGTTTAGTAGGATCAATCTGTGCGTTGCTCGTACTAAGTACGATTTATTTCGTCGGGTCTGCGCACGCGCAAGCTCCAAACATTATCGGGTTCGCGTACGATAAAATCCCGGCATTCGACGATAAAGGCGCCCCAAAAGGGGAGATTGGCTTTAATGAGCTGTTCTTAAGAGATGGAAAGGCAAAAATTGAAGCCGGGCCTAACGACTTCGATATGTTCCAGGTCAAATTGGCCGATGAAAAAACATTCTATTGGCTCGACCTGAGTGACCTGGATTTCGACGGCGATATCGATCAATACATCGTCGAATGTTCAAAATCCCAAGTCGCTGATACCGCCGATAATGTGGAGCTATCGACTCTCGGCTTCGGTGGTGGTTGCAAGAATTAATCTCTGTTTGAGGCGAAGGAATTAAAAAGGGGAAGTGTGATGGTTTGGGACCGCAAATTTAAAGTAGGGACAGGGTATTTAATGGGTGTAATGGCTCTTACAGTGCTAGCTGCCTGTGACTCAGTTGAAGTGAGCCGACTGATACCGGGGCAATCTGGCTCAGAGCGGTTCGAAGAGCAAACCATGTTTGAAGTCGCCTCGGCTCCGGGCTATAAATCGCAAGTAGCCGAGGCTGGCGAAACGGAAGAGGGCGCGGCGCGAAGCGGCGTTTGGCTGGAGCGGCGTTTTTCCGGCGGCACTCTGAATCTGCCGCAATTTGAAGCATACCTGAATTCTATTTTGGCCCGCATTCAAGAACAGTGGCCGGGGGATAAACCGGCTGCTCGTGTAAAGATTTCACCGACGCGTGACTACAATGCTTACGCTCATGCCGACGGTACCATCATCCTTCCCATGGGGATGCTCGAGGATGCTGAGAACGAAGATCAGGTAGCCTTTGTTTTGGCGCACGAATATGCCCATATCATTCTTGGTCATAACCATCTCAACAGCTATCGGAATATGAGCCGCAAGGCCTCTGCTGCAGTCGATTTGGGTTTCGATGCCAAACATCTCTACAAGGAAAAGCAGGAAACGGCCGATGGCACCACCGAAAACGTGGTGGGCGGCAAAACCGATAAACGCACAAATTATATGTATGCGGCCGATAAGGTTAATGCATCGATTCTAGCGCCAGTTTATGGTCAGGAACTGGAACGCGAGGCCGACCTGTTGGGCTTAGATCTCTTGATCCGGGCGGGTTACAGCACAAACGGGGCGTCGCGGGCGCTCTTGGCCGTTAAATCCGGCCAAGAAAGAGATAAAAAAATTGCCGCGGAGCTAGCGGAGATTAGGGAGAAGCAAAGGTCGGAAAGCTTCAGCGCGGCCGGCGATCAGGCACTATCCGGCGACACATCCGGGGGCATTGGCGCCTTTTTTGATGAGCTGGTGAGCACCGGGGTATTTTTCGTCGACGAAATTGAGGTGGACTCCCATCCCGACGCCAAGGATCGCCTTGATGACCTGAAAGCTTATATCAACAATCACTACAAAACGCGGGCTCGGGTTCGGGTGAAAAAGGAGACATTAGCAGCCGCGAGGGCCGAACCTCAAACCAGAGCCCGCCTTGATCAATATCTGCAATCCCACCAGGCCCGTTTGGATTTGGACAACGATGATATCGAAAGCGCCATTGCCAGGGCGAAACGGGGTGTGGGCGGCGACCTCAGCTTAGATCCCATCACCCGGCAAGCCTTTTACGAAGTCCGAAAGTACCAAGGACAAACGGACAGAGCCGTTCAAAACTTGGAGCTGGCGCTGCAAAGCGAACAAGCGCCCCTCAACACCTATCAGCAATTGGCCGAGGAATGGACACTTTTGGGGCAGTACGACAACAGCCTAAGGGCCCTGGGGCAGGCTGAAGCCAAATTTGGAGAGGTACCAGGCTCTTTGCCGATCTGGATCGCGGCTTACAAAGGCCTAAACAATTCAGAAAAAGTGAGCACGTTAATGGTGAAGTGCCGGCTGGAAGGAACGGGCCTCACACAAAAATGCCGACGGGCGGCCGGTCAAATTGAGGCCGAGGCCGCTGAGTAAACACTGGCCGAAGAGGGCGGTGGCGAGCCTGCTCACGCCGCCCCAGGTCATTGCCGATCGATTACTTCTGGAATGGTCCCGTCTTTGAGAGGCATTTCATGGTCGATCAGGAATTGCCTCTAAATCGGGCAATTCTACACAGAACGCTATCTTAAAAACACATCCTGCCGTCGCCAAAGCCTCGTGGCTGAGGGAAAATGTCTTCTGTTTATCTGCCAAGCTTGGCCTCCCTTGGTATCCGCCACCCATAGACCGATTGAACCGCGCCCTTTTCTTACCGGAATTTGTTTTGGCAGGTGCAGATCTGCCAGTCTATATTGCGGCCAGGCAAATGACGGGTGACGGATGAACGGAAAAGATAAGGATAAGGCAGGCTTGGACAAGGGCGCTGATCCCAAGGCCAAGCGCCCCGCGTTTGCTGTGCGGTTCAGAAACTACTTTTTGGCCGGCATCATCGTTACCGCGCCCATTGCCATTACCTTTTGGCTGGCTTGGAAAATTCTGAGCCTTATCGACAATCGGGTTACACCACTTATCCCGCCAAAATGGAATCCGGAGACCTATTTACCCTTCGGTGTTCCCGGTTTGGGGCTCGTGGTCATTATTTTATTCCTCATCTTAGTGGGCTTTTTGACCGCAGGCTATGTGGGTCGGTTTTGGACAGCGCTCAGCGAGCGCCTGGTGGCGCGGGTTCCGGTCATTCGTTCTGTCTATAGTTGGGTTAAGCAGGTTTTTGAGACGGTCCTTTCCCAGCAATCTACCGCCTTTCGCGAGGTGGTGCTGGTGGAATATCCTTGCCGCGGGTCCTGGGCGGTGGGCTTTATCACTGGTCAGACCGAGGGAGAGGTCCAGGATCTCACCAGCGAAACGGTCATGAACGTCTTCGTGCCCGCCACTCCCAATCCGACCACCGGATTTTTACTGTTTATCCCTGAGCGGGACGTGCACCATCTACCCATGTCGGTGGAGGAGGGCATTAAGCTTGTCATCTCAGGCGGCATCGTCACCCCGCCGGAAAAGGATGAAGAGGAGGAGGATCAGCGCGCCTGGCAAGGGGTCACCGCCACGGAAAAATCGCAGCGGCGCGCTCAGCGGCTGCAGGACAAAATTGTTATCAAGGCCGACCCGCGTAAGGACGCGCGGGATGCCCAGATAAGATTCGTCGCGCGCATTAGGAACTATCTCTTTACTGGCACTTTGGTGACCGCGCCCATTTCCATCACCATCTGGTTGGCTTGGGAATTTATCTCCCTGGTCGACCGCAATGTGACCCCCTTGATTCCCGTGCGCTGGAATCCGGAAACCTACTTGCCCTTCGGCCTGCCGGGACTTGGCATGGTCATAGCGGTCCTCTTGTTAACTCTCATTGGTTTTTTTACAGCCGGTATTCTAGGGCGCAGTCTGGTTAAGGCAGGCGAGCGCCTTCTCGACCGCTTGCCCGTGATCCGGGGCGTCTATAGTGCGGTGAAGCAGATCATCGAGACCGTTTTCAAAAACCAGTCTCAGGCCTTTCGTGAGGTGGTACTGATCCAATATCCCCGCCAAGAGTCCTGGGCTATTGGCTTCATCACCGGCACGGCCACCGATCAGATCCAAAAAAGAACTCCGGCTCAATCATTGAATATCTTTTTGCCCACGACACCCAATCCCACCTCGGGGTTTTTGCTTTTTATTCCGGAAACCGAGGTCAGGCGCTTGAGCATGACGGTGGAGGAGGGGCTGAAAATGGTCATTTCAGGCGGCATCGTCACGCCTGAATCAGCAGCGCAAAGCGAGGCTGATACCGAGTCCGAGGAGGGCAGGGCGCCACAGGGCGCCACGGCCGACCCAGGGTCTTCTGGCTCCTATCCGACCGGGGCACAAAAGGAAGCGACTTAGCGCCACGGGCGACAGCCTAACCGGAACTCAAAAGACGTACCGCGGCGTCTCGCTCGAACAAATAGAGCAAAATTTGCAAGGCCTTACCCCGGGGGCTATCCAAGCCCCCATCCCGTTGCAAAAGTAGCTTCGCCTCATCGCGCGCCGTGGCAAGCAGCTCCCCATGGACCGCCAGGTCGGCCAAGCGAAATTCGGGAAAGCCGCTTTGCCGGGTCCCCAAAAGTTCGCCGGCGCCCCTTAGACGCAAATCCTCTTCGGCAATCTCAAACCCGTCCTCGCTGCGCCGCATCATCTCCAGACGCGCCCGCGCGGTCTTGCCCAGGGGGCCTTGGTAAATCAACAGACAGGTCGCCGGGTCTCGCCCCCGGCCGATGCGGCCCCGCAATTGGTGCAATTGAGCCAAGCCAAAGCGCTCGGCATGCTCGATCACCATGACCCGGGCCAGAGGTACGTCCACCCCTACCTCAATGACGGTGGTGGCCACCAAGAGGTCCACATCTCCGGTCACGAAGGACTGCATGGCAGCGTCCTTGTCCCGGCTCTTCATGCGTCCGTGGATCAAGCCTACTTTGCCGGGAAAACGTTCGGCCAAGGCGTTAAAGCGATCCTCGGCGGCGGCTAGATCCAAGGTCTCGGACTCCTCCACCAGCGGACAGACCCAAAAAACTTTATGGCCCTTATCCAAGGATCGGCCCGCTGCGGTCACCACATCGGCGAGCCGCTCCGACGGCAGGACTCGGGTATCCACGGGCTGGCGGCCTGGCGGCTTTTCCAATAGGCGCGAGGTTTCCATATCCCCATAGGCCGTCAGCATCAAAGTGCGCGGGATAGGAGTAGCCGTCATAACCAAAACGTCCACTCCATGGCCCTTGGCAGTCAGCTCCAAGCGTTGGTGCACGCCAAAGCGATGCTGTTCGTCGATGACCGCGAGCGAGAGATTGTGAAAGCCCACATCCTTTTGAAAGAGCGCATGGGTGCCAACGGCAATCTGGCTTTCCCCCCGTTCCAGACGTCCCAGTTTTTCTCGCCGCTCTACCCCTTTATCGCGCCCGGTCAAGACCTCCATTCCCATGCCGAGGGGGGCCAGCAGCGGCTCTATGGTGCGCGCGTGCTGCTGTACCAGAATTTCCGTAGGCGCCATGAGGGCCGCTTGCCCGCCGCTCTCCACCGCAATTAGCATGGCCATCAGGGCCACAATGGTTTTACCACTACCCACATCCCCTTGAAGCAGGCGCAGCATACGACCATCAGCAGCCATGTCCGTGGCGATTTCGTTAACCGCCCGATTTTGAGCATCGGTCAGGGAAAAGGGCAGGGCCTCCAAGACCTTTTCCCGCAGCCGACCGTCTCCATTCTGTGCTCGACCTTGGCGACGGGATTGATGCTGGCGGATCAAGGCTAGAGCCAGTTGATTGGCGAGTAGCTCGTCATAGGCCAGGCGGCATCTGGCCGGAGTCGAGGGCGAGAGATCATCCTCGCTTTCGGGGTGATGTGCGACTTTTAGGGCGTCCCGCCAGTCGGGCCACTTTTCCCGCTCCTTATGAGCCGGATCCAGCCATTCGGGCAAAGCCGGCGCTGTCTTCAGTGC
The DNA here is from genome assembly GCA_039028695.1 of Pseudomonadota bacterium. Classification (GTDB taxonomy): domain Bacteria; phylum Pseudomonadota; class Alphaproteobacteria; order Kiloniellales; family Kiloniellaceae; genus JANQKX01. The sequence continues at coordinate 27,591 of JBCCHN010000062.1, forward strand.
CGCACGAACAACCTTTTGGACAACCTTTTGTGTTAGGCCCGCCGTCAGGGGATAGGTCGGCTCCACCACCATGACGGCCTCAGCCTCTTCGAGAGGAACCGCATGATCCGGGTGGGTCATCTGAAGGCGTCCGGAAAAGATATCCACCTTGCCGCTGATTAAACGTTGGGAGCCGGGTGGAAGTATCTTGGCCAAATAGTCCGGCCGGGCATGGAAGAAAACCAGCTCGATCTCGCCGCCGTCGTCATGACAAAAGACACGATAAGGCTGTCGGCGATTTGGCGGCGAGTGATGCTCACCAACGGTGACCGTCATGCTGGCAATCCTGCCGGGCCGGGCGTGTGCTAGGGTTGGGGCATAGCGCCGATCGATGATGCCAGCGGGTAGGTGCCAGCAGAGATCGACCAAATGCTCGCCGGCTAAGGTGGCAAAAAGCTTGCCATAGCGCGGGCC
>JBCCHN010000063.1:0-27605 GCA_039028695.1 Pseudomonadota bacterium
GCCTGCACGATCGACAGACCTAAACCTGTTCCCCGAGGCGTGCTTTCAGCCTTACTATTGGGATGCCGATAGAAGCGGTCAAAAATCTGCTGCTGCTGATCTCTTGGAACACCGGAACCGCTGTCTTCGACATCAATGCCCTTTGCCGTCAGAGTCACATAGACGCTGCCGGGCGACGATGCGAATTTAATGGCGTTTTCCGCTAGATTGCTCAGAATGACGCGCAGATCCTCGATCTCGCCAAAGATCTCGGGTTCTTCTTCGCATTGCAGATCGATGACCACGCCAGCTTTTTCTGCGGAGATCGTGAGGTCGGCTAAGACACTCCGCAAAACCGGTGCCACTTGGATCGCTGTCCGTTTCGATGCCGGTTGTTCCGCTCGGGCTTGATCCAAAAGGCGGGCGCTCAGGCGAGTGATCCGGTCAACCCCTTCAACAATGCTCTGCAGACGCTTTTTTGTCTCGACATCCAAGGTCGAGGGGTCGATCGCCTGGCATTGAGCCTTGATCACGGTCAAGGGTGTGCGCAGTTCGTGTGCCGCATCGTCAACAAAGCGTCTCTCGCGGTCCACAAACCCTCGAATGCGCCCAAACAACTCGTTCAGAGACGTGATAATTGGCCGCAGTTCTTCTACCCGATACGGATTGGGAAGGTCGTTCAACTCTGAGGCCGAGCGCAGGGTCAGCACCTTGGAAAGCCGGTTAAGCGGTCTCAGACCGTCGCGCACAAAATACAAGATCGCCAAAACCGACCCCAAAAGAGCGAGGGACAGCGGCAGAAGAGCCGCCAATGCAACTTGCCAAACGATTTGGTTTGTTTCCTCAGCTAACTGTGCAATTTGAATTTTATTGCCAGCTTCCGTCCGATACTCCGTAATTTGCCAGCCAGACTCTCCCTCAGTTGGTTTTGCTTCCGCCGGAAACGCATAGGAGCCATCCGGCAATGATGTTTGAGAATCGAACAATAGCTGTCCGTCTGAAGACCAAATGCGGACGATGTAGTCGGTTTTGTAGCGATCCAACCCTTTGCCGAAATCAATCGGGTTGATCTCGTCGGACTGCATGCGCGCCATCACGACGGCCAATAGGTCGGCTTGGGCATCAAGAGCGTCCTGCAGCTCGACACGAGTGCCAAGATAAATAAAGACGGCAGCACCAACCCAGCACAAAAGAACCAGTGGGATCAGTTTCTTTTGAATTTGGGAGCGGATCGAGGTCGAGGCCATATCAATCCTTGTCAATGATGTAGCCGACACCACGAATGGTTCTGATCAGCTTGTTGGACAGACGTCGACGCAGCTGAGATACATAGACTTCGATGGTGTTGCTTTCGGCACCCTCGCTCCAACCATAAAGGGTCTCGGCCAGGTCATCTTTGGAAACGACCCGCCCCTTGCGCTCAAGGAGCACCACCAAAACGTGAAAAGCTAGTGGAGGAACATCCACGACCTTTCCATTGTCGGTGACCCTATGTGCCGCTAGATCCACCTCAATGTTACCGTGGCTCAACTTAGGTGCGGCGCGCCCGTTCGCACGCCTGATCTGGGCTCGGGATCTGGCCAACAGCTCCTTCATGTCGAAAGGCTTGACCATGTAGTCATCAGCGCCAAAATCGAGACCCTCGATCCGGTTCTCTACTGCCTCGCGGGCGGTTAAAAGGATCACGGGCTCGACGCGCCCGGTGTCTCGTATCCAACGCAGCAGCGTAAGACCGTTGCGTCCCGGCAGACCGATATCGAGGATGATCAGATCGAACCGTGCAGCAGCCAGGGCGTGCTCAGCGCTATCGGCGTTGTCCACCCAGTCGACATGATAGCCGTCGCGCCTCATCGACACTTTGATAGCATCGGCAATCAGTCTTTCGTCTTCGACCAGCAAAACGCGCATCTAAGCTTCTCTGTACTGGGGAGTCCGAGGCACCTGGGCAAGTCTCAGGTTCTCATTGTAGCTATTGTAGTTCAAGGCGGCTGCTCTCTCGGTTACAGATCAAGCGAAAATATGCGTCAAACTGAATCCTAGCTGAAGATGAGCCACCATGGTTCTTCAGGTTAATTTCAGGATCACGTGCCAAAACGCCGTCACCGATTGCCCGATGGAGGCACCGAAAGCCCCAGACGCTTCTGCACCATCGATTGCAAATCCAAAGGCCCACCGTTGGCCTGTTCGGCAATAGAGGAACCAAACCATGATAAACCGCAAGATTGCCACTGTTGGCATCGTGGCTATTGGAAATCATCTGAAGGAACCTTGTCTGCCGGGCACTATCGCTGAAAACGGGACTTTATAAGCCGAACCCCTTTTTCTACTAACCGTACAGGCTCCAACGGCGGTAATGGTTATATCTTGGCTAAAACCATCATCATAAGAATACGACGGCCTACGATTGTCGAGGTTTTGTTTCAATTCGCTTTTGGCAGTATGGCTGCATTGTATATCGCTGATCTAGTTTTGGCTCAGCAAGGGACCCACATCGGGTGGTTTTACAAAGTCGATTCGATTGCCAAAATTATCGCATACTTCGCAGCAGCAGCCACACCGTTTCTCGCAAAAGGGAAAAGTGACAGCATCAGCGTTATGGCTCTGATCTTTATAGTAATTATGCTGTTTGAGGTCTTAACAGGCGTTATTTTCGAACTATGAGTGTCAATGGACCTTCGAAACAAGGGATGGCATTCGCACGCACTGACTCTTAGCCTGATAGGTTTTTATTTTGGACGTCATTGGCCCTTATGCCTCATAAAGATAGCGGGCTGCATCGAAAGCCAGAAGCGGCACCACAACACAAACCGGGCAAACATTTCAAAGATTTTCATAAAGTTATTGGCTCACACACGAATATAGCACACGCTTAGACGGGGCCTTGAATTCGCGGAAACATGACAGTTTGCTCTCAATGAGAAACTCATCAAGAGCCTCCTGCTTGCCAATTAAATTAAGAACTTTAATGTCATTTAATGCATCAGAATTTTCGAGCTTTTTGGCTTTTCCGTCGCTGTAAAACTGCGCGGAAAATGGTCGCTTACCGATATAGAATGTAGGGATACTAGAGTCGATTCTTTCAAAGATGACACGGTCACTCTTCTTATCGGCGATGCCCATGTTAAGTACGGGCATTGCGATCAAAAGCACCATTGGAATAATCGCTGAAATACCTGCAAGCCATCCGTAATCTTGGTCAGTGACCAACATAGCAAACAAAATTGCCAAAGCCGGCACTCCAGGAAGAATATAAGCCGGCAGAATGTTGCCCGCCAGCGTAAATAAAATCATGGGAGCCATAAGCCAACAAATTAAGAACCCGAATAAACTTTTTTGATCTTTGTCAAAGTTCCTCAATAGCGGTCGACGTTGCCAGATTATCGCTGGCAATACGATCGACCAAGGCAATGCCGCCAATAGCCAGAACAACCATATCATGCCGCGTGGTTGATCACGGCCTTTGCCATACAGGTCGCCATCCCACCCGCTCACCACAAAGCGCTCGAAATGTTCGCCAATGATGAAATAGCGAATAAAGCCAGGAGTGGCAAATTCGGCCATAAGATACCAGGGCAGTGCGACAGCAAGCATCAACAGGCATCCACCAAGGATAGGAAAACGTTGCCACAACACTTTGAAGGCCGCCAAAAAACCGTGTTGATATATCAACCATGGGAATACTGCGATTGCCACTATGGCAATAGCAACGGGACCTTTGGCTAACATACCGAACGCTAATCCAATAAAACCCAAATAGCCCCATGTGGCACTGTTTTTTCCCTTTCCACACCAGCAATAATAAAATCCCATCATGGAGAGAGTGATGGCGAGCGTCAGTACCATGTCGGTCATGATGGCACCTGACGCGATCGAAAAAATTCCGCAAGTGGCAAGTACTAACGAGGCAATCAAGGCGCTGAAGCCGGCACGGCAAGCCATGAATCCTGCCAAAAATATGGTTAGGGCCCCCGCAAGCCAATGAGGCGCGCGAACCGCAAATTCGCTCAAGCCGAATAGTTTGATACTGGCTGCACTCACCCAGGCAAATAACGGCGGTTTCCCCCAGAATGGGATACCATAGTCAAATTGGGGGGTTAGCCAGTTTCCGGTTTCCACCATTAAACGCGCCATTTCTCCATAACGCGCTTCTGTTGTGTCCATCAATGGATAGGTGGCCAGCGAGATAAGTCTGAGTAATAGAGAAAATGCAAGCAACCACCCTAAATGAACCGCCTTCACTCTGGTCATTATCAAGCGTTCTCCCACATTAATCCCGTGGATTGAGAGCGTCTATTTTGTGCAGCAGTTTCAGAGATCGATTCCACGAGATAGAGCGGGCGTTGTTTAGTCTCGATAAAGATGCGACCAATATATTCACCCAATATGCCGATGGATAATAACTGGACACCGCCAAGGGCTAGCATGACGACCATTATTGACGGATAACCGGAAACCGGCTCGCCAAACATCAGCGTCTTCGTGACGATCATAATGCCGTATATGAAGGTACCCAGGGCAATCAATGACCCCGCGATGGTAGCGATACGCAGAGGACGAATGGAGAATGACGTAATTCCATCAATCGCCAAACCCAGAAGGTTGAGATAATTCCATTTGGTTTCACCGCAAAACCGTGGGTCACGTTCAAAGCGAAGAGTGATTTGTTTGAAGCCCGGCCACGAAAAGATGCCCTTCATAAATCGGTTCCGCTCAGGCAACTCATTTATATGATTGACAACGTTTGCGCTAAGCAAACGAAAATCGCCAACATTTTCCGGTATGTCTAATTTTGCCACGCTGTTTAGCATCTTATAGAAACAAGTGGCCGCAAGGCGTTTGAACCAAGTTTCACCATGACGAACACTACGTTGCATGTTGACGATATCGTAGCCTTCTCGCCATTTAGTAATCATCTCGGGGATAAGCTCAGGGGGATCTTGTAGATCGGCATCAATCACAATGACCGCCTGGCCTTCACTATGCTTTAGGCCAGCGCTCAATGCTGGCTCTTTGCCAAAATTACGGCTTAAAGCAACACAGCGAACTTTACTGGAAGACGATGGGAAGTTCTGTACGATCTCTAGGCTTTGGTCTTTGCTGCCATCATCCACATAAACAATTTCGCAGTTTTCGTGGAGGGTATCGAGTACAGCGGTGAGGCGACGATGAAACTCAGTCAGCACCGACTGCTCATTAAAAAAGGGTACCACCACTGAGACATCAGCCCGTTGTTTCACGCTGTCTGACAGTATCTCTTCACCATTCGTTTTGATTAGGCTTAATCCACTCATTGTGATCTTGTTTCACCCCCATTCTTGGCTTGAGCGGGACGCTAATCTGCGAAGCTTAAGTGGAACTGAATACCCCCCTTTGAGTGGTCCAATTGTAGTTTCAGTGCATCGTTATCGCCGGATCGCGGCCCTGCTGAGGACAGCAACTTGGAAACTCAACAACAAGCCTTGCCTTTGACCGAAATCCTATTGCCGTTCGCCTAGACAATCTCAAAGGAGGAGACGTTCAATCTTTCGGAGGGAATCAACCCGCTGCTTGTTTGTGACACTCGCAACTGATCTCGATAAACATCCATGGGTTAAAATCCATCCGTCCAAACGGAGTGAGGAGCCCTCCACGTGTGGCCATTGGAGATACTGGTGCATTGCTGGCCTTTGGCCTATGGGGAAGAGGCCTCTGGAACCGGTAGCCCATAGCTATTATTGAACAATCAAAAACCGTCATACGGGAAAGTAAATTAATCTGCTGCGCAATTCTCCTCACTCAAATGGCCGCCCAAAGTACGTCAACACCCTCAAAGCAATCAGGTAGACGCAGAGAAGCGCCCTTTCGGGTGAATTCGCCTCTTTACCTTTGATTAACCATCTATTCATAACATCCAAAGGTGGTTATAAATTGAGAGCATTCGCCATTGTTGCACCACTATGATTACCTATCCTTGGGACTTGATTGGGCCACCTCCCCTAATGCTTGACTGGTGCAAGAAAAGGAAGTCGCTAGGACCATCAGCGCAAGTCTCAATTCAGTATGCTTCAGAAGAAACCATAATGATTTTTAGCTTTGGCGCCCATCGATTTACGCAACCAGTTGGGTTCTACCAACAGCTCATGGGTCTAACGCTGTGCTTATTCCTTGCCGCCTGTGAGGTAAGGCAAGATGGGCTAAACGGCGCGACACCTTACGATTTTCGATCATTTTATCTGGATAAATCCGAATACTACCTTGAGCCAACAGAAGTATCAGAATTGGCTCTGGCAGGCAGGGCGGTGCCGATTGATCGAGGCATTTGAACATTTTCATTCTAGGAAGTAGGTCAGGATCGTCCGTAGAATTGGTGATGTGATTTTGTTCAACGTCATTGAAAGTGCTGCCCATTTGGAGTATCAAACTCCGCTTTTTCCGCACCGCCCGCTTGTTCGCATGGATGGCATTTGGAGGTAGTTACAGTGGCAAATTCTGCATTTTCCTTTTCTTTCGTTGGACTAATTCTGCGGGTACTCTTTTCCATTGCTCTGGTCTTTTCAACTTACAATCCGACGCAATATTCCTATGTTGACTGGGTTCTCACCTATGCTGACGGACAACTACCCTTCGTGGTGCTTGCTGGCATAACGCTGCTGATCTGTTACGTCATCTATGTTCGAGCAACCATGCGCTCGATCGGAGTATTTGGTGTCGTGCTGGCTGGTGCCTTTACAGCCGCGTTAATATGGGTGTTGATTGAAACAGGCATTTTGGAAATCGATAGCAGCGGTGCATTGCAATGGATCGTTCTGACTGCAATTGCCATTATTTTGGGCATTGGCCTTTCCTGGTCACACGTGCGACGCCTCTTGTCCGGCCAGTCCGATGTGGACGACTTGGAAGAGTAATTCCACAGCTATAGTGTGATTGGTTTGAACTTTTGCGACAACCAGCACTGATCCCCGCATTACGAATGCTTGGGCTAAACTATCTCGATTGCTCGTGACGTGGGAAAAATCACTGAATTTCCGCCACTTACAATCGCCCAGAATGTAAAAATCCCTAAAAAATTCGCTCGAACGTTCTCGGAACTTCTTTGCACGATTACACACAAATTACACTCAGCTGATCGTGGTGAATTTGAGACCACCATGGAGCCCCCAAGATGAATGGATACAAATCCGATTGACAGTAGCCGGCATACCTGCGCCCTCTTGAACAATCCGAATTGCTGTACAACCGCCCAAGAGGAACTTTATGCCAAAGCCGACTTTGTACAAATTTTCCGATTTCGAGCACCGATTTCAAGAGTTGCCGGCTGGGAAATCATACATTCGATCTCACATCGGACCTCACAATAGTAGTTCCATGATGGGCGGCTGGAACTTTTTCAACAATGTCAAAGTTCCCTGGAAGTTGACTTGTGACGAAATCATCTACGTCCATAAAGGAACCTTTCGGATGGTGGTCGATGGGGAGGATTATGTTTGTGAGCCGGGAGATGTTCTTTGGCTTCCAAGCGGAATGGATATTAGCTACGAGGCAGATGAGAAATGCATCATCTTCTTCGCAGTTTGGCCTGTTGATTGGAAACAGCGTGACGGCGTGACCTTTGTTCCGGGTGTTGATACCGACGATGTTCCGCACCGTTGATCTCTAAAGCGCTTGCCGGTCCGGCTCAGCCGGGATTTTTGCCATCCCGCAGGCTGAAGCGCCAAACGGCATGAAGATATCGTCGCTGTCGTTGGTGAGGCGGATTTTGTTTGGATGTTTCACTAGCAGCCAGAATCGACCCTTCTCGTAGCGAAGAAGCTATTGGTCGTGAGTGGTCTAAATCTAGATCAACCCGAATGTGCACAACGGAAAAACGCCACGAGCATCTGGTTGGCCAGTAAGCGCTAACAAAACCCAGGTAGTCCATTCTTAACCATAAGCAGCGATAATCCAGGCTAAACGACCCGGAAGAACTGAAAAGCTTGGACTTTAAGGCAATGCACAAAGTATCGAAGCCTATGGCGTTATCAGCCTTGGCAATGGCAGGAATGCTCACGATCAGCGCTTGTAAGACCCTAGACAACTTGGCGGCGACGACCGATGCGGCGTTGGGCGTCTCTTCCGAAGTTCCGGTCGAAGAAACTTTCCAGGTCTGGACCCTGGACGCCAAAGGTGAAGCCAGCAAGATGACTGCCGTCGACCCCAAAATGCAGCGCGTACTTAGGGCTCTGGCGGCACGGGCAAGGGGTTATGGACCAGAGGAGATCACTGCGGCCTTGCAGGTTAACGGCATTGAGACAGTCTCGTTCCAAGAGCCCGCAATCAATTCATTCGAGCTTTCTAAGGCCGTTGTTTTCGGCGATGTCGATCCATTGCAGATCGGCGAGAAATCTCGCGTGGCAGGCATTCTCGTATTTGAAGATGACTCAGGACGGCAGGCTAATGTCGCCTACCAGGCCGCTTTCGATTACACTTTGGGAGCGAATGGCACAGAACCGGTAAGGCTGCACGATCCGAACCTAAGTTCCTTCTTCGCCGACGACCCGCAAGCGTCGCTCTTCGTAGCTCGAGTGAGCGACATCAACACCAGCCAGGAATACATTGTCTCCAACTATGCCCGGTTTTACAAGGCCGTGACGGATGTAGCCGTCCCCGTGCGGGACATCGCCGCCCTGCCTGCTGGCCAGGCCGACTACCTCTTCATTGCATTTATCCAAACCCAAATCGCACCAGGCGACCGCATTCAGATGGAGTATATGTCCCAATCCGACCAAACGACTGGACAAGGGGCGAACAGCTTCTACCGGATGTATCAGGGAGGTTGGGCTGTCGCCATGGTCCGACAAACTGTCGATTTGAAGACCGACGACGGCGGATGGATCAAACTCTCCCTCAAGCCAGATCCGGACGGACCGCGGCCATATGAGACAACACGCACTTTGGGTCTTTATGCGGCTGGTCCGCAATCACAAGACCTGGCCAAATCCCAAGCTCAAGCAACGGGAGAGTAAGATGACCAAATCTAAGCTAATCTTTGCCGCTGCTTTTTCTTTGGGGCTGACCGGCGGCGCATCTATAAGCCCTGTGTTGGCAAGTGGTGGCGATGGTGGATCGAGCCGCGGTGCCGCCGTGGATTTTTTTGGCTACTTTCTTGCCGGGGGAAACCCTTTTGCCGCTGTCATGCAGATGGACCAAGATGAAAGGGACGAGAGACGCCGGAGGGCACAATCTGAAAACTTGGCGCAAATGAATGAACGTCACCGGCAACAGCTTGCGCAAATGAAAGCACAACAGGCAGCCAATACGATCCAGTCCGTCGAAGTCACCCAGGAAGCAGTCACAGATTACGTGGAACAGGTGGCCTCTGGAAAGACCCAGAATGACGCATACAACCAAACAATTCGGGCACTGAGTTTTTATAATCTCAAGTGAAGCAGTTGATGAGACCTCGGTTTCCCTCTTAATCGGCGGCCTTGATTAACCGTGGCGTCGGATAGGCATCCGCCCGTTCCTCAGCTGCTTTAGCCTGGGCCGCAAAGAAGGCGGCGTTCTGGTGTCGGGTGATGTTCGGCTGGATCATGACCCCTTGTGCCAGCCAGCCGTCGAGCCGGTCAACGAGGGCTTTGGACGTCGATGGTGGTGGATGCCATAGATGCTATGCTCTATCAGGAATGATCCTAAATCGACCCAAGGGCAAGCAGAGGACATCCAAAGAATTTGTGATTACTGACTATTACGAAATCTTGAACTTGCAGAAGGCCCTGATGGAGGCAAAGTTCTGCGATAAGCCGAATGACCATTACGTGTCTTCAAGTCCGATCATTGCATCGCTCCACAACCGAATTGTTGATCATCTGGCTTCCCTCGAACGGCCGTCAGGGGGCGATTGGGAGACGTGGCGTCGCATCGATCCGTCGCGCAGAGAATGGAGTTTTGCTATTGGTCGAATAGCCTACAAGAGTAAGTGGTTGGAGGTAAGCCGATCTGAAAAGGCAAAAATTGCATCGAACCTAATAGCCCCGTTCAAGGTTTCAGCAGGTCTATTGCAGCAATTCTTAATCGAAGCAGACACTCAAGCTAAATCCGTATGAAAATCTCTTTTGGAGAGGGCGGCCCCAAAACTGCCCTTATCAAATCCCCTAGTCATCACTAGGGCAATAAAACCTGCGTCCCTGGAGGTAGGTCTTCTGGAAGACCCGGATTGAACAACCGGATCCCCTCGTGGTCCGCTCCGGTGACGTTCGCCACATCCCGTAACGTGCCCCCGCGCTTAACCGTATAGACGCGATTTAGTTGTGCGAACGCCGGTTCTAACACGGGAAGAAGCGGTGGGGCATCGCCAACGTATGCCCATTCGCCAACCCAACAGGCAATGTCTCGCACATCTCTTGGCTCGTTATCAATGATTAGGCGATCATGAAACCGCCGGCAAACAATCTCGTTTTTCAAATCCGAAGTCTCTTCCACCGTAATTTCTCCGGATGCTTCTTGGCCAACCCAAGCCACTGGCGCAGACCCCAAGGTTTCAAGAGCAATATGCACGGCACGGGCATGCTCTGCCTTGTCGCGCATATTTAGAGAATGCCAATTGGAGCGTTTGTTGGCGTCCGGTTGACCGGTGTCCGGTGCTGGTGCTTGGGAAACATCAGGCAGGTCGGAAAGCGCTATTTCTCCACATCCTACTAGCAGCACAAGGAATAGGAGACTTCGAAAGATTTTCATAATCTGATGTTTCCAGTGGGCCCTAAAAGTTTATTCTCAGAGCTTCCGCATATCCGTAGGCTTCAAAATAGTATAGCGAAGCGTCGGCGTCTGAGATTTCTCTATCCCAATTTCTTTGCTCTCTGTAATCTTGCCATTCTTTGGGTGTTATGCCCGTTGGCCGAAGGATCTTTTTCAAAGTTGGGTCGCGTAATTCTTTTTTTGTTTCATCAGAAACATCATTTGGACCTTTACCTCCACCACCACCACCGGCATAGGCGGCTATTGGCAGAGTGATTGCTACAGCAACAGCAAGGCTCGCAATCAATCGAAACACTCCCATTTATTTGCTCCTATATTGGCAAAAATTGGACGTATGATAGCAAGATACAACATTTACCAATAGTCCCATTTGGGATGGCCTACCTGGCCGCCCCTCCGCCCGGGTCAGTACCGCCCCTACAGGCTATCTTTTGCGATAAATGGTGTCTTTATTCCACTTGGCCTGCCGCTGTCTCATCCAAACGGCAACGTGAAGAACGCAGGTGAGGCAGAACCGAATTTCCGGGCTGATCTCAGCCTCAGCCATCAATCGTTCCAAATGCCGAACCTCCAAGTGAATGTTTCGGGAAACTCGGGCATGAAGATTGCCATCTCTTTATCGATGGCCAAGAGATGGTTGCCAAAAAACCATTGGTTTGGAGGTCGTGGGGATAAGATGGGCTAGCCCCGCCTAACAAGGTGGCCCAAGGCCCCGGTGAACGGGGGACCGGTCATGACGGTGAGATGGTGGGGGTTAACCGGAGGCAATGGGGATCTTCGGGCGGGGCTCGAGACCGAGCCCAGCCGACCCCTTTTATCCCGCCCCCAATTGCCAAGCGCCAGCTGGCGATTGGAACGTTATAAGCAGCTCACCAAACGATCGACTTGGGCCCTAAAGGACTGGGCCGCCGAGACGGGGATCTTTCCCCGGTCGCCGAGGCGGCTCACCTTCGATGCAAATCGTTGCAGAATGTAGTGGCCGTAATAGTCATAGCCCCGCCAAAACAATTTTTTGGCAAACCAAAGTTTGCGCACCAATTTCCTTTTGAGTCTGTAACGCAAGTCTGACTGTTTTACTTGTCGGATCATCCGGTTGATTTCGCTTGCAGGATCGATCGTCACATTAATGTACCGATAGTCGGAGAGTGGCTCTCCGCCCACGGCGGCAATGACCACATGGACCTCATGAGGACCGCAGGTCTGGGGCACAAAACGCGAGGAATTGACGTACTCGCTGTACGAGCCGATGAAGGGGATGTATTCGTGATCGAAAGGAATCCGACCTTCATCCGCCGGGTCGCCGTCGTAGTAGAAGATGTTGAGAGGCGAGAAAGGCAAGTCCGTGGTGGCGATCCGCGTGTCGACCCGAACCGAGTCATGCAGCTTTACCGTCTCCCTTTCAAAGGTGATATCGTGAAGTATGAGGTCGCCCTCCATTTTTTCCGGTGCCGCAGCGGCAAGAGCCATCGCGCTTGCGCTATTTGTCGCTTTGATCGCCTCGAGCACTGTGTTTGGGGAGTCACATTCGCTCGCCGTCTCGCAAACATAGAATGTCTGATTATATAGGCCCACATTGTTGGAGAAGGTCCGCGACTCACCTTGCAGGATTACCGTCTCCAGGGGCACGTCGACAATGTCGTCGAGGCTGCTTGACGGGATCGCGTCAAGACCGTGGCCAAGCATCTCGGGCACCAGCGCGCCGTCCCGCTCGGCCCAGACCAGGACCCAAAAGACGAGTTCTTTATCGGCGCAGGTGACCTTGCTGCCGACTGGCCCGCAGCCCCATAGGGGGTGGTCAACATCGGGCTCCGTGTTCCAACCCTGTTTGACCAGCAGCCAATTGGGGTCGGTGTTTGTCGCGGCGTCCGCGTCGGGATAGGCGTTCAGCAAAGATGCATCGAGGCTTTGCGTGCCCACCTCGAAGCTCGGCCCGACAAATTGGCAATTGTCGGGAGGCGTCACCTGTTGGCAGCTTGGCGAGGTGGCGTCAAACACCTGACCGAAAATTTGTACTTTCGCTGTATCCGTGGCGTCAAAGGGCGTCAGGCTCATGTTGTAGATCCGGGTCCAGATCGTCAGCTCTTCACCCACGGTTAGCTGGGTCAACATGGGCCCGACGGGCGTGACCCCTGTCGCGTCTTGAGGGGTCACGAAAAAACCCCGCATGGCATAGAATCGGCTGGCATCGACCGCGACCTTGTTCGGTCGATTGAAAGAAGCGACCAGCGAGGTATCGTCCCAGGTCCATCGCGCGGGATGATTCAAGGCTAAGTCCGGCAAGTTGTAGGCATCGAACCAATTGCTGTCCGTGGCAAGGGCCACATAGCCCGTGCGCTGGGTGCCGTTGGTCGAAATGTCGGCGGGCGCCTTGTCGTCATCCAAGGTGCCCTCCGGAACTTGCTCGCCGAAAATGAAGGTTTGCAGGCTATACTCGAAGTCCGGCAAGGCCCATGTACTGGGATTATCAAAGTTCGGGACCGTCACATCGATCCCCTCCGAGGAGGCGACCGTCGACACCGCAGTGGTCAATGTCTGTGTCGAGTCGCTGCCCTTTATGTCGAAACTGGCTTTGACGGACGCTTTGCCAATGCCAAAAAGGAAGGATGTCTTTGCGGCAACGCTGACGCTGGCGTTCTCCGTGAACTTCTGGGAAGAGCCCGTGGACTGATCCGAGGAAGTCGAATCGGTCCAAGTGGTTTCATTGATAAAGGCGGCCCCCTCCAGCGTCTCGCTGGCCGATTTGGCAAGCTCCTGGGGTGTTGGCGCCTTGGGATTTCCGGTCGTCAAGCGATCGTTCAGCAAGGCCTCGTTCCAAGGATAGCTGAGCAGGTTGCCAGGCTCATGAACCGGTTGGTACCATTCCATGTTGTGCCCTTGCATGACCATCAGGTCGCTAGCAGCGGAAGTTATATTTGTCTTGATATCGTCGGGCCCGGAAAACTGGATCTGCATCGGCACCCGATCGGCCTCGGCGCAGGTCGCTTGGTTATCCGGACAAACCGTGCGGCCGATGACCGGGTAGATGTAGATGTAAAAATCCTTGACCGAAAACCAAACCAAGTCACCGAGCCCAGTCGAGGCTTGCGTCTGGGAGGTGATACTTTTTTTGAACTCATGCGTATCGGAGACGACCTTCGACGAGAATTGCTTGGCCGAATCCTTGGTCGAAGCGGAAATACCGTTGCCGGCCGCTTCGAAGGAGACTTTGGCTTGCACGGATTCCTTGGTGGAAAGCGTGGAGCTGGTCTTGCTCTGGTGGGTCGTGGTGGTATCGCTGCTGCTCGAGAACTTGTAAGTGGCATCGAAATCTGCCTCTTCAGAGGTCGAGCTGCCATTGGCCGGATCGATCGACACGTTGACAAGACTTGTTGGGTCGCCCGGCTGTTTGCGTATGAAGTCGGCGTGCATGGGCGGGACGCCAAGCACGATGCCCGGCTCGATATGGCCGGAAACCTTGACAATATCCGGCTCGCCCAGGACAAGTGAGTTACCCTGCAGGTCACCGGCTTGAAGCGGCGCGTGGACACGGTGCTCGAAGGAAAACAGAATTTCATCGGCGATCGTATGTTCACTATTAAATGCGGGAACGAAAGGATCCCTTAAGGCCGTCGGCTTGACAGTATAGATGTCGACCCGGGTATTGGGTCCCTCGGCTGGGGAATTTTCAGTTAAGAGAATCGCGATTTGTTGATCGAAATCGATCTGACCATCCACATCCGGCGGATAGAACCGACCGATGGTTAGCCCATACATTGTGAGCACCGTATCCTCTTCCCCTTGGAAACAATGACTGGTCATGGCCAAGTCGTTGCCGTTTGAAGTGCTGAAAGTGATCGGACAGATTCCATAGAGGGAGATTGGCAAGTTCGGGAAAGCCGATGCGCCAATGACGGCTTGTTCACGCGATGAGGCCGAATCCAAGCGTCCGCTTGCCACATGAAACAGTGACGTCGGGAGATTAAAAAACATGCCGTCCTTGACGGGCTCAAAGATAAGGGATTCGGGGGCCTTGGCCGCACTTAGGTCAGCGGTGAAGTTAAAGGCCTCGACCAACAGCTTGGCACTGTCGCTCTGCAAATCCGTTTTGCGCAGAAACAACAGTTCGTCGTCAACCGCAACCGAGCCTGTCGTCCCGTCAAAGTCTCCGGCGGTCAGCTGCGCTTGAAAGGTATCCGGCGATAAAGGGGACCAGTTGACGCCGGTCGAGATAACCTGCGTGGACAGCACGATCTCGAAAGCCTCGGAACAGGTCGTGTTCACAATTTCAAAGCCCGCCGTCGGGCAGATCGAGGCAAAATAGATGGACAGCGGCTCGCTCTCGCCCTCCGCGCCAAGCCAGGCCAGGTCGACCGCGCCGTCGCCGTTGAAGTCACCGGTTACGGGTTCGGCGCGCGGGACGCGCGGCGAATCGACGTTACCCAGGTTGAGGGACTTCTTAAACAACAGGCCACCGGACGGGTCATCGACATCGCGCGCGCTATAAACCTCCATCAAGGTAAAAGTCGCATTGAAAAACGGTCCTATCAGCACGACGTCGTCGTAACCATCAAGGTCGAAGTCGTCCATGGCCATGCGGGTAAAAGCCGGCTTGAAGCCCAACGCCGTAATGGAATCGTTCGTGGCATTATCAATCGGATCATGGATGTAAAACGAAAGTTCGCCGACGCCACTACCGCAATTCGTGCCGGTTGCCTCATCTTTTGGCGCCAGGGAGACAGCCACGTCATTCTTCAAATTGAAAACCCTGCCGACCCGGGTCGAGATCGGTGCAGGAACAGGAGAGCCGACTGTGCAACTTGGGTTTACAATGTCATAGGTTGTTTGTTTTGTGACCCGCAGATCGGACATGTTGAGGAGGTAGTTGTCGAACTGGCTGCTGCCATTGCCGGGCTGACGGTCGACGCTGACCACAAGATCATCTGTCCGCAGCAGATCCCGGCGGCCGCCGAGGATGTCCGGGTTATTGGCAAAACAGGGTTGAGTGGGATCGGTGCAATCCGTGATGCCCTCCTGAGCCAAAGCTGCCTGACCAGCGAGCGACGCGTCGAAAAGGAGAGTTGCCCCCAAGGCCAAGGCCCCGAAAAGTAGCCCGCGGTGGCTCTCTTTCCGGCTCAATCTTCTAAGGTGACTCAATCGGGGATCTTCGGGTATCAAATGATTTGATGCAACCTTTGCCAAGCCCGTCATAGAAACCTCCCTGGTTCCAAGAAAACTATTTCGAGTTAAATTTCTACATTCTTAGCGTTTATATTGTGCTCGGTTACATCATTTTGTGCTAATAGTCACTTCAAATCAATGTGAAGTTTCCCTGAATTAGCAAAAGACATTTTCGCTGTTCCGGCGATATTGTTTATTAGGGGGATCAGCAACTTTCGGCAGAGGATTGATGCCGAGGCACGGGGATCGTAGTCCCTGAGATTGTTTCCGACTCAAAGCCTTCCAAAAACGGCCCGTTTGGGTCACCAACAACAAGATTTGGTTAGCGGGAGTGGCAGATGTCTGATCGAAAAGTAGTGATTGTTACTGAGGGCGGCGGCGCCATGGGCGCGGATGCGGCGCGCAAACTGGTGGGGGAAGGGTTTGACCTGGCCAATCTCTCTTCTTCCAGCACGGGCGTGGCCCTGGCGGCGGAGCTGGGTGGGATCGGGGTCACTGGCGCCAACCAATCCAACGACGATGTCAAGGGCATAGTAAAACCACCCACGGGGCGAGTGCGGCGAACTTCAATCCTAGTCCTGAGTTCGTTGCCATAAGAGTTTACATGGTTCTTTGTCGCTAGCCCATCTAGCTATCGGAACAAAAATTATAACATCCCACGGGAGATGCAGTCAGAATATTAGGTCTTAATTCAGAGCAACTTCCGAGCGGATTTTATAGAATTACCAATTCTATTGAGCATCATAGCAAGAAACTTCCGCTAACCACCCAGCTGCGGATTCTCACTGACAAGTCTGAAATAGGGGAGTTTTGACCCTGAGCGGACTTCAGTTTCGGAATTTTTCACGCGGTATCAGTTCAATTTGTTGCGCTGCAATCCTCATAACGTAATAGTACGGAATGGCTGGAAAAAGTATACAACGCCGCCTCGCTGCGATCCTGACTGCCGATGTCGTGGGCTACAGCAAAATGATGGGATCGAATGAGACCAACACGCTGTCCGAAATCAAAACTTGGCACAATAAAATCCTGCAGCCGCTCATGGCCAAGTACAATGGCCGTATCGTAAAATTGATGGGTGACGGTGTCCTAGCTGAGTTTGGCAGTGTGGTTAACGCCGTGGAGTGTGCTGTTGAAATGCAGAAATCTATGGCTGCGAACAACGACTCCATTCAGGATGACAAAAAAATCATTTTGCGAATCGGTATCAATCTTGGCGACGTGATCTTGGATGGGGATGATCTATACGGCGATGGAATCAACGTGGCCGCGCGGCTTGAGGCTATGGCTGAACCTGGAGGGATTTGTATTTCTGATGACGCCCATAGGCAAGTCCGAGACAAACTTGAAATCGCTTTTGAGGATGTCGGCGACCACAAACTCAAAAACATTGCACGGCCATTGCGTGTTTACCGTGTAAGGTCTGATAGCAAATCCGCAGCTCGGCAGCCGAGCCCAGCACTGCCCAACAAGCCATCCATCGCCGTATTGCCGTTTGACAACATGTCGGGTGATCCCGAACAAGAGTACTTTTCTGACGGTATTACAGAGGACATCATCACCGAACTAACGCGGTTCCAGTCTCTGTTTGTCATTGCACGAAACTCGTCTTTTGCATTCAAGGGACAAGCTACAGACATAACCGAGATTGGCAAGAAACTTGGCGTTCAGTATGTGGTTGAAGGCGGTGTGCGAAAGGCTGGCGAGCGGATCCGCATTACGGCGCAGCTTATTGATGCGACCACGGGCAATCATTTGTGGGCGGAACGCTACGACCGGAACATCACCGATATCTTCGCAGTCCAGGACGAAGTTGCGTCACAGGTCGTGTCCATGGTGCCGGGGCATGTGGAAATCGCCAACAGGGTTCAGGCCGAGCGTAAGCCCACACAGGATATGAATGCTTATGATCTTATGCTCCGTGCAATGAGCCTTACGTATCAAGACTTCACCTCCGGCAAAATAGTACAATTAATGAAACAGGCGCTGGAGATCGATCCAGAGTACGGGACGGCGCATGCAATACTCTCATCAATTTATGCGTACAGCGTCTTTGTTCATGGCAGGCGGTCTGATGAGAATGACGCACTGGCAATTAGTCATGCGGAAACAGCCCTGAAGCTGGAGCCAAGCAATTCGAAAATTCATGCGTTAGCGGCAGATGCTTATCTCGTGGTCGGTAAGCATGAACTAGCAAAATATCATATAGATAAGGCCATCACCCTTAATCCCAACGATTTTGTAGCTATGGGTCTTGCGGGGTTTGTTAAAGCCTTTCAGGGTGATTACGACGGCGCCGTCACATGGGTCAATAAGGCGCTACACAGCGATCCCTTTGCCTCCGACGCCTACCGAGAAGTCTACTTCGAAGTCCATTTTCTTGGCGGCCAGTATGAGTTGGCCCTAGAGCAATTGCTTGGCTGGCAATTTCCACCCAAGCATATCTATCTGGAAAAGGCCGCTGCCTTGGCACAACTGGGTCGCACGGAAGAAGCCCATGAGGCCATTCGGCAGTTCGAACTGGTCCGACTCGAAAACTGGAACATTGTGGATTACGTAAACACCATCAAAAGAATGTGCGTAAGACCCGAAGATGCCGAAAGGTGGCTTGAAGGGTTCCGCAAAGCTGGGCTGAAAGTGTAGAAGAAGCGATGTGTCCGAGGTCAGTTTGTGGCTACTTGTCACCTACCAGAGCAGGATGGGTTTGGTTCGCTTAACCCCAATTATCTGGCATGAAGCACAAAAAAATGTCCGCTTTTTGCGGTTTGGACGACTATGCCATCGACTCCGGACTCCTTCAGATTGGAGGGGCTGAGGCGTAAAGATGACCCATGGCAGACATCACTGTTGGAAGTTCTACTTGATTGCCTTAAGGCGTTGGCTGGTTTCATCTGCCAACGTTTGAACAAGATCTCCAGCAGGCATATCGCGAGTCAGGGCAACTGATTGCCCAGCCAACACGCCTAAAAAATTGTGATCGTCATCGTCTTCCAGCGGCAGCGTCAGGTTCCATTGCGCTGGAAACGGTAGTGGCTCCGCCCCGCCGGATTCCAAGTCCTCGATTAACCGATTGGATATGACCCGTGCCGAATGTCCTGAAACAACTCTTGTCACAAGAGTGCCAGTGTCGTTGGCGGCACCCAGGGCAGAGCGATGCGCATCGGAAATATCGGTCTCATCGCAACGAAGAAAAGCCGTGCCTAGCTGCACGCCGCTTGCGCCAAGCATTAGGGCGGCGGCAATGCCTCGACCATCCGCGATTCCACCTGCGGCGACGACAGGAACGTTTACAGCATCGACAACCTGCGGGAGAAGAGAAAAAAGGCTGGGCCTGGTGCGATCATCGGTATCTGTAAAGGTACCGGGATGACTACCCGCTTCGTTCCCCTGTGCGATGATGCAATCGACACCGCTAGATTCCAGAAGCCTTGCTTCCTCAACCGTCGTCGCACTACACAGAATGAATATTCCTTCACTCTTGATCGCCTCAACGGTTTCCTGACACGGCAAACCAAAATGGAAACTCACTACCTCGGGCCGTGTTTTCAGGAGCATGGCAAGATGCTCAGCATCAACAGTGCTTTCCGGCGCTTCGGGATCCGGTATGGGACCCATTTCCTTGGCATCGTAAAGCGTCTGAATTGATGCCCGCATCTCCATGCCAACACCAGTCAAATCACCGGGGTCCTCCCATAAGGGGTAGTTGACGTTCAAGCTTCCGCCACTTTGCTGTCGAAAGCCCATAATACGCCGTTCAGCCTCTTCTGCTGAGAACCCCCACATCCCCAAGCCACCCAAGCCGCCAGCATTGCTGACGGCAGCGGCGAGCGCGGGGGTTGTGAACTCCCCCATTGGGGCCTGAAAAATTGGCCACTTGAGATTTAGCCTTTCAGTCAGCTCGCTATTGGGCCACATCTTGGCCTCCCTCTGATAAATCGTATTCACAACAGGAGTCTAAGTACTTATAAGGACTCAGGGGCAGATAGTCGATGTTGGTCAACGATCGAGTGTCGCCTCTTGGCTAATTTTCTCCGTCAGCGGCGGACCGGATTGATGACCGCTTTGGCCCGGGAAGTGCGCCTGATTTTATGAAATTACCAAGAATGATAATGGTTGCTTTGAGGCCAATTCCCCAAAGTTGTTTCACCGTGCGGGCGCTGTTATCA
The DNA here is from genome assembly GCA_039028695.1 of Pseudomonadota bacterium. Taxonomy (GTDB): domain Bacteria; phylum Pseudomonadota; class Alphaproteobacteria; order Kiloniellales; family Kiloniellaceae; genus JANQKX01. Next base: position 20,016 of record JBCCHN010000063.1, read on the forward strand.
ATGTTTCAAAATTACGCATGACGGCTTTGTCTCACGTCGGCACCCACCGGAGGGACTTGGGAAAATGCACAATGATCACAAAAGATTACATTGACGAGATGGCAGCTTACACCCGCTGGCAGAACGGCAACGTTTATAAGTGTTGTGAGGAGGTGGGGCCGGAGGAACGCAAGAGGGATCGCGGGATGTATTTCGGCTCAATCCACAACACGCTGGACCATGTTTGTGTGGTTAATCGCTCCATCCTGACGTTCCTCAATGGCACTTTGCCAAAACGAAACCCGCCCGGCCATGTGGTATGGACTGATTGGGATGAACTGAAATCCATCCGTCTTGAGCAAGACGATCTATTATTAGCAGGTGCCCGCGAATGGACTGAAGCCTGGCTAGCCGATAAAGCTACAAAGCGCGACCCACAGGGCGATGACTTCCCCGCTATCCCACGCTGGGTAATGGTGGTCCAGCTCTTTAACCACCAAACCCATCACCGCAGTCAGGTCACCAGTGCATTACACTCAATGGGGATTGATTATGGCGCAACAGACATCCCATGGCGTCCTGGTGCAGGCTACTTCGCTGGATAGAGCGAATTGTTGAGGGATTGCTTAGTCGAATAGAAGGATCGCTTTGCACGCACCGTTGATGTTTGGCTAGCTGAAGAACTTAACCGAATTACCAATTTTCTGAAGGCTCAGGACCTGAAACTTCCGCTATCAGCCCGGCAGCGGACTTACTCCGAAAAGTCCACAATAGGAGAACTTTGACCCGAAGCGGACGTCGGATAGCTTGGAAAGCTCAATTGGGGGGGCTTTCCTCATTACAGGCGCCACCTTCATAACGCATGATCATTGCGGCATGCTCGAACTTCCAGGCTTTGACAGTGGCCAATATAGCGCGGCGGACGGCGCCAACGGCATCCTCACGAATTTGGCCGCTTGGGTAACAAAGACTGTAACTGATAGGGAGTCTCGGAGTGAAACGCCGGACAACGATACCGTTTTTAAGCCATGGACTGGCAGAAAAAGGCTCGGCGATTGTGATTCCAAGCCCCGCGGCGACCAAGGCGTACCGGCTGTGAGATGTTTGAGTGGTCAAGCGAATATCTTTGTCCGAAACATGGTCGGCAAAAATCGCCGCCTCCTTCTCAAATTTCAAAGGCCCAGCGGGGCTCCATCCCACGACCGTTTCATTCTCAAAGTCCGCCGGTGTAATCTCCTGTCGGTCGGCCAGAGGATGCCCCTCTGGTAGCACGCAAACATGGTCTACCGTAAGGAGGGGTTCTGACTCGATCCCCGGAATATCCGGAATACTCAAGGTCAAAGCAAGATCAGCCGTGTGCCCCTGCAACATATCGATGAGTTCGGTCACGGTTCCCGTACTCACTTCAAGACGACTGACATGGTTGCTTGACATGATCCGATGCGCGATCTTGGGAATCAGGGAAGTGGAGAGGGCCGGCAAACTGGCAATGGTCACCGGCTGAACCAGATTTTCGCGTATTTTCTCGCTGGCTTGTTCAATTCGCTCGAGCCCCAAAAAGTTTTGCTCAACAACGCGGGCAAACTTAACTGCCGCTTTGGTAGGGACCAAGCGCCCCTTGGAGCGCTCGAACAGCTTGAACATTAAGTGGCCTTCCAATTCGGCAATATGCCGGCTGACCCCGGGTTGAGATATCGAAAGCTTGGCGGCTGCTTGTGTTGTTGTGCCAACCGACATAAGGCAACGAAAGACCTCAATTTGGCGAAAGCTAAGTCCCATTAAATCCCATGCCGCCTTTCTGTTTGATAATCCTCAACCGACCATCACAAGATATAACTAAAACGTATAGAGTATGAGGAATTGATATTTGAGATTATGTTCCCCCTATGGAACCTTGTCCAATCATTTGATGTCCATTGTTCTTTCTTCTGACAATGATCCACGGGGAGCCAAGGCATGAATCAAAACCGAAAATCAACTCAAAAATATTCAGGCCATGATCAAAGCCGGCGACACTTTTTGCAAAGTACTGCCGCCCTTGGCGTCGGAGCCTTGGCAGGGACGAGCGTGCTGCCAAGAGTGGCGCACAGTGAGACTCCGAAACAAGGGGGGCGCCTGCGCCAGGCCTTGAGGGGTGGCGCCACAAGCGATTCCCTGGATGGTTCGACGCTGCAGGCTGCACATCCCATCAGTGTAAGCTGGCAACTGCGCAATAACCTGACCGAAGTTGACGCGGAGGGAAATGTCATTGGGGAACTTGCAGAAAGCTGGGAAGCTTCCCAGGATGCCAAAACCTGGGTGTTCAAGCTGCGGGATGGTGTGGAATTCCACAACGGAAAGACCCTTGAAGCCGCTGATGTCATCCATTCCCTAAATCAACATCGCGGCGAAGAAACCAAATCGGCAGCAGCCAGCATCGTCAAGGGCATCAACGATATTCGCGCGGATGGTAAAAATCAGATCGTTGTGAACCTGTCCGAAGGCAATGCGGATTTTGCCTACTTGATGTCCGACTATCACCTGGTGATCGCGCCGGAAGGCACGGTAGGTGCCGACTGGGATAAGGGCTTAGGAACCGGCCCCTTTGTCCTTGATTCTTGGGAACCCGGTATCAGAGCCTTTACCAAGCGTAACCCAAATTACTTCAAGGAAGGCCGGCCCTACTTCGATGAGGTAGAGACCCTACACATCGCCGATGTGGTAGCGCGCACGAACGTATTGCAGACCGGCGAAGTTGATGTGATGGAAGAGCCAGACCTGAAGACATTGCATTTGTTGGAACGCCAGCCGGGGATTGTGATCAAGGAAGTCGGCGGCACGAAGCACTTCCCCTATCCCATGTTGCTGACCATGCCGCCCTTCGACAATCCTGATGTTCAGATGGCCCTAAAATTTGCCATTGACCGGGAAGCTTGGGTGAAAAAGATCCTTAAAGGTCACGGCTATGTGGGGAATGATCATCCCGTGGGTCGCAATCAGAAATTCTTCGCTTCCGACTTAGAACAGCGAAGCTACGATCCCGACAAGGCGCGTTTTCACCTAAAAAAGGCGGGACAGGAAGGGCTCAAGCTGCCCCTCTTTTCAGCGGAGGTCTACCCAGGTGCGAACGACGGGGCAATCCTCTACCAAGAAAACGCCAAGGCTGCGGGTATCAATATCGATGTGCAGCGCCTTCCATCGGACGGCTATTGGGTAGAGGTGCCGCTGAAAAAACCGTGGCATGTCAGCAGCCTTGCCGGGCGTCCCACGGTCGATTGGGTGATGGCCGTCTCTTACGCCGCGGGTGCGCCTTGGAATGATACGACCTGGGCGAATGAACGCTTTAACGATCTGCTGGTTCAAGCTCGCTCGGAACTAGACGAGGGCAAGCGTCAAGAGATGTATTTCGAAATGCAGCAATTGGTCCGGGACGATTGTCCAACGGTAATTCCGGCTTTCGGCAACTTCATTAGCTGTATGAATGATAAGGTCGGAACGCCTGAAATTATCGGGGCTAACAGCCAGCTCGATGGATTGAGAAATGCCGAGCGCTGGTGGTTTTCATAGATTCAAAGTTGGGGAGCGGGTCCAAAGGCCTGTGCTCGCTCCCTCAAGCATCCATTCAAAAACGCCCGGACTGAGGAATAGCAAGGTGTGCGCAGAGTCTGCCTTTGTTGATCTATGGAACATGCATAGTTAGCTCTTGGCTATCTTTCGCCGTCAGCGACGGCCTGGATTGAAAACTGCTTTAGACCAGAAACAGGGCCTGATTTCATAGAACTACCTAGTCAGTTAACGGACGCTTAGAGCCCAGAGTGGTCATGGCCTCGTCCGCCTAATTCTTGTCTCGACTGACGATCAGCCCAAACATCACTAGGCAGGCGGATACAAAGCGCCAAACTCCAAAACCTTCCTTCAGCAAGAACGTGGAAATGAGCGCCGCGAAAAGGACGCTTGTCTCACGAAGACCAGACACCATGCCCATTGGCGCGACGGCCAAGGCATATACGATGATCCAGTAGGCCCCAACCTGCATTGCGCCTCCGGCCAATCCGACTAGCGTGTGGCTTCTAACAACCGCAACAATTTCGCGCCGTTTCCATGCAAATGCGATCAAAAACGTCAGGATACCGTCCCCAATAGTGAGCCACACTGCGAAACCCAATATGGACCCTGCTTGCCGCGCACCCAATCCATCGACGACCGTGTAGCAGGCAATGCAGACTCCGGTAGTCAGCGCAAAGAAGATTGCTTTGGGTTTAATTGCGCTCGCTTTTCCGCCATCAAAAGTTAGCGCCATGACCCCCACTGCAAGGCATCCAATGCCAATTAGCGCGAAGCCACTTACGAGCTCTCCCGCGAACACAAAAGCACCCAGAGTCACCAGGATTGGTGCCGCACCCCGAGCGATTGGATAAACCTGCCCAAGGTCCCCATGGTCGTAGGCCATAGGAAGAAAGAAGTGATACCCAGTGTGGATCAGGATACTTAGCGCCAAAAGTGGCCAGCTGATCGCAGCTGGACCATCCACGAAAGGCAGTGCGAGCAGCGAAAGAGCACTGCCTGCCAAAGTGACAACCGCCATAACAGCGATGCGGTCTCCACTGATCTTGATCAGCGCATTCCATCCGGCGTGCAAAGCTGCAGCAGCTAGTACAAGCAGGGTTATCTCAAAATTCATCGCCGTCAAGACTAGCTATATACCTGAAAATTGCGAGTGTTTTTTGATTTCGACCAAAGCCCGCTTTGTCCGCATTGCTGACATTGGGTAGCAGGCTGCTTTAATACAATTCAAGAGCCCTAAGTTCGAAAGCCCAGTTTTTCGCGCTTTACAGGCGTTCTAGTGACAGGTCTCGTTGAGCTGTGTCCCGGCCGGCTGCGCAATCACTCGTCAGCAAGCTGACAGAAATCAGGAAATTCCGGTACTCATCTGTCAGCGGGCGTGCGCTCAGCCCACTGGACAGGGCAGAACCAGATCCAATACGGAACTCGATCGGCCGTAGAATTGGCAACTCATGAACTTTCGACAATTGGGGCGATACAGATCAGGTTGATTGAACTTGGAGCGCCCTAAAATCTTGTAGGGTCGGCTTGCCTTAGAACCTTGGGCCCTAGAAGCCGTATCGCGCCCGAATATCGCTGTAATCTTTGGTTTCCTTGAACTCCCTGAGTGCGGCCGAGAATCTAGATGCGAGTTCCTCATGCCCCGGTTTTTGGCTGAAAAAGAGGTAACCCGGCGTTTCCGACAGGCTGGGCAAGAGGGGGCGGATCTGATCCTGGATGCCAAGTTTTCGACCATCGGCGGCCATGGGCAATACGCTGTCTAGCACGGTATCTAGTTTGCCGCTTATGAGCTGCTGGAGAAGAGCATCACGATTATTGACCTCTCGGCGCTTCATCCCACCGGCCTCGAGCGCTTTATCTACGTCGCCAAAAGAGTAGCCTTTGACCGACCCAAACGATTTACCCGTTAGGCCTGCTATTTCCGATGTCTGCAGGGGCGAATCTGCCCGCACAAAAAGGGTCGCATCGTAGGTAAGTAAAGGCTCGTCGGGATAGTAGCTGTAAGCAGCTCTTTCGCTGTTATGCGTTCCACAGAGGCCAGCATCTACCCGTTTTTTTTCGACTAATAATAGGACACGGACCCAGGGAACACGAACAAACTCAACTTCCTCCCCCATGTGCCGAATGGCGCCCGCAGCAGTTTCTGGACAGGGTCCGGAAGGTTCACCGTCTACCCAAACATAATAGGGCGCCCAATCTTTGTCTTCGACAGCGATTGTGATCGGCTCGGCATGAGCCAACTGTGTAAAGAGTGAGACCAGCAATGCGTACACCGCGGAGCTGCTCCAGGCAAAGAGGCGAATCTTATTCATTTCCAATCAAGCTTCTGGGCGATCTCCCGGATGATACTATAATTTAGCACTGTTCTGGGGTCCGAGTGTAAAATGCATTGCGCTAGATGTATTCGAGAGCTTGACCCTTTCATGTAGTGAGCATTTCCTGACAGTTTGCAAGCAACCCGCGCCGCGCGCCGAGTTAGGTTCTCGCCAGGTCTGTCACACTGGACCAATTGTCATCCGGTGGGCGGGCTGCGTGAGTCCAACAACGATGCAAAAATATTTGCGTTGCCCGATCATTGGGGTTGGCGCGCAATGCCGCAGTGAAATATTTGGCACCTTGTACCCACTCCCGATGCCGGTAATGGTGAAGACCCTTGCCATAGGCCTCAAGAACAGAATCCATCTCCGGGAAAGTGTTTTCACTATGGTAGTCCAAGATCTCAAAAAGCGCAGTGGGCGCTTGACGGCCTGCGACCTTGACCAGGTCCACCTCACGCATGGAGTAGGATTTGCGAAACCGCTTCGCCGTATGTTCGCTGACGAGGATTTTGGTACCATAATACTTATTCGCCGCCTCGATGCGGGAGGCCAAATTCACCTGATCGCCGATGACCGTATAGTCCATGCGCCTGGGAGACCCGATCGTACCGGCAACAACCGTCCCACTATTGATGCCAATTCCCATATCCAAAACCGGACCAATTCTGTTGTCTTGCAAGCGGTTGAAGGCTTCAAGCCGAAGCATCATTTCGATGGCGGCATGGGCTGCATTGTCAGGGTCATCGGGCGTCACGAAAGGCGCGCCGAATACAGCCATGATAGCGTCGCCAATGAATTTATCTAAGGTCCCACCGCGTTCGAAAATTACATCCACCATGTCAGTGAAATAACTGTTGAGCGTCTCCACCATCTGCTTGGGATTCAGATCCTCGGATAGGCCGGTGAAATTGCGTATGTCGGAAAATAACACAGTGGCGTCTTGAGCAGCGCCGCCTAGGACGGACTCGCCCGCGTCCATGACCTTCTCAACTACCCGCTCGGACATGAAGCGGGCCATGGTGCCTTTGATGCGCTTTTCCCGAGTGATATCTTCCAATATGAGCATGAACCCGATTTGCCGATGCTCAACATTCTCCAGAGGTACAGCAGAGAGGTTGACGGTAACCCCCTCAGCGTCACCGATTTTCAGATCCCGGTCCGTCCAGTAAATCCCGCGTTTGCCAATTGAATTCTGATTAAAGGGCTCGGCAATCCAGGTGTTTTCCCCGGTAAAGAGATCGCCAATAGCGGTCCCCAGTAGCTTTTGCTCATCTTGTTGTAAAATTCGTCTGGCCGCAGCATTGGCCTTGGTAACACACAAGGCGAGGTCCAGAGTGATCACGCCGTTACTGAGGTTTTCTAAAATATTTTCGTTGTAATTGCGCGCTTCGACCACCTCCTGAAAAAGGTGCGCGTTGTATAGGATTTCCGCGGCTATGGCGGCCATGGCCGTCGCTTGCTTCAAGTCACCCGCCGAAAAGAGATCATTCTCATTACCGCTGCCCAAAATCAGGGCGCCGCTACATTGGTCGTGGGCCACCAAGGGCATGATCAAGAGTATTTTCAGATCCGGACAAGTGTTTGGCCAACGATCGTCGCTCGCCAAATCGTTGATAATCTGGCCCTTCTCCAAGTCGATGATGTCGCGAAAGAGCGGACTTGTGGTAATTTTTTGCACGACGCTTTCATCAAGATCGCCGAAAGAGTTCAGCAGGTGAAAACCTTCAGCTTTATTTTCGCAAGATAAAAC
>JBCCHN010000064.1:0-27597 GCA_039028695.1 Pseudomonadota bacterium
ATTGGAGGAAGGGCACACCGTTTTGCGTGACCAGAATACCCCCATCAGCCAGGCAGGCCTTGCAGGAGGCGTAAAAACTCTCGGTACAAAGAACCTCGCCCGGCCCGATAGGATCGGTGGAATCGATGATGATCAGATCGAAGCGGTCCTCACAAGCAGAGACAAAGTCGACCCCGTCGGCGATCACCAAAGAGGTGCGCGGATCCTCAAAGGCCTCTTGGCATATGACCCGTAGGTGTTCCTTAGCGAAATCGGTTACCGAGGCGTCGATTTCTACCATGGTCACCTGTTCGACGGTCTCGTGCTTTAAGACCTCCTCAAGCATGCCGCCGTCGCCACCGCCGATGATCAAAACCCTGCGCACGGCACCATGGGCCAGGATCGGCAGGTGGGCCAGCATCTCGTGATAAATGAATTCGTCCCGCTCGGTGGTTTGGATTACGTTATCCAGGACCAGCATGCGCCCGAAGGTTTGGTTCTCAAAGAGCACCAAGCGCTGATGGTCGGTCTGGCTGTCGTAGAGCACACGGTCGACACGGAAGCGGGTGGCGAAGTCCCCGTGCAGGGTCTCCTCAACCCACTCGGTCACAGCCCTCGCCCCCGCCGGTGCTCGCCCACGTCAACCCGTGACGGCTGAAAACGGTCCCGCAGGACCTCGACGGCCTTGTGAGGCTCGGCCGCACCGCACATGAAAACATCTAAGGCTGCATAGCCGTTTTCAGGCCAGCTGTGGATCGAGATATGGGATTCTGCCAGGACCGCCACGCCGGAGATTCCGTCGTTAGGGGTAAAGTGGTGCAGATGGATGTGGAGCAGAGTGGCCCCGGCAGCCTCGACGCAGTCGCGCAGGGTCTCCTCCACATAATCCAGCTCGTCCAGGCGCTTGGCGTCCCACAAATCCACGATCAGGTGGGTGCCGGCAAAGCGCTCCCCATCCTTTTCGATGAAGAAATCCTTGCGGTCGTCGGGGTTTTCCCAAGCGCCATTTTCGGACGGGGTATTGTTCAAGGTGTCCTGTTCGGCAACCGCCTTGCAGACCTCCGGTGAGAACTCTTCCTGATGGGAGGCGCTTGGCTGGTGACCCAAGTCGATCCCCGATTGGAAGAGGGCGTGTACGTTTGACATCGGACCTCCCGCGCAACCAGTAGATGACCCAAACAAAATCGGACCTCAACGGACGGCGTCCGCCATTGAGGTCCGACTTCGTTTTCGGAAGACTGCTTTATGCCAGAAGCGGGTTAAGCAAACAAGAAAAATGGTGCGACGCAACATTCATGGGAGGGGCAACGTTTTTGCATGGCTCTCCGCGCGGCAGGCCGGTTGCCCCTAACTGGAACCGGATAGGGCTTGCGACACGGCCGCTTCCAGCTCTTCAAAGGTCACGTGAGTCTTGGTGGCACCCTCGGCATGAATGAAATGTAAGACTGGCTGGCCTTGTCCATCGAAAACAAACACCGTGGGAATACGGGCCACCTCTTCGAACAAAGGACCCACCTGTTCGCCATCCCCGAGGACGCGGAAGGCGGGGTTCTTCTTATCAAGGAAGCCTGCCAAACGAGTGCCGTCGTCGTTGGCGAAGAATTTTTCGAAGATGTTGACGGCCAAGATGGCCACCGAGTCGCCGTATTGCTGCTTGATGGCATTCAAATGATCGAATTCCGCGTGACAGGGCGGACACCAAGAGGCGAAAAAAGTCAAAACTACGGGCGTCCCCGAAAGGGATTCGGCGGAAACGTCCTCTCCCTCGATCAGCGGAAGCGCCGCCAAGGCCGAGCGCCGGTCCTGATCCAAAGTGATCTCCTTAGCCTGAGCTGGCGAAAAGGCCAAAACGAACAGATAGACGAAGGCCAGGGACATCAAGGGAATGCGCAAGAGGATCATTATGATGCCTTTTCGAATATGGATAGGTTCAGGTCCAGCTTAGCGCCGAGCCAGATCGCCCGATCCCGATGGTCTTGCAAAGCCTGACCTGTTTCGGGATGGATAAAGATCACCAGATCGCCTCGATTGAGGGCGAGCCAAGGCACGATTTCAGCGAAAACCTCCGGCGTAAAGGCGACCTGATAGCTCCAGCACGGATGGGGCCCCACGGGCTGGTCCCGCCACCGGCCCATGACCATCTCAAAACGCTGCTCGATCGCAGTTCTCAGCTCAGCCGCGGCCGCCTTGCTCTCGGCGTCGTAGTAGACATGGGCGTGATAGCCATCGATTTGCGATACATCCATAAAAGCCATCGCGGTTGCCTCCTGGTCCTAAAAAATGGGTATTCTCTGGCGAGAACCAAGAAATCCCACAAAAATGTGAAGGATAGCACAAATCCAGATTAATGAGCCGAAAACGGCTAAGGTAAACCATGCCACCAGCACCTCAGGAGGAGCGGACAATGACCGAAGCGCAAAAGCTTGAAATGGAGATCATGGAAAAATCCAAGGCCCTAGCGGCCCTGCGCCGGGCCGAAGAGGCTCTCGCCGTGGATGATTATGAATTTGAGGGGCTAGGTGGCAAGGTTCGGCTCTCCGGCCTCTTTATGGGGCGAGACCGGCTGTTGATGATTCACAACATGGGTCAGGGCTGTCGCTATTGCACGCTTTGGGCGGACGGCATTAACGGTATCTTGGGTCACTTGGAAGACGCTATGGCGGTGGTTTTGGTTTCCAAGGACTCACCGGCCGTCCAGCGCCAAATGGCCCTGGACCGAAATTGGCGCTTCCAGATGATCTCCCACGGAGGCGGCAGATACATGAAAGATCATTGCCGTTTTGGCGATTTCGAAAACTTTCCGGGTGCGGCTGTTTACGAGCGACAAGGCGGCAAGATTTTTCGGAAAAGCCAAACCGCCTTTGGGCCGGGCGACCTCTATTCGCCCCTGTGGCACTTCCTCGGCCTGGCGGGCTTGAGCGAGGCCGATTGGACGCCCCAGTATCACTATTGGCGGCGCCCGGAAAAGCTGGACGACGGCGGCGAAAATGTTCGGGATTGAGGGGGAAACGCTCTAACGGCGGGGCTCTTTCCGGCGTTGGCGAAAAAAGTCTTTGAGGAGTTGGGCCGCCTCAGTCTCGCCCTGGCCAGCAAACACCTCCGGACGGTGATGACAGGTTTTTTGCTCAAAAACACGGGGGCCGTGCGCCACGCCGCCGCTTTTCGGATCGAAGGCCCCAAAGTGCAGCTGGCGAATACGCGCTAGGGAAATGGCGCCGGCGCACATGGGACAGGGCTCCAGGGTCACATATAAATCCAGGCCCACCAAACGCTTTAAGCTCAGCTTTTCCGATGCTTTGCGGATTACCAGCATCTCGGCATGGGCGGTCGGGTCCCTACGCACCTCGACCTCATTATAGGCTTGGGCGATCACCTCACCGCTCTGCGGGTCGAGCAGTACGGCGCCAACGGGCACCTCCTCAACCTCCGCCGCCCGACGGGCAAGGGCCAAGGCCTGCTGCATGGCCGGCGGTAAGTCGGAAGGCGGTGTCATGTCTAGGCATCCAAGGGTTATTGCGAGAAAGGAGAGTGAGACCCCCACCCATGGCGGTCAAGGATGTAAAAGGCCACTTGCTCTAAGGGAAGGTTTGCAAGGCAGCGGGACGAACCCTAAAGTCCCGGCCATGAAAGCCACCCAAAAAAGCCGATCAAAAGGTGCCGCTCCCTCCGGTGAAAACATTGCTGCCGGTGAACGCGTCGCCAAGGTCATTGCACGCGCCGGCCTCTGCTCTCGGCGGGAGGCCGAGAAACTGATTGAGCAAGGCCGGGTCGAGGTGGATGGGAAAACGCTCGAGACGCCGGCCACCATTGTCACTTCGGACAACAGCATCCGCGTGGACGGTGAGGTCCTACCGGCCGCCGAACCGCCCCGTATGTGGCGTTATCACAAGCCCAGCGGGCAGATTACCACCCGCCACGACCCCGAAGGCCGGCCGACTGTATTCGACGATTTACCGCCCGACCTGCCCCGGGTGCTGACCATCGGCCGGTTGGACCTGACTACAGAGGGTCTCTTGCTGTTCACCAATGACGGGGAACTCAAGCGGCGGCTGGAGTTACCCTCGACCGGCTGGGTGCGGCGCTATCGGGTGCGGGTTTTTGGCCCGGTCACTCAAGCGCGCTTGGATGGCCTGGCCGAGGGACTGACCGTTGAGGGCCTTCGCTACGGTCCCATCATCGCCAAGCTAGAGCGCCAGCTCAAATCTAATTCCTGGCTTTCTATAGCCATCAAGGAAGGCAAAAACCGGGAAATTCGAAAGATCTGTGAGCACTTGGGGCTCAGCGTCAGTCGCCTGATCCGGCTCAGTTACGGGCCTTTCCAATTGGGGGCGCTCAAAAAAGGCGAGATCGAAGAGGTATCCGCCAAGGTCTTGCGCGAACAGTTGGGGATCGGCGATACTCCCGCCAAGCAGGCCAAAAAGGGGTTTGCGGACGCCAAACCCAGGAAAGGCAAGTCCCGAAGAAACAAATCCCGGGAAAGCGAGCCCCGGGAAAGCGAGCCCCGGGAAAGCTGGCCGACGGGCAAAAAATCCGCTGGCCTTAAGCCTGGCGATGGCCGGAAAAGAACCGCTTCAGTAGAACCTTCTCAAAAAAGCCAGATCGGCAAAAAGCATGCGCATCGTGGCCGGAAAAAACAGGGGCAAGAGCCTCACAACACCCGCGGATCAAAGCATTCGCCCAACCGGCGATCGCATTCGCGAAAGTCTTTTTAACATCCTGACCAGTCATCTGAGCACTGGCGACGGCGAACCCTTTGCGGGCATTGCAGTCTTGGACGCCTTTGCCGGAACCGGCGCTTTGGGACTGGAAGCCCTGTCCCGCGGCGCGGCCAGGGCCACATTCATGGAAAAAGACCCGGGCGCACAGCGCCTTTGCCAAGCCAATATCCGCCATTTGGGGGAGACCGATAACTCCAAGCTGGTCCGCTGCGATGTCCGTCATCCGCCGCCGGCCGATGGGGCCTGCCAACTGGCCATTCTCGACCCGCCCTATCATCAGGACTTGGTCGAGCCGGCCCTAGCAGCCTTGGCCGAGAAAGGATGGATTGACGACGGAGCCTTGGTGGTGGTGGAGCTGCCATCCCGCGAGGCAAGTCCAAAACTTGAAGGTTTTACCCCCTGGGACCGGCGGGAATACGGCACCACTGCTCTACAGTTCTGGCGCTACCAATCATTATCAGACCCATGAGGTTCCGCGAGACTTTTTCGGGCAGCCATGCGGCGGTTTAGCAAAAGGGCCAACCAAATAACCCCCAGCATAACGAGCGCGCCAAAAAGATAGGGGGCTGATCGACCGGCCTGTTGAAACAACAATCCGGCGATTGCAGGTCCCACAACCCTGGCCAAGGAACTGGTCGCCTGACTAATTCCCAGAGCCCCACCGGCAGTGCCGCTCTGACACAGGCGTGAGATCAAGGATTGCAAGGTCGGGTTACTCAATGCCAAGCCGGCCGTCAAACAGGCAACGCCGATCAATAGCAAAACCAAACCTTGGGTCAATCCGATGGCCAACATGCCCACCGCCAAGAGGGCCGAAGCACTGATAACAAGCCTGGATTCCCCGAAACGCCGCGTTAGCGGGCCGATCAAGCCACCTTGCACGCCCACCCAGATGATTCCGGCATAAGCCAAAAGATAGCCCACAAAATTCGGACCCCATCCCAGGGCAGCTTCAGACCATAAGGCAATGGTCGATTCCAAACTGGCAAAAACAACAGAGATCAAAAACACGATGGCAATAATCAGGCCCACGTGAGGAAAGCGGAGAGACTCCACATAACCACGAAAGACACTGGGTGAATCGGCCGTAACGGCAGCCGAGGGATTAGATGTCCCTTTATTTTTGGTTTCGGGCAAAAATAGCGCTGTTAGGATCAATGTCGTAGCCGATAGGCCAGCGGAAAACAGGGGTAAATTTCGATAGTCCGCGGGCGTGGGATCATCGCCAATGAAATATCCGCCGAGAGCGGGCCCAATAGTAAAGGCCAAGCCGAAAGCCGCACCGAGGATCCCCATGGCCTTGGCACGGTCTTTGGGCTTTGTAATGTCAGCCACATAGGCCGGGGCCGCCGCGATATCGCCGCTAAGCAAGCCGGCGATGGCCCTCGCCGCAAACAGCATCCACAGGTGATCGGCAAAGGCCATCATCAAAAAGGCCGAACAGGTGCCCACAAAGGAAACAAGTAAAACCGGCTTGCGCCCCACGCGGTCGCTGACCCGCCCCCAAAAGGGCGCGGAAAAAAGCAGTGCCGCCGAATAGGTCGCAATCAGCAAGGTGACTTCCTGAGGGGAGCCACCCAAGCGCAAAGCCATAAAGGGCAGTACCGGAATAATCAGCCCAAAACCCAACAAATCGAGAAAATAAAAGGCAAAAAGACGCGGCATGGACGCCCCGTTACCGTCGCCCGAAGAGCTTCTCAATATCGGAAAGCTTCAGTTCCACATAGGTGGGCCGGCCGTGGTTGCATTGACCGGAATGGGGCGTGGCCTCCATCTGCCGCAACAGGGCGTTCATCTCCTCCGTATTGAGCTTGCGGCCGGCCCGAACCGAGCCATGGCAGGCCATAGTGCCGCAGACATGTTCCAACGAATCCCGCAAAGCCAGGGCTTCGCCCAGTTCAGCCAACTCGTCGGCCAAGTCGCTCAGTAGCCCTTGTACATTGACTTCGCCCAAAAGCGCCGGCACCTCGCGCACCACCATGGCACCCGGCCCGAAAGGCTCGATCACCAGTCCAAGCTCGGCCAACTCGGTGACGCGAGCGCCAAGGCGCTCAACGGCCATCTCGTCCAGCTCAACCACCTCGGGCAGCAGCAGCAATTGCCGGGCAATCCCCCGATCCTCCAATTGCTCCTTCATTCTTTCATAGACAAGGCGCTCGTGGGCGGCGTGCTGATCGACGATGACGATGCCGTCCTCGGTTTGCGCAACCACGTAAGTGCCATGCAATTGCGCACGGGCAGCTCCTAAGGGATAGCGGGAAATGACCACATCGCCGGTCGTCTCAGGGTGCGCGGCAGGCGCCAAAGGTTCTGCCTCCAAGCCCGAGAGAGGCGCATGGTAACTCGCCGCAGCCTCTGCCATTCCGCGCGGTATCCATCCTCTGTTGTCGCTTGCGGACCATGGCGTTGACCGCTCACGGCCGTCTCTTGCTGCTAGGGGATAAGCCGCCGCGTCAAGGCCGGTGCCCTGCGGTCGAAGCGCACCCAGAGCGCCATGGGAAACGGTGGTCGAGGCCCGATGCCCTGCCGCCGCCAAGGCATGACGTATGGCGCCGACGATCAAACCGCGCACCAAACCAGCCTCACGAAAGCGGACCTCTGTCTTTGTGGGGTGAACATTAACATCCACCTGTTCCGGCGGTATTTCCAAGAACAGAGCCAAAAGTGGATGGCGGTCTCGAGCGAGAAAATCCTGATAGGCGCCTCTGACGGCACCATAAAGCAACTTGTCCCGCACCGGCCGACCGTTGACGAAAAGGTATTGTTGCTGGGCATTAGCCCGGTTGAGGGTGGGCAGACCCACATAGCCGGTCAGCGTCAACCGCTCCCGCTGAGCGTCGATGGGCAGTGCATTGTCTTGAAAATCCCGCCCCATGATCGCGCCCAACCGGTTTAGGCGACTGGCAAATAATTCACCTTGGGTGGGCTCCAGGGAGATAAGGCGCCGCTTCTCGTCCGCCAGGGTAAAGGCCACGTCCGGATGAGCCATGGCGAGACGGTTCATGGCGTCCTGGGCATGACCTAGTTCGGTGCGGGCCATTTTGAGAAATTTCAGGCGCGCCGGCGTGGCGAAAAAGAGGTCCCGCACCTCGACCCGGGTGCCGGCTGACCGTGCCGCCGGCCGCACGGCGCCTTTGGCACCCCCTTCCACCAAGAGGCTGTGGGCATCGTCACTGCCCTGAGGTCGGCTGGTGATGGTCAATCGGGAGACCGCCCCAATGGACGGCAGGGCTTCACCCCGAAACCCCAGGGTATGGATATTGACCAGATCGTCATCCGGTAGTTTGGAGGTGGCGTGACGCTCGACGGCCAGCTCCAATTCCTCGGCGGACATGCCACGCCCATCATCAGTAACGGAAATGAGCTGTCGACCGCCATCATGCATCACCACATCAATGTGGCAGGCCCCCGCATCCAAGGCGTTTTCGACCAGCTCTTTGACGGCAGCAGCAGGCCGTTCGATCACTTCGCCGGCCGCAATGCGGTTGACCAAAGTTTCGGGCAAAAGACGAAGGGTCAAAAAAAGATCCTGCCAAGATATTAAAAGGCGCGATGATCAAAGCCGCGACGGGGCGCGACTCGAGGTCCGCCGAGATTAGCAAAATCGATTGGGCACAGAAAGCAGGCAGCCGATGAACAGCGGGGATAACTTAGCTTTTTTTGTCGTCCACGTGGCCTGAGGATTCCAGGTCATGGGGTTGACCGACCACGACCACGCTCAAGTCCTCGGGCCGGTACAAACGCTCTGCAACCCTGCGGGCATCATCGATAGTCACCGCGTCGATATAGTCGTTGCGCCGCTCGAGGAAATCGATGCCTAGATCTCCCAGTTGCATGCCGACCAACATGCCCGAGATCGCGCCGGAGCTGGATAGGCGCAAAGGGAAGGAGCCGGTAAGGTAGGTTTTGGCTGCGGCCAATTCCTCCTCGGTAGGGCCCTCCGCAGACATGCGGTCCCATTCCGCCCGGATAAGGGAGAGGGATTCGGCAACCCGGGCATTTTGCGTGGCAACGCCGCCCATCACCAGACCGGCCTGCTCCATGGGGTTCAAGTAAGAATAGACGGAATAGGCCAAGCCCCGTTTTTCGCGAACTTCGTCATAAAGGCGCGAGGCGAAGCCGCCGCCGCCCAGAACGTAGTTCACCACATAGGCAGCATAATAATCCGGGTCATCCCGTTTCAAGCCGCCATGGCCAAAGGCCACCACGGATTGGGGAATGTTCCTTTCAATCACCAGCAAATCCCCAGCACCTTGCGGCTTAGTATCGCTGACGCTCATGGGAGCGGCTTTTTCCGGTAACTCCCCAAAGGTTCGGTCCAACAGGCTTGCCAGTTCCGCCGGCGTGATGTCACCTACAACGCCAACGATGAGCTGGTCACGGCCAAAGCGCTCGCTGGCAAACTGCGCCAGATCATCCCGGGTCAGTCCGGGTATCGTTTCAGAGGTGCCATTGACGGGTTGGCCATAGGCATGGTCGGGGAACATCAGCTTGCGCAATTTACGGCTGACGATCGTATCCGGGTTCTCCGCTTCGTACAGGAGTCCCGATATCAGTTGCGCCCGAATGCGCTCAACCGGTTCCGCGTCGAAGCGCGGCTGGGTGAGGGCCAGCCGAAGCATGTCAAAGGCCACATCCCGGTTTTCGGTCAGAGTCCGCAGTGATCCGACAAAATTATCCAGGCCGGCGCTGAAGCGGAGCGTAATGGACAGATCATCCAGTTGCCCTTGAAAGGCTTGGGAGTCCAGATCCCCCGCGCCCTCGTCAATTGTCGAGGCCACCATGTTGGCCAAGCCGGCTTTTTCAGGAGGGTTCAGGGCAGCCCCACCGCGAAAGGCCAGGTCTAGGGCAATGATCGGGTTGGTGTGGTCCTCCACAAGCCAAGCCTCAATCCCGCCCGGGCTCACCACCCGCTGAACCTCGACCGCTCGCGCCGAGGAAAGCATGACCGCCAGCAAGGTCAAGACGGTCAGAAAGCCGATCGACCAGTTGAGCATTACCCCTGAACGGGCAATTCGGTTGGTTTTATTTCCGCGGGGTCGGATCAAGTTATCCATCATCATCACCCAAATAGTGTCGGTCCTAGGTTAAAGGCTCCGGTCTAGCTTAAAGGCTCCGGCAACAACACGGCCGTCACGGAACTTTTGTCGTCAAAGACCTGGCGGGCCGCCGCATTGACCTGCTCGACGGTCACCTCTTGTATTAGGTCGGGCCAGTTCTCGACTTCCGCCAGGCTGCGGCCGGTGGCCATGGCACGACCGATGATGCTGGGACCCGCGCCCAAGGAATCCCGCGCGAAGACCGCCGCGGATATGAGGCGCTTCTGAGCCGCCGCCACCTCCTCGGCGGTTACCCCTTCGCTCCGCACGCGCTCGATCTGGGCCCGCAAGGCGTCTTCCACTTCGTCGATATCCTTATCCGGGCGCGGCGCGGCAAAAAAGTTGAAGGAGGTCAAATCATAAGAATCGGCGCCGTAGCCGCCTCCCGCCGCCGAGGCTAATCCTTGGTCAACCACCAATTCGCTATATAGTCGGCTGGAGCTACCGCCGCCCAATATCTCCGACAACACCTGTAGGGCATAAGCCTCACCGTTGGTGCCGGTGCGATAGCTCGGCGCCAAATAGCGAATCGAAACCGAGGGCTGATTCACCCGAGGCGATTCCAACGTGATCCGGCGCTCCGCATTATGGGGCGGCTCGGCAATACGATCGCGCCCTGGCAGATCCTTCGCCGGAATGGCGCCATAGTGTTTTTCCGCCAAGGCTTTGACCTCATCCAAGCTCACGTCGCCGGAGATTACCACGATCGCGTTGTTGGGCGCGTACCAGCGTTTGTAAAAATCGAGGACGGTTTGGGTGTTGAGTTCGGTGATCTCGTGGTCCCACCCGATGATCGGGATCCGGTAGGGATGATTGAGGTAAAGGCTGGCACGGGCCACTTCGCCCAGTTGACCCGAGGGGTCATTGTCGACGCGGCTGCGCCGTTCCTCGCGCACCACCTCCCGCTCGGGCAGCACCACCTCGTCGGTCAGGACCAGATTGACCATGCGATCCGCCTCCAATCCCATGACGATATCCAGGCGGTCCTTAGCGACGGTTTGGTAAAAAGCCGTGTAGTCCCAAGAGGTAAAGGCGTTCTCGCGCCCCCCGTTACGTGCCACGATTTCGGAGAACTCACCGGGCGCCAGACTCTCGGTACCCTTGAACATGAGATGCTCCAGGAAATGGGCATTGCCCGACTCGCCCGGTGCCTCGTCGGCGGCGCCGACCTTGTACCACACCATGTGATGAACAATGGGCGCGCGGTGGTTTTCCACCACCACCACGGTCAATCCGTTGTCCAGGGTGAATTGCTGGGCATCGAAGACCCGCGCCTGAAGGCCGGAAAAGGGCCAAAAAGCTGCGAAAGCAACCACCAGGGCCAAAAGGGTAAGGGGTGTTATAAAAGGAAGCGGGCGAAGAAAAACTAAGGAACAGGAGTGCGGGCCAGCCATGGTTTACCTTTCCGGTGACTATTCTGTCCGGTGGGTATGTTATCGGGTTCTGCGGGCAACACCGCTAAACGCCGCCCTGACCCCAGGATATAGGGTCACCCCGCAGGGTCCGACAACAGGCTTAACAGGAAGTTTACAGAGATGTAATTATCGGTTTAGGGGTGGGATTCCGGGTATTCTACCGGATTCTGGAGACCTTTAGATAGGGAACGATCTTCTGAAGAAGCCGAAGGATCAGCCAATTCCGCTTTCTGAGGGAAGCTGTAATTGCTCTCCGGAAGCGCTCAGGCTCACCAATATCCACAATCCGTCGACTAGGCTTGGCCGAATTTGCGCGCCCTGAACCATAAAATAATGCCCCAACAGCTAATGAGGCACCAGAAGGCCTCTAGCACAAATGCGGCAACATTGAATTCCTGCAGGAGTGAGATGATCACCAGAGCCGCGCCGACCAGATTGCCAAGAGAATAGCCCAGATCCTTGCTTCCTATGCGTCCCATTTGCAGCAGAAAATAGCAAATCACGATCATGGCGACGCCTATATTGCCGACAAGGTCGTGCCAAACGATCCCGTGGTAAGCCATTGATGTTACCTGGTGGATGCGCGGCCATAGTCCGACATGGCCTCGGTCATTTCAAAAATCGATCGGCGGGCACCGGCTTGAAGGTATTCCATGGCGCGCAAGCTTGCTTCATGGGCCGCTTCACAGGAGCCTGCAACCACATCTTCGATCACGCGGCAAAAATAGTTGTGCTGATGGCCATCGACAAATGTGTAGTGAACACAGACGTCGGTCAGCCCCCCAATGAGGATGAGCGTGTTTACCTCTAATCCCTTCAGAAGAATCTCCAGGTCCGTGCCGAAAAAGGCAGAATAGCGACGCTTGGGCACATGGTAATCATTGGGTCGAAAATCGATGACATCGGCGGCGATTTCCGTATTGGGGCGACCTTCAATACAGTGGACGTCCTCGCTACCGTCCAGTTCCCGCCCGAAATCAATCATGTCAGGCCGGTGAACTTCTTGAACAAAGATGACCGGAATATTGGAGGCCCGCGCTGACTCAATGACCTGCCGGGCTTTCCTCAGGCGATCACCATAACCCGGCATGTGGGGAATAGAGGTGTGTTCATTTTCAAGGAAGCTGCCGCGCTGAATATCAATTACCAACAGTGCGGGTCGACCTTCGATGATGGCACGTCTGTTGTTTTCGGGCTTTTGCATCTCCCATCCTCCAGGGTTCCAGTGCTTGCAGAATTATTGGCAGGATCCGGCAAAGCACCGGACCCTGCCTTAACCAGGTTCGGTTACTGGCCGTAAATATCGAAGGAAAAGTACCTGTCATTGATTTGGCTGTAGGCGCCATTTTCGCGCATTTCTGCGATGGCCTCATTCATCATGACCCGAAGATCATCATCATCCTGGCGCAGGGCAATACCGGTACCCTCGCCATGAATCGCTGGGTCAAAATGAGACTCTCCGAAAAACTCGAAATCTTTGCCGTCTTCCGAATTAAGGAATCCGAACTCGGTGGCAATGCCATTTGCAACGGCGGCATCAAGGCGGCCCGTTGTCAGGTCGAGATACACTTCTTCCTGGGTCGTATAGAGCTTTAGATCAACGTCTGGGAAGTTTGTTTCCAAATACTCTTGATGAGTCGTTCCTCGGAGGACACCAATCGTTTTCCCAGCCAAACCCTCATTTGTGTCCTGAAATTCCGCACCTTTTCTTGCAATGAATCTTGCTGGATCTCGGTAATAGCGCTCGGAAAAATCGACCTGTTGCTTTCTCTTTTCAGTAATCGACATGGAAGCAATGATGGCATCGTATTTGTTAACCAACAGCGCCGGGATCAGGCCGTCCCAGTCTTGTTCCACGATGACACAGTTCACCTGCATCTGGGCGCAGAGAGCATGTGTAAAATCAATATCGAATCCGGCCAGCTCTCCGGACTCCGTCTTATAGGCAAAAGGAGGATAAGCTGCTTCGGTCGCGATCCGAACCTCAGACCAATCCGCCATGGAGCCGCTAGGAAGAGATAAAATTGCACCAGCGACAGTTAATGCAATGGTTAGCTTTTTCATATTTTGACCCTCCCGCGTGTTCGCTGCTCGACAGGAATTGCCGATCACCCAAGTGAAGCTGAATTGGGTCGACTGGTGTGAGTTCGATTTTCTTGAGTTCAGCTTAAGCTGAGCTTAACCTTATGGAATGACCGGTCCCATTCCACCGCTGTCCGCCTTACGCGCGTTTCAATTGGCCGCGCAGTGGGAGAACTTTGCCAAGGCCGCCGACCATTTGTGTGTCAGTCAAAGTGCTGTTAGTCAGCGAATTCGGACCTTAGAGGAGTTTTTGCAGGTTAAGTTGTTCCTACGCCTTGGCAATCGTGTTGCCTTGACCGAAGAGGGCCGACGACTGGGCGCGCGCCTCAGCGAAGCGTTCGAAATCATCGAAGAGGCTTGTGCACAGTCCACCCATGGCCGATTTGGCGGTAGGGTCCATGTCAGCGCTGAAGCGGCCTTTGCGACACGTTGGCTTCGCCCCCGGCTTGGAGAGTTTCACAAGAGACATGCAGATCTTCAGGTCAATCTCAACGCGATTGCCGAATTGAGCGCCGCAAACGCAGACTCCAGCGATATTGTTATTCATTTTGAGAAACGGCTCAATTCCAACACCCACGAGATTGAACGTGTTTTTCCCATTGATGGCTATCCCGCATGCTCGCCAGAGTTCTTGAGAGGTAATCCAGGTATTAGCGCGCCGATTGACATTAGCCGCCTTCCACTCATTCATGACAACAGCCGCATGATTTGGCGACGGTGGTTTGATCGATTTGTCCCCGAATCGGATGCCTGGCGGAGTGGCTATGTGTATTCAGATCTCTCGTTGGCAATCGATGCCGCCACCGATGGAGAAGGCGTAATTCTCGCCGATGACTTGCTGTGCGCGCGTGAGATGGCGTCGGCTGGCCTCGTAAGGGTGCTCCCTCAAACGGTGCGCTGCGCTTGGTACTGTGTTGCGATCCGTCATCCAAAAACGGCCGGCAAAGCTGTTCTAGCTTTTCGGCAATGGTTGAAGGACTCTGTAACGCGGAAGGCTGATGTTACCTCGTGAGCGCAAGCCCATGAGTTTTTTTCATTGCTTTACACAGGGACCCTAGAACTTCCGCCTTAGGTCAAAAGTGAGCCATCTCAACAGCTGAGAAATTTGTCCGATTTCGGGTGAAAAGTGGAGGCGACCAGATCGCCTCTCACTGTACTTAACAGATAATCGGCGGCCGGTGAAATTGGCTTAGCGCCGGAGAACGCCGCCTTAGCACTGGGCGTCATCACCAACAGGAAGGTTTCAGAGATGCAAGTGTCGGGTTAGGGACGCGACTAGGCGTCAAACCCGCATAAACCGCGGCGAATTGTCACTTTTCCTAGGAGTTTTTGAGCCGGACCGGCTGGCCGCCTTAAAATACGCCCTCGAAGATGGCCTGTTCCTTGCGCTCGATGATGGGGGTTTCCCCTTCGGTGGGCGGCAGGCCGAGCGCTGCGTTTTCTTGCAGGCGGCGGTCTTCTTTTTCCGGGTCGATGACGACGCCGTCTGGCGGCTCGTCACGCCAGAAGACGAGGGTGTCAATAAATTCAATGCCTTCGTCGTTGATCTGGTTGGTTTCCCGATTGACGATTTGGCGAATGTCCGGCTCGGTCGTTTCGGCGCCCGCGGCCACGAGGAGGGAGCGCTCGCCCAAGGAGCGACCGTCATTGGGCATGATGTTTTCCACCTGCTCGATCGCGGTTTCGTCTTCCACCCGGAAAACCGCGCGCTTGGCCTGATCGGTCGGCGTGCCCACCTGAGGCCGCGCGGCACCGGGTTTGGGTGGGCGCAAACTGAAATCAGGGGGGAGACTTAAAGGGGCCCGCGAGACGACGCGAAACTCATCAGGCGATGACTTGGAATAGCCAATCTGATCCCGAAAGCTGTCGCAGGCCGGCAGGGCCACAAGCAGACCCAAGGCAGTCAGGAGCTGGAAAATGTTAGAACGCTTCATCTGTCCCCCTCTTCGGACTTCGCCTTTTTACGCTCCCTTAAACTAATATTCAAGCCATCAAATAATATTAAAGCAACGCCGCAGAAAATAGCCGCATCCGCAATATTAAAAGCTGGCCAATGATAGCTGGCCAAGTGGAAATCGAGAAAATCCACCACGGCACCTATGCGCAAGCGATCGATCACATTGCCGATTGCTCCGCCGACGATGAGGCCTACTGCGATTCCATTGATTTTAGTGGGCTGACTCTTCAACCAAAACAATAGTACCACCGAAATCACGGCGGCGATGGCCGAGAGGATATAGGGTTGCCAGTCCGCGTTTCCGCTGAACAGGCCAAAGGAAATGCCTTTGTTGAAGGTCAAAACCAGGTTGAAAAAGCCCGTTACGATGATCTCGCGCGGCGGTACCATGACGTGATACATCACATACCACTTGGTGGCCTGGTCAAGGACAAGGGCCACAAGGGCGATCACGAGGGCTCGGACAATCATGGGGTCATCATCGCCACTTTTGAGCCGTTGCCGATCATCTTACCGCGTCCCAAGGCCTTTAGGACGCCGCTAGGCGCTGGGCGGCAATGGCCTCGGCGCAGCGCTCACATACCTCCGCCGTTGCCGCGCTGGCGCCGACCTCGGGCAGGATCTTCCAGCAGCGTTGGCATTTCTCGCCCTCGGCCGGCTTGGCCACCACCGCAACCCCCGCCACATCCTCCAGGCGGAAGGCGTCGTCTGGGCCCGCCCCCGATTGGAAAGAGATGTCAGAGGTGATGGTGGTTTCGGCCATGTCGATGCCGTCCAATAGGGCTGCGAAGTCCCAATCGATGAAGACCTGCGGCGCGGCCTGCAAACTGGAGCCCAGGCGCTTTTGCGCCCGCTCCAACTCCAGAGCGCCAGTGACCGCGCGCCGAACATTGCGGATCTTAGCCCATTTGGCGGCAAGCTCCCTGTCTTGCCACTGAGCCGGCAGATCGGGGAATACCCGCAAGTGAACCGATGGCTCGCGATCGGATCCTTCCCGGCCATGGCGGCACCACCAGGCTTCCTCGGCAGTGAAACAGAGGATCGGCGCCAGCCAAGCGGTCAAGCAGTTGAACAATTCGTCCAGAACCGTCCGAGAGGCGCGCCGCCGCAAGGTGCTGGGGGCATCGCAATAGAGAGAGTCTTTGCGCACATCGAAATAAAAGGCTGAAAGGTCCACAGCGCAAAAGTTATGAACCGCCTGGAAAAGCTGATGAAAATCAAAATCATCGATACAGCGGCGCACAAGGCCGTCCAGTTCCCACACACGGTGCAGCACCCAGCGCTCCAACTCGGGCATCTGGTCAAAATCCAAGCGCTCGTTTTCCTCGAAGCCATTCAAATTGCCGATCAGGTAACGCAAGGTGTTGCGAAGCCGACGGTAGGCATCGGATTGATAGCGCAGGATCTCGGGCCCGATGCGCAGATCCTCCTCATAGTTGGAGGCCACGACCCAAAGCCTGAGGATATCGGCGCCTTGCTTGGAGATGATGTCCTGGGGCGCCACCACATTGCCCATCGACTTGGACATCTTGCGGCCTTGTTCATCCAACACAAAACCATGGGTCAAAACGGCGTTGTAAGGGGCGCGACCGCGGGTGCCGGCAGATTCCAGCAAGGAACTATGGAACCAGCCTCTGTGCTGGTCCGAGCCCTCCAGATAGAGGTCGGCGGGCCAGTGAAGTTCGGGCCGCTCTTCCAACACGAAGGCATGGGTCGAGCCGGAATCGAACCAAACTTCGACCACGTCTGTGACCTGGTCGTAATCCTCGGCCTTATAGCTGTTGCCCAAAAAGCGCTGTGGATCGCTGGCAAACCAGGCATCGCCGCCTTCGGCCTCGAAGGCCTCGGCCACCCGGTCCAAGACGTCCTGATCCCGCAGGATCTCGCCGGTTTGCTTTTCGATGAAGATCGGCAGGGGCACGCCCCATAGACGCTGCCGGGATACGCACCAATCGGGTCGTTGGTCGATCATGGCGTGAAGCCGGTCCCGCCCCGCCCTAGGCACGAAGCGTGTGGCGTCGATGCCCTTAAGCGCATTGTCCCGCAGGTCATTGGCCTCCATGGAGATGAACCATTGCGGCGTGTTGCGGAAAATCAGCGGCGCCTTGGAGCGCCAGGAATGGGGGTAGCTGTGGCGCAGTTTACCCCGCTGCAACAAGGCGCCCCGGTCATCCAGGGCGGCAACCACGGCCGGATTGGCATCGCCGGGCTTGCCATCAGGCTTGTAGACAACCTTGCCGGCAAAAAGAGGCACATAGGGAAAAAAAGCGCCGTCCCCGTCCACGGTAAAGGGGATCTCCAGACCATGAACCTGACCCAGGTCATGGTCATCCGCGCCATGGCCCGGCGCCACGTGCACAAAACCCGTGCCCTGATCCATGGTGACAAAATCACCGGGCAACAGAGGCACGTCGAAGTCGTAGCCATCACCGCGGAAAGGATGAGCAGTTATGGTGCCGGCAAGATCCGTCCCGGTCCACTTGGCGACGAGGCTATGGGCCGTGATGCCCGTGTCGGACAAGACCTGCGGCAAAAGGTCTTGCGCCACCAAAAGCTTTTCACCGACCTTCGCCCGGCTGTCACCTGAAACCCCATCGACTTGGATCAGGCTATAGGTCGCATCTGCCTGGTAGGCGATGGCCCGGTTGCCGGGGATGGTCCAGGGTGTCGTGGTCCAGATGACCACTGAAGCCCCCGACAGCTCTTCGTGGGAGGTCTGGCTCACCGGAAAGCGCACCCAGATCGTGGTCGAAGTATGGTCGTGGTACTCCACCTCAGCATCGGCCAGCGCGGTTTTTTCCGCCACCGACCAGAGCACAGGCTTGGCCCCCCGATAGAGGCCACCATTCATGAGGAACTTGCCGATTTCCCGAGCGATTTGAGCCTCGGAAGCGAATTCCATGGTGGTATAGGGATCCTTCCAATCCCCGATCACTCCCAAGCGCTTGAACTCGGTGGTCTGAATGCCGATCCACTTACGAGCAGAATCCCGACATTCCTTGCGAAAATCCAAAACCGGCACATCGTCTTTGTTCTTGCCGGCCGCCCGGTATTCTTCCTCGATTTTCCATTCGATGGGCAGGCCATGACAGTCCCAGCCAGGGACGTAGTTGGCGTCCTTGCCCAGCATCTGCTGCGAGCGGTTAATGACATCCTTGAGGATCTTATTAAGGGCATGGCCCATATGCAGGTGGCCGTTGGCATAGGGCGGCCCGTCATGAAGAATGAACTTTTCCCTGCCCCGGGATTCCTCGCGCAGGCAATTGAACAGATCCATTTCTTCCCAGCGGGCCAGGATCTCCGGCTCCCGCTGCGCCAAGTTGGCGCGCATGGGGAAATCGCCGCTCGGCAGGAAGATCGTCGATTTGTAATCAACGCCCATCTTTACGTGCCCTCTAGTATCAACGTGCCCTTCGCCACGGGGGAATCAGTGTGACAGGATCAGGTTTCATAACCCGAGAAACATGAGGCACCTTTCAAGGTGCAGCAACCGCTCGGGGGTGTTCCGCCGGCGTGTTGTGCACAAAAAGCGCCCGCTCCGTCAAACCTCTTTTGCGGTTAACGGCACCGAAAGCCCAAACTGTCGGTAAATCAGAAGCCTTGAGGACTGCGTGAAGCCTTGCCAGTGCTTCGGATGGCTATTCAGCCGCTTGAGTCTGAACAGCCAAATCCGCCCGCTTATCGACCATCAAGCTGGCTTCGCCGTCCAAAACCACCTTGCCCTCAACCGTGCAAGCGGTCTCGAAAATGACACGCTTTTTCTCTTCGATGACTTCCTTGACGGTTACCTTGGCCTCGACCGTGTCGCCAATCCGCACGGGGGCCTTGAATTTGAGGTTCTGGCTCAAATAAATGCAACCCGGCCCGGGTATTTGCGTGCCGAAGACGGTGGATATGAAGCTGGCCGACAGCATGCCATGGGCAATTCGGCCCTTAAACATGGTCTGTTCAGCGAAAGAGGCATTCAGGTGCACCGGGTTGGTATCACCGGAAACCCCGGCAAAAAGCACTATATCCGCCTCGGTGACGGTTTTTGCGAAAGTCCCCGTCATGCCCGGGGTCAAATCTTCCAAAAAGTAGCCGTGCAGTTCTTCCATCGCCAGACCTATCTCTCTTTTATATTTCAATATCTTGCTGCAGTGCAGCAAACTCAATTCGAGACTTTAGACAAGGATTTCCGGGGCGGCAAGCCTATTTCGCACCTGCGAAACAATACCGTCTGAAAGTTAATAGGCCGGAAACGCGACGGACGGACCGTGGACATCCATCAAGCGCGGCACCTTAAAAAGAAAATTGGGGCAAATGCCCCTAATGAGACCTCGATAAGGACCCGATAAGAACTGATAATAATTGTTTAAGCCAAATCGGCGATTTTAGGATCATGCGCACTCTTGGTCTGCTCTCTAAAATCTGTGCCCTTTTGGCAATCTTGACGGTCGGTGCCTGCTCGGTCGGTCCCCCCATAACGGAAAGCTACGGCAGTTTGCCGGAGCCGGAGGACGGTAAGGGCCGCATCTATTTTTATCGCACGAATGTGCCTTTGCTGATGGCCCTTGAGCCGGCCATTATCGTCAACCAAAAACTCGTTGGGCACGCTAGGCATGCAACGGTTTTTTTCCAAGACACCCTGCCTGGCCGCTATGAGGTCTTCCTAGAAAGCGACCGGGGTAATGTTCTCAGTTTCACCATCGGTGCCGGACAACTGCGGTTTGTGAGGACTTATGTTGACTTCACCATTACCGGCACGGAATTGACCCTGGAATTGGTGGAAGAGGACAAAGGCCGTCTGGACGCGGAAAGCCTGACTATGCAGGAGCCCGCCCCAACCGACTTAAGTAATGGCCTTCCCGCCGATTCCGGATGACGTCAAAATTCATCCTGATTCAATCCTGGATCAAATCAGAACTAAAATAAAAATATATAAGTTGCAGTTCTGACCGGCGCGACAGCAGTGGTTGCCGGATGTAACCTCTTTTGGTTATCATCACGCGGCTTTGCAAAGGGAGAAAGCACATGAAAACAAAAATTGCCGCCGTGGCGATCGCCACAGGCGTTTTTATGACCGCCACAGGCGTTCTTACAACAACGACCGCAAGTACCGCATCGGCGGCCGAATGTGAGACCCTCACGCTCGGTTCGGCGATCTCGCTGACCGGCAAATATGCCACCAATGGCGTTCACGCCAAAAACGGCTACGAATTCGCCATTCAGAAAATCGACGAAAATGGCGGCGTCCAAATCGGCGACAAATGCTATAACTTTGAAGTCATCTACTATGATGATGAGTCCAAGGGCGACCGCGGCGCCACTCTGGCCGAGCGGCTGATCAATCAGGACGAAGTGCAATACATGCTTGGCCCGTATTCCTCGGGCTTGACCAAGGCCATCGCGCCGGTCACGGAAAAATATCAGATCCCCATGGTCGAGGCGGAAGGTGCCTCGCGTTCGCTCTTTAACAAGGGCTACAAGTATCTTTTTGCCGTACTGTCCACATCGGAACAGTATCTGGCGTCCGCGGTCGCCCTAGCGGCCGAAATGGCTGAAAAAAGCGGCAAGGACCCCAGCAGCGTCAAGGTCGCCATCGCAGTGGAAAACGACCCCTTCTCGCTGGACATCCGTGAAGGTGTGCTGGAAGACGCCAGCAAGTACAACATGGAAGTCGTGATCGACGAAAAGCTGCCACGGGACCTGTCCGACATGTCCGCCATCTTGACCAAGGTCAAGCTGGTCAACCCGGACCTCTTGGTGGTTTCGGGCCACTCCAAGGGAGCGGCAACGGCGGTACGCCAAATCGGCGAGCAAAAAATCTCCACGCCGATGATCGCGGTCACCCACTGTGAAGCGGCCGATGTCACCGGAAACTTTGGCGACTTCGCTAACGACATCCTCTGCTCTACCCAGTGGGCCGAAACGCTGACCTACGAAGACCCAATTTTCGGAACAGCGGCCAACTACGAACAGGAATTCAAAGCCGCCTACCCGGAATATGCGGAAAAGAAAGTGCCCTATCAGACGGCGCAAGCCTCGGCAGCAGTCTATGTCTTCAAGGATGCTTTCGAGCGGGCCGGCACTCTTGATAAAGAAGCAGTCCGCAACGCCATCGCCGAGACGGATTTGCAGACCTTTTATGGCGGCATCAGGTTCTCCGAGGCTGGCAACAACATCGCCAAGCCCATGGTGCTGCGGCAAATTCAAGATGGTGAGTACAACGTTGTGGCTCCCTCCGAGTTCGCCTCTCACGAGCTGAACTGGCCGCGGGAAGCCAAGTAGCGGCAAAGAATCGACAAGGCCGGGTTGTGATTACCCGGTCTTGTCGGTTGTTGTCTCTTTGGGCTTTGCCATGCCATCCTGAATGGCCAACGAAAAAGGCCGCAAACGGCCAGTGGCGGCGCTAAAAAGCGTCTCCAAAAAAAGTGCGGGGGGCTGATCCCATGGATCAGATCATGAGTAATATCGGGTTGTTGTTAGACTTCCCGATCGTCAATCTAAAAATCGTGATCGACGGGGTGATGATCGGCGCCCTCTTCGCGCTGGCCGCCTATGGATTGGCGCTGGTCTGGGGCGTAATGAATGTGAAGAATCTGGCCCAGGGGGACTTTGTCATCGCTGGCGGCTATACGTCCTGGTGGTTGGCCCATCAGGGCCTGCATCCTCTGCTGGGCGTGCCCGCGGCCTTTATCATCATGTGGGGGATTGGATGGGTTTGTTATAAGCTGATCATTTCGCGAGTCATTGAGCGGGACCTTTTCACCTCCTTACTTGCCACCTTTGGATTAGCCATCATGATGGCGCAAATCATGAACCTGCTGTTCGGCTCGGATACCCAGAGCCTGAAGCTGGAGTATGACACGCTATATTTCGCAAACGGCCTCATTGACATTCCCATCGCCAAACTGATCGGCGTGATCATGGCCGCGACCCTGGCGGCCGGTGTAGTGATTTTCATGAAGTCCAGCCGCATGGGCCAGGCCATTAGGGCCACCGCCCAAGACGCCCGCGCGGCCAGAGTCCTGGGCATCGATACGGAAAAGGTCTACGCCTTTACCTTTTCCTTGAACTCGGCCATCTGCGGTGCAGCCGGAGCCATCATCGTCATGGTTTGGGTGATCCAGCCCTTCTACGGCATCACCTACTCCATCCGAGCCTTCGTGATCGTGACGGCGGCCGGCTTGGGGAACCTACCTGGGGTGATCGCGGCGGGCCTTGGCATTGGGGCCGCAGAACAGTACGGCAGCCACATCTTCGGGATCGGCTATCAACAAGCGATCGCGGTGGTTCTCCTGCTGATGGTCTTGGTTTACCGTCTGGCGCAACAACGGCGCCAGCGCCAGGTTCTGCGATAGGGAGCAGCACATGACCTCAGCGCCCCGCAAGCTTGGATTTTACGGTGCCATCATCGCCCTTACCGTCCTGGCGCCCTTTATCTTTCCCGCCTTTAAAACTCAGTTGGCAACCCTGTGGCTGATGATCATCGTGGCCCTGAGTTGGGACATGACCGGCGGCCAGATGGGCTATAATTCCCTGGGCAACATCTTTTTCTATGGCACCGGCATGTACGTGGCGGCGGTCGTCACCATCGGGCTGGTTTACGACGTGGGGGAATACACCGGATCGTCCGGTGGGGGCACCTATGCCTTTACCGACGCCCAATACTTCACCGGCCTGGTGCTGGGCACGATTGCCGCGGGGCTCTTTTGCGCCCTAAGTGCACTGGTCTTGGGATATGTCCTCTTTGGCCTGCGCGGACCATATTTCGCCATCGGCACCTTGGGGGTGGCCATTGCCGCGGGCGAATTGGTCTCCAACTGGGAGTGGGTCGGCGGCGGCCAAGGCATTGCCCTGCCCGTCTTTCCTGGTGATTTCGAAACCGCCAAGGTTTTCATCTACTACCTCTTCGCCGGCACCGGAGTGGTGCTGTTCATTTTCTTGAAATGGCTTTACGGCACCCGTTTCGGAGCGGCCATCAACGCCATCCGCGACGATGAGGAAAAGGCCGAGGCGATGGGCCTGCACACCCTGCGCTACAAGTTGGTGACCTGGGCCATGTCGGCCTTTTTTGTAGGTATCGCGGGGGCCATCTCCGCCTTTCAGCTCATCCACTTCGAGCCTTTGGAGACCGCCTATCAGACCATCAACCTTGGTATCTTCATGGTCGTTTGCGTGCTGCTGGGCGGCAAGGGTACCCTGTGGGGGCCGGTCGTAGGGGCCATCTTGTTCCACGTCTTTAAGGAGGTCACCTGGAACTATTTCTTGGGCTGGCAGTGGGTCGCCTTGGGCGCCTTGATCGTGATCACGGTGGTCTACTTCCGGGACGGCCTAATGGGCTGGCTGATGCACGTTAAGCCGGAATGGTTCGGCATCCGCGTCGAGCAAAAGGATGCAGCCCTCGCGGAGCCCAAGTCATGAGCGCCATCATCGAAGTCAGCCATGTCTCCAAGTCCTACGGCGGGGTGGTGGCCAACAGCGATATTTCCATGACGGTGGATAAGGGCGGCATCACCGGCTTGATCGGCCCCAACGGCTCGGGCAAGACCACGCTCTTTAACTCCATCGTCGGTTATCACCCCATCGACGAGGGTTCCATTAAATTTGAGGGACAAGAGATTTCCAAACTGCTGGTC
Organism: Pseudomonadota bacterium; assembly: GCA_039028695.1. Taxonomy (GTDB): domain Bacteria; phylum Pseudomonadota; class Alphaproteobacteria; order Kiloniellales; family Kiloniellaceae; genus JANQKX01. Next base: position 23,872 of record JBCCHN010000064.1, read on the forward strand.
CCGGAGATTGCCCGCCTGGGCCTGCTGCGCACCTTTCAGCAAACCCGCATCTACGGGGCCATGAATTGCGTGGAGAATATGCTGATCTCCCTGCCCCACCGCAAAATGCGTTTTATGGACGCCTTCGGCCGAAACAGCCGGGCGGAGCGGGATCGGGCCGAGCATCTGCTCGATTTCGTGGGACTCTATGAGAAGCGCCTGCTACGCTCAGGGTCCTTGTCTTTCGGCCAGCAAAAGCTGCTGGAATTTGCCATGGCCTTGATGAACGAGCCCACTGTCCTGCTGCTGGACGAACCCACAGCGGGCATTAATCCCACCCTGATCAACGGTTTGATTGACCGTTTGGTGAAGGCCAATAGCGAATTCGGCATCACCCTCTTTATCATCGAGCACAACATGCGGGTGATTATGAACATGGCCGAGACGATCTATTGCCTGGCCCATGGAGAGCTCTTGGCATCGGGAAGCGCCGAGGAGATTCAAAACGACCCGAAGGTGATCGACGCCTATTTGGGAGGCCACTGATGAGCGGCCCGGACGAGAAAGAAAATAAAAAGGGCATCAGTGGCTACGGCAGCGGCTCCGTCGACGCGGTCCTCTCCGTTGAAGAAGTCACTCGGCAAGCCGCGGCCATTGCCGAGGAAGTCACCGTCGAGCAGCTGCAGGGGTTGGCCGGCAACGATCCTTACGTGAGCATCGAAGACCTACGCGCCGGCTATGGCAAGATGGAAATTCTTCACAACATCAACCTACGGGTCGGCCGCCGCCAATCCCTCTGTTTGATCGGCCCCAATGGCGCGGGCAAGTCCACGGTTTTGCACGCCATCTTCGGCTTTAACAACATCTTTGCCGGTTCGATCCGCATCGGTGATGGCTCTGACAAGGCCGACGTCACCAAGCTGTCCCCCAATGAAAAGCTCAGCCAGGCGGGCATCGCCTATATCCTACAGGACAAGTCGGTTTTCCCTGGCATGACGGTGGAGGAAAATCTCTGGATGGGCGGATTTTTAAAGGACAAGCCGGCCGAGGCAAAAAAGGCGGCCGAGGCCGTGTTCGACAAGTACCCTCGCCTGGCCGCCCGGCGTAAGCACCCGGCCAAGGTCCTCTCCGGCGGTGAGCGGCGCCTCCTGGAGATCTCTCGTGCCCTGGTCATGGATCCGGAGGTTTTGCTGGTGGACGAGCCCTCCATCGGCTTGGAGCCCCGCTTTATCGACATGGTCTTTGAGATCCTGCACGACCTACAGCACCGGGACGGCAAGACCATCATCATGGTCGAACAGAACGCCAAAAAGGGTCTGGAGTTCGCCGACATCGGCTACGTCATGGTTTCCGGCGAGATTGCCATCGCCGGGAAGGGCGATGACCTGCTGAAGAATCCCAAGGTGGGGCAGTTGTTCTTGGGGGGCTAGAGGACAAGCCTAAGCCCGTTCCTGCACTGGCCCAAAATCTCCATCATGACGAGTTAGCGATGGGGCTAACAGAATTTCGAGCCAAACGAGGTTACCTCGTTGAGATGCCTCGATTTGGGCGATTATTTTAGCATCGGTGGAAATTCTAAAACAATTCGCTTCTCATTCGAAGGTTCATATGGTTAAGGGTGACTAAACATTTTCAGAATAATCTGATCCAATTCAAAGAAATTCGGTGAGGAATAATTCTGACATGTCTGGCTTCTTTTCTGGTCTTTCCGATTCAAAAAAAGCGCAATCATCTGAGTCCACCCATGGCAGCAATTTAACGCGTCAAGAGATGGAGTTTGTCCTATCGGCTCTTGACCGGTCACAAGCGGTCATCCAGTTCAAGGTAGACGGAACCATCCTGACCGCAAATCAGAATTTTCTTAACGCAATGGGGTACAGCCTTGACGAGGTCCAAGGCCGCCATCACAGCATGTTCGTAGAACCAGGTTATGAGAGCTCGTCAGAATATAAGGAATTCTGGGAGGCCCTAGGCCGTGGCGAGTTTCAGGCCAAGAGATACAAGCGATTTGCCAAGGGCGGGCGGGAAATATGGATTCAAGCTTCCTATAACCCAGTAATGGACAAGAGTGGCAAGGTCGTCAAAGTCGTAAAGTATGCATCAGACGTAACTGCCGAGACCTTGAAAGCGGCGGATCATCAAGGCCAGGTTGACGCTATGAATAGATCGCAAGCCGTGATCTCATTCGAACTCGATGGCACAATTGTCGATGCCAACGAAAATTTTCTCGGAGCGGTTGGCTATACGCGTGAGGAAATTGTTGGCGAACACCACCGGATGTTCGTAGATCCTACCGAAGCAGCTTCGAGTGAGTATGCAGAGTTTTGGCAATCTTTAGCCCGCGGCGAATTTCAGGCTAAGGAGTACAGACGATTTGGTAAAAACGGCAAAGAGATTTGGATTCAGGCGTCTTACAATCCAATTCTCGATCCGAATGGCACGCCTTTCAAGGTCGTTAAATACGCCATCGACATTACGCAACAAGTTTTGAACAGGCAAGAATCTGAACGGGTCGGCAAGCTTGTGGACGATAACCTGGAAAAGATCCTTGGTGCTGTAGGAGACGCCAGTCAACAGTCGGCGGATGCCGCAACAGCATCAAATCAGACCTTAGAGACCGTCCAGTCCGTTGCTTCAGCGGCCGAGGAATTTCAGGCCTCGGTTCAAGAAATTGCTCAATCCATGCAATCTTCCACAAGTGAGGTAAAGCGAGCGATGGAAGAGGCCGTGATTGCCGATCAATCGACCCAACGGCTGAGCGAGGCCGCCCAATCGATGAACAAGATTGTCGAGGTGATCCAGGAGATTGCCAGTCAGATCAACTTGTTGGCCTTGAATGCCACCATTGAATCGGCTCGGGCTGGTGAAGCGGGTAAAGGCTTTGCGGTCGTTGCCTCTGAAGTCAAAGGGCTAGCCAATCAGGTTGCTACGGCAACAAACCAGATCTCCTCAGAGATCACGGAAATGCAGTCGATTTCAGAGGACGTCGTAAACCATCTATCGAGTATCAAAGGCGCTGTTGAGGCCGTGGAAACCAGCGTATCCACGGTGGCGGGCGCGGTTGAGGAACAAACATCGGTGACCCGAGAGATCTCCATGAGCATGCAATCTGCCTCAACTGCTGTTGGTGAAATCAACACAAACCTGGAATCAATCTCCGCTGCTACGGATACTGCCAACCAGCATGCTCATGAAGGTACAGAGTTGTATCGAAGTCTTCAGAATAACTCTGCAGCTGCCTGACAGGTTAGGCTCCTAGGGGTCTGTTCGGGAAGGATCGTCTGATATCGGAACAGCCGGATGGCCCCAAGTCGCCACCCATAGCCGAACTCATCGGCAACCAGAATTGCGGCGAGACGACGCTTCGTCAATTTACTCCATCATCTGAAGTTTAGCGAACGCAGCGGGGACATTTTTTCCTTGGGGGAACCATCATATCGACGGTTACGACATAATGGCCCCTCCGCAGCGAGAGACCGACGCGTCCACCGCTCTCTGGTCCTTTCTGTTTTGGGTCCGCCAAGCCCTTAGGCCAAAGGATTCCGAATCACGAACCGCAGGTTCCCTTCCAGCTGGTGACGCTCAATTCGTCGCCATAGCGAGCGCCACGGGTCCAAGTGCCCTTGCTGTTCTCCATGCCTGCGTATTTCCCCGTCCCGCTCACATGGGCCCAGGTCCCGCCGGCATCGTCACCTTCCCAGGATTGGATCCACTGATCACCGTCACCATCCATTAAAAAACAACTCC
>JBCCHN010000065.1:0-26732 GCA_039028695.1 Pseudomonadota bacterium
CGAGCCCATGCTCTTGCCCCCCAACCGGCCCGATCCGGCCAAGCTGGCGGATCTTCAGCTTATGGTGCTGCAAAAAACCGGGCTGCGGGACTGGGACCAGATTGAGGCCCTTTTGGCCCAAGCCGGTTTTGAGGCCTTGGAGCTTTATCCCAGCGAAAGTGAATTTTCCATCATCGAAGCCCAACCGATGGTGTGATGAATCAGCCGAGGTAAACATCCATGCACTATGATCCGCGGAGCAGTGATCGACCGCTGCCCTATGACCCTTTTAAGAGCTGTACCGTACCCCGGCCCATCGGCTGGCTGTCTACCCGGTCTAAAGAGGGCATCGACAACCTGGCGCCGTTTAGTCAGTGGCAGAATTTGTCCTTCGATCCGCCCTTGGTGATGTTTGCCGCCAACCGCCATGCCTGCGGCCGGGTAAAGGATACTGTGGTCAATGCGCAGGAGACCGGCTTTTTCGTCTGGAACATGGCCACTTGGGAGCTGCGCGAGGCGGTCAACACCTCCGCCATGGCCTTGCCGGCGGGCGAAGACGAGTTCGTCCGAGCCCGTGTCAGCAAAGCGGCCTGCCTGAAGGCACCGGGCCCCCGAGTGGCCGAATCCCCCTGCCATTTCGAGTGCGAATACCTCTCCACTAAGACCTTCGAGGGCCGCAGCCCCGTGGGCACGGTGGACGTTGTCTTCGGTGCCGTGGTTCGCATCCACATCGACGAAGGAGTGGTCGCGCCCGACGGCAAACTGGACATCCCCCGCATTAAGCCCATCGCTCGCATGGGCTACTATGACTATACTGTGGTGGACTCCGTTTTCGAAATGCGCATCCCCGGCGCCAGCGAGTATGAACTGGCAGGGCTCGAGGGACGAAGCTGAGGGGAAGTAGAAAAATGTCCAAACCCGTTTGTGCCATCGTGGGGGCCGGGGAGGGGCTGGGAAAAGCCTTGGCGGCTAAATTTGCGGGGGAGGGCTTTGATTTGGCTTTGATCTCCCGGTCGCAGGCCGGCAGTCGCGCGGCGATAGAGGCTGCCCGGCGGGTGACTGCTCATACAAAGGCGCAGTTTTTTGCCGCCGATGCCGGGCAGCCCGAGACCATCGAGAGAGCCGTGGGTGAGGTTGCCGACGCCATGGGGGAGATTGAAGTCCTCATTTACAATGTTCGCGGTGACTTTTCGCCCTGTGATCCCTTGGACATGACCTATGACCAGCTCGAAGCGGTTTTCCGCTTGGAAGTGGTCGGAGCCCTGGCGGCGGCCAAGGGGGCCTTGCCGGCCATGCGGGCGCGGGGACGGGGGAGTTTGTTTTTTTCCAGTGCCACCGCCGCCTATCGGGGTTCGGCCAGCCATCCCCACTACGCCATCGGCAAATTCGGCTTGCGCGCCTTATCCCAAAGCTTGGCTAAAGCCTATGGCAGGGACGGAGTCCATATCGCCCACTTCCGCCTGGATTGCGATCTGGACGTGCCGATCATGCATGAAATCTATGGGGAAAAAGCGGCGAGCACCAGTCTGGCCGATCCCGCAGACGTTGCCGACGCTTATTGGCTGACCCATCTGCAGCCAAAAGGGGCCTGGAGCAATGAGGTGGAACTCCGCCCCCACGGGGAGCACTGGACCTACTAGGCAGGGTGACGTGACAGTCTTAAGCCTGGTCATGCGCGGCAAATCGGGCTATCAGAGATGATCAGCCCCGGCACGGACCACGTCAAAGTGAGGTTTTCCTGGCGGACATGGGATCCTCTTCCAAAACACTGAATCCAGCCAATCCGGTTGATCCCGGCGCGCTGTTGTTTCCTCGCTACAGTACCGGCGAGCAGATTGTCGACGGCATGGTCCACCTGATTGGGGTCCTGGCCAGTTGGATCGGTGCGCTGGTTCTGCTTTGGCTTGGCGGCATGGAGGGATCGCCGTTCCTGTTGGCCAGCCTCGCGGTTTACAGCGTGGGTCTGGTCATGACCTTTAGCTTTTCCGCCGCCTATCACTTGATCCATCGACCTAGGCCGAAAGAATGGTTGCGCCGACTTGACCATGCGGCGATCTACATCATGATTGCGGGGACATATACACCCTTTGCCTTGATGGTTATCGGTGGTCCCTGGGGATTGGGTCTGCTTGTCGCTGTTTGGGTCGTCGCGGTCCTTGGCTGTGCACAAAAGATTTTCATGCCTCGGCGATTCGAAAATACTGCGGTTGCTCTTTGCCTGGCACAAGGCTGGGCGGTTTTGTTGGTGCTGGAGCCATTGCTCGCAAGTGTCTCCACTCCCGTATTGATTTTGCTGGCGCTGGGCGGCGGGCTCTATACCTTGGGCGTGGTCTTTCACCTTAGCTACCGGCGCCCCTATCACACGGTGGCTTGGCATATGCTGGTGCTTGCCGCGGCCACTTGCCACTATGCGGCAGTGGTCAAGGCCCTTCTTTAGGTTTTTCGGCCCACATAGATCACATGTTCTGAGGCTAAGAGCGCGGCCCGATGGGTTGCCAGCGACGCTAAGTGCTCGAGCCAATGATTTTTTGTGATTTCATCAAGCTCCGCCAAGTGATTTTCCGATTGTGCGGCGATGCTCTCGGCACCGAAGAGCTCGATCGGCTGTAGGCCAAAACGAGACATAAAGGGCTCAATTTCCAAAGGGTCGATAAAGTAGGCGTCGGTGAAAAAGCTGTCGCCTTTGGTCGGTGCCTGGTAACGCCCGTCGTATAAAATGTCCCGGAAAAAAGGGGATCTCTTTGGAAAGGTCTCCGGCTGCGTCTTGAGAAGGTAGTAATAGGGCGCCAAATGAGAAATGAAACCGAAGAACAAGACGGCGCCCGGCTTGGCTACTCTGAGACACTCGGTGACGACCTTGGCTCGGTCGGCCTCATTGTGCAGGTGATAGAGAGGCCCCAAGCATAGCACCATGTCGTAAGATTCTTCTTTGTATGGCTGAAGATTTCTGGCATCCGCTGCTTTCGCGGAGGTAAGGGAAATGCAGGCTTCCGCGGCCTTTTTGGTCGCATAGGCAATGTTGGCCGGCGAGAGATCGGCCAGATCTACCAGACAACCGATCTTGGCCAAGTCAATGGCATAGCGGCCCGGGCCGCCGCCCAGGTCAAGAACGCGTGCCGCCGCGGCGGGCAGGTGCTTTTTGATGAAACGGCGGGTGATGGCATATTCCAACCAGCAGGCTTCCAGACGTGCCCACTCCCGGGCCGGGTCGGCATCATAAAAGTCACGGACGGCGTCTTTATCCATTGCGGTTCCTCAGATGATAGATCGATGCAAGACCTTACATCGACAACCTCTGCACATCGACAACCTCTGCACTGTCCGTAATCACGTTGTGCCTTAATAGGTCACATAGTCACTAGCTGATTCATTTTCACGGCTATGTTTTTGCGATTCAAGGCGTCTTTTCGGATTTTGCTTTGGCAATAGGGATAAGCCGCAGCTGTTAGGACCTTAGCGATTTTGAATGGTCGATCTTAGACTCTTTATGGCCTAACAGGTCCTGTGGCGCCGCGGCTGGGGGAGGAGGGCGGATTTCCATCGGCCGGTTATCCTGTTTTGCTGCATTGCTCCAGCGCTTGGGCGATATCTTCCAGAATGTCTTCGGGATTTTCCAGGCCGGCGGAGAGGCGTACCAGGCCGTCGCCGATGCCGTGTTGGGCGCGCTCCTCAGGACTGTAGGTGGAATGGGTCATGCTGGCAGGGTGTTGGACCAGGGTTTCCGCATCGCCCAGGCTTACGGCGCGGGTTACCAATTCCAAGGCATCCATGAAGTGGAAGCCGGCCTTTAGGCCCCCTTTCAATTCAAAAGCCACCAAACCGCCGAAGCCGGACATTTGCCGGGTAGCCAGCAGGTGATCGGGTGACTTCTCAAGGCCCGGATAGGTGACCCGATCCACGGCCGGATGCCGTGCCAAGAGCTCGGCGATGGCTAAGGCGGTGCTGCAGTGACGCTCCATGCGCAAGGACAAGGTCTTAAGGCCGCGCAGCACCAAAAAGGCCGTCCAGGGCGAGATCGTGGCGCCGGTCATGAAGCGCAGGCCAAAAGTGCGGATCTTCTTAAGGGTCTCCGCCGGGCCTAGGACCAAGCCGGCCAGGAGATCTCCATGGCCACCCAGATACTTGGTGGCGGAATGGACCACCAGATCCGCACCCAGAGAAATGGGCCGCTGCAGGGCAGGCGTGGCGAAGGTGTTATCCACCACCACCATGGCACCCGCGGCGTGAGCTTGCTCGGCGATGGCGGCGATGTCCAGGACCCGCAGGTTGGGATTGGCCGGGCTTTCGAAATAGACCGCTTGAGCGCCCTTAGCGAGCGTTTGCTCTAAAAGGTCGATGCGAGACAAGTCCACGGGTACCGTCTCGATCCCGAATTTAGGGAGGCCTTGCGTGAAAAAGGCGAAGGTGGAGCCGTAGAGGGTATGGTCGATAATCACTCGATCGCCGGCTTGAAGCAGCGACCAAAAAGTCGTGGTGATGGCGCCCATGCCCGAGGCTGTCGCCATCCCTGCTTCAGCTTCCTCGAGGGCGGCCAGGCGTTCTTCCAGCAATGCCTGGGTCGGGTTCTTCGTGCGGCCGTAGATGAAGCCATCGCCTTCACCGCGAAAAAGCGCCGCCCCTTCCTCTGTAGATGGAAAGGCGTAGGTCGAGGTCATGTAAACCGGCGGCGTTAGGGCGCCTTTCGTTTCGGCCGGGTCGTGGCCCAGGTGGATGGCCGTGGTATCGAAGCCCATGCGATGGTTTTGGCGGTCTTTCGGGGGCATATCTGATTGGCTCCTGGCTTTTAACTCTTCGGTGGGCGACAGGTGGCGGGTCGCAATGCGCAAATCTTCCGGGTCAAGGTAAGCCGGCCTTGAAAAGCGTGGCAAGCCTGGCTTTTTTGACCGAATTCACAATCCCTAAATCAACCCAAATTGAGTCAATTGTTGCTAGCGGAAAAATCCCGTAGTATTGACAAAGACGAAACAAAAACTGTGATCGCAAAGGCCAGGAAATAGCTGCGCGAAAACTGTAGTTGTTTCGTTTAGAAAACTAAAAAACAGCAGGGGAGATTGTTATGCTCAAAGAATTTCAGGACTTCATTGCCAAAGGCAATGTTATGGATATGGCTGTCGGTATTATCATTGGGGCAGCCTTTACTGCAATCGTTACATCTTTAGTCAATGACCTGATTACCCCCATCATCAGCCTTTTTACAGGGGGGATCGATTTCTCCGGGCTCGGCATTCGACTGTCCGATGGGGAAGAGGCCGCTATTTTCGCCTACGGAAACTTCATCATGGCGGTTATCAACTTTCTCATTATTGCATGGGTCGTCTTTATGCTTGTCAAAATGGTTAATCGGGTAAAGGAGGCCTCTGAGAAGAAAAAGGAGGAAGCGCCGGCACCCGATCCAGGACCCAGCGAGAAGGATATCCTTGTTGAGATTAGGGATGCGCTCAAAAAGTAAAAACTAGAGCTCATTTACCCTAAGGATACACTAAGGGGCGGCCAATTCGGCCGCCCTTTTAGGTCATGGAAGACCAAAGGCTCCGTGCCTAAATGCCCGCCTTAATTAGTTGATGTTATGGGGGTGATTATCCAGCCTACATAGGATAGTCTGCGCAAGAAGAACGCCAAGAACCGGTACGCTTTGCCGGTAAGGGCGGCCAAAATCCGCGGGAGGTGACACATGAGTGCCATGCTGGAGGGCTTGACCAAGCAGCTCAATGACTTGGCGGCACAGGTCGAAAAACTTGAAGCAGAACAGGACGCCCAAGCCAAAACCAGATCCGATCTTAAGCAGCGTATGTCGGAAGCGCGCCAAGCCATCGACAGCGGTGCTTCGGATAAGGAGGCCCAAAAGGACCGACTCCACAAACTTGAAATCGAGGACCAACAGGTTGCCGAGGCCCAGCGCAAGACCAATCACGACTTGGATGGCCTGAATGAACGGCTGATCGCGGTGGAAAGAGAAATCGCCATGATGGAGGATAGCTCCATCGTCTAGGGGCATGTGATCCGCCAGGTTCCTTGGAGAGCGCAAAGCGTCTTGGCGGCTGAATTTTAGTTAGGAAGGCCAGGCGCGGCGAGGCAAATTTGTTCAGTAACTTCTTTATTCAGCGGCCGATTTTCGCTTCGGTGATTGCGATCGTTATTGTGGTGGCTGGCGCGGTTTCCATACCCCTCCTGCCGACCGGCGAGTTTCCTCAAATTGCCCCGCCCACCGTCCAGGTCAGCTCAACCTATACCGGCGGCAGCGCCGATGTTGTGGAGGGCAGCGTCACCACGGTCCTTGAAGAGCAGATCAATGGTGTCGAGGGCATGGTCTATATGTCCTCCACCAGTTCCAATGACGGCACCTCCAATATCATTGTGACCTTCGAAGAAGGCTACGATCTGGATATTGCTGCGGTGGATGTGCAAAACCGGGTCTCTATCGCCCAGGCCCAGTTGCCCGACGAGGTGATCCGCCAGGGCATTTCGGTTACCAAGCAGTCCAACGACCTGACCATCGCCATCAACCTGATCTCACCCGACGGGCGCTTCGACGATCTTTTCATTAGCAACTATGCCAGCATCAACATCATCGATGCCTTAAAACGCATTCCCGGAGTGGGCACCATCACGGTGTGGGGCGAGCGCACCTACGCCATGAGAATTTGGCTGAACCGGGACAAGCTGGCCAACTTGGGCCTGACCGCCGGTGACGTGGCCGATGCGGTTAGTGAGCAGAACCAGCAGGTGGCCGCCGGCTCCATCGGCCAACCACCGGCCCCCAAGGGACAAAAGTTCCAATACACCGTGACCACCTTGGGCCGCTTGGCGACTGTGGAGGAGTTTGAAAATATCATCGTGCGGACCGGCGGCGATGGGGCGGTGGTTTATCTGAAGGACGTGGCCCGTGTAGAACTGGGGGCTCAACTCTATACTTCCTCGTCCAACCTGAACGGTAAGCCGACCGTCGGGCTGGGGGTCTTTCAATTGGCCGGCGCCAATTCCATCGACCTAGCGGACGGCGTCCGCGCCGAGATGGCCAAGTTGGGGGAGCGTTTCCCCGAGGGCCTGGAATACCGCATTATTTACGACACCACCGAATTTGTTCGGGCCTCCATCAAAGAGGTGCTCTATACCCTGCTCGAGGCCATCGGCCTGGTCTTTCTGGTGATCATGGTGTTCTTGCAGAGCGGTAGGGCAACGCTGATACCGGCAATCACCATTCCCGTTTGCCTCATCGGCACCTTTGCCTTGATGAACGTGCTGGGCTTTTCCATCAATACCCTGACCCTCTTCGGCCTTGTCTTGGCGGTGGGCTTGGTGGTGGATGACGCCATCGTGGTGGTGGAAAATGTCTCCCGCCACCTCGAGGACGGGGACCTGACGCCGCTTGAGGCGGCGCGCAACGCCATGGGCCAGGTGACCGGGCCGATCGTCGCCACCTCGCTGGTTTTGATGGCGGTTTTTGTGCCGGTGGCCTTCATACCGGGCGTGACGGGGGAACTTTATAAGCAATTCGCGCTTACCATCGCCTGCGCGGTGGGCATTTCCGCGATCAACGCCCTGACTCTCAGTCCCGCCCTTTGCGGCGTCTTCCTGCGGCCGGCGGGCGCCAGAATGAAGAATCGTTTCAGCCGTGCCTTCGATCGCATGTTCGAAGTCTTCACCGCGGCTTACGAACGTGCGGTCGGGGTGATGGCACGGCTGTGGTACATCGTGGCAGTGGCCTTTGTCGCTCTCTTGGTGGGTACCTACTTCATGTTCCAGATTGTGCCCACAGGCTTCATTCCCGACGAGGATCAGGGCTATCTGATCTTTTCCCTGCAGGCGCCGGAGGGTACCTCCATCGGGCGCATGGAGGAGATCTCCCTTAAGGTTGACAAGATCCTGCATGACACGCCGGGCGTGGCCAACGTCATCACCTTCACCGGCTTTAGCTTTATCTCCAACACCTCGGCGCCCAATGTGGCTTCGATCTTCCCTGTCCTGGCGCCTTGGGATCAGCGCACCACGCCCGAGACCTCGGCAGCAGGTATTTTGGAAAAGGTCCAAGCCGAGGTGGCGCAAATTCCCGATGCGATCGTTATTGGATTTAATCCGCCCTCCATTCGGGGCCTGTCGGCCACGGGCGGTTTTGAATTCGAGCTTCAGGACTATACCGGCGGCTCTCTCTTGGAATTGTCGGCGGTGACCCAGGAGATGGTGGCTGCGGGCAATGCCCGGCCCGAGCTTTCCCACCTCTTCAGCCCCTTTGCGGCCGATACGCCTCAGTATTACGTCAATCTGGACCGCACCAAGGCCCTCTCCCAGGGCGTGGCAATCGGCGATGTCTTCGAAGCCTTGGAGGTTTATCTCGGCGCCCTTTATGTGAATGATTTCAATATATTCGGGCGTGTATTTCAGGTTTATCTCCAAGCTGACGCTCATGCGCGTGCAGTTAAGGAAGACATCGGCAAGATCTATGTGCGCAACGATCAGGGGGGCATGGTGCCCTTGAGCGCCTTGGCGACGGTCGAGGCGCAGATCGGCGCTCGCACCATCAATCACTACAACCTTTTCCGCTCTGCTTCCATCGATGGGGGCCAGGCACCGGGTTTCAGCTCCAGCCAGGCCATTGCGGCCATGGAGGAATTGGCGGATGAAATCCTGCCCGAGACCATGGGCTATGAGTGGACGGGTAATGCCTATCAGCAGCTCAAGGCCGGGAACGTGGCGCCCTTGGTCTTTGCCTTGGCTTTGCTGTTCGTCTTTTTGTTCCTGGCGGCCCAGTATGAAAGCTGGATCATGCCTTTCATGGTGCTGCTGGCCGTGCCACTGGCCATGTTCGGTGCCTTGGGCGCTCAGTGGATCAGGGGCCTGGAAAACGACATCTATTGCCAAATTGGTTTGGTGATGTTGATCGGGCTGGCCAGTAAAAACGCGATCCTGATCATCGAGTTTGCCCGCCGCCGCCGGGCCGAGGGCCTGAGCATCGAGATGGCGGCCATGGAGGCTGCCCGGGTGCGGCTGCGGCCCATCTTGATGACGGCTTTTGCCTTTATCTTTGGGGTGCTGCCTCTGGTCGTCGCCTCGGGCGCTGGCTCCAACGCTCGCCATTCCCTAGGCACCGCCGTCTTCGGGGGTATGATCGCCGCCACCTTCCTGAGCTTGATCCTGGTCCCCGTGCTCTATGTGGTGATCGAGCGCATGCGCGAGAAAGTGCAAGGACGGGATGAGGGACGCAAGGAAGAGACGGCATAAGGGGCAGGATTTAAGGCAGCCGAAATCTCCCGTGTCCTAGATTTTGAGAAGGTCCGGTGACAAGTAGATCCGAAAACGAGGCTGACGAAAGCGTGGTCAGAGATCTGATCGCGGCCTTTTGCAAGGCGGATCTGGAGAAAATGAGCCGCTGCCTGGCTGAGGACCTCCAGAGTTACATCACCGCTGCCGATGGCGGTGTCACCCATTTGAATGGGCGCGCGGCCTTTATGGACAACATCCGCGCCATGGATGTGGCCTCGGTAAGGCCGGTGGTGACCATCACGCAAATTCTCACCATCCAACCGGGCCAGGTCATGGTCATGGTGGAGATCAAGGCCAAGCGCAAGGGCCGCAGCTTGCATAACTTCGCAGCCTATTTAGTGGGTCTGCAAAAGCGCGCCATTACCTCCCTTCACATGGTGGAGGCCCTGCCAGCTTACAGTGACAGCTTCTGGAAAGACTGACCGATGGCGGATAAGAAAGCGGGACTACTCAGAACCAGTCCAGTTGTGCTCTTCATCTCTTGCCTAACCTGAGCCTCTCGCTACGTGAGGGAAGCGCCCATGCCGCAGCCAAACTTCTTGCCCTGTGACGCGCCTATTGGGGCCGCCGTGACGGGGGTTGATCTTGCGCTTCCGCCTGATCCCAAAGCGCTGGATGAGCTGGAGCGGGCGTTGGAGCATTATGGCGTGCTGATCTTTCCCGATCAGGACATCACGCCGGCGCAGCAGATCGAGTTTTCCCGGTGCTTCGGCTTTTTGGAGCCCACCACCGTTCGCGACGCCCGATTGGACGATGCGCCCGAGATTTTGGTGGTCGGCAACACGGGCGACCAACCGGTCACTTTTTCCCCCGCGGCGGAAGGCGGCGAGTTGGAATGGCACAGCGACCATATCCACCGCCCGATTCCCTCCCGGGCGTCGTTGCTTTATGCCCTTTCGGTGCCGGATCGGGGCGGGGATACGCTTTTTGCCTGCATGTACAGCGCCTACGCGGCATTGCCGGCCGACGAACAAGCCAGGTGTGACGGCTTGAGGGTGATCAACTCGGATGCAGGGGTGCGGGCTTGGCTGGCCCGGCAGGAATTGGCCGGCAGTGACGCAAGTCGCTATGACGAACCGGATCTAGAGGTCGTTCATCCCCTGGTGCGTCGGCACCCCCTTACCGGACGAAAGGCCCTATCCTTCGGCAACCAAGTCAGCACCGGGATTGTCGGTTGGGAACGACCGGCCGCAGCCCGTTTCATCCAAAAGCTGACGGCTCACGCCTGCGCTGAACGCTTTCAATACCGTCATCGATGGCGTAAGGGAGATGCCGTGTTATGGGACAACCGGCGGGTCTTGCATGCGGGTACGGCTTATGACCTGAACGGCAGCCCGCGCCTTATGCACCGAACAACGATCAGAGAAACCGAGGCCTTGGACGAGACATGAAAGCTCATGGACTGAACCCGCGTATTCGCAAGTCGCCCTTTTTCGAGGCGACCATAGCATCCGGTGCCAACGAATTTCATCCTTATAATGGCATGTGGATGCCGGTTGGTTATGACACACCGGTCAACGAATATTGGAATACGATCGAGCGCGCCGGCCTGTGGGACGTGGCGGTTCAACGGGTGATCGAAATTTCCGGGTCGGATGCTGTGGCCTTTATGGAGCTTTTGACACCGCGCCCGATCGCCAAGATGGCCGTTGGGCAGTGCCGCTACATCTTTCTCTGCAATCAAGATGGTGGGCTTTTGAACGATCCGGTGATGCTGCGTATTGCCGCGGATCGCTTTTGGATCTGCTGTGCCGATGGCGATGTTTACATGTGGGCCAAGGGGGTGGCGGTTTTTGCCGGCATGGATGTGGCGATTGAAACACCGCCAGTATATCCCCTGCAGATCCAAGGGCCGACCTCGCCAAAGGTGGTTTCCGCCCTGTTTGGCGAAGATGTTCTAGACCTGGGCTATTATCGCTGGATGTGGGTGACGCTAGACGGTCGCCAATTCGTTTTGTCGCGGACCGGCTACAGCTCGGAGGTCGGCTTCGAGCTTTTTCTGATTGGCGATCACGGGGGTAAAGAGCTTTGGAACCATATCCTGTCGGTGGGGGCGCCCTTTGGCTTGAGCCCCGGGCTCGCCCAACCGGATCCGGCGCATCGAAGGGGGCGTGCTGGACTATGGTAGCGACCTGACCACGGCTGAGAACCCTTTTGAAGTGGGCCTGGGTCCTCGGGTTTCTTTCGATAAAGGAGACTTCATCGGCCGGCAGGCCCTGCTGAAGATCGCGGAAGAGGGACCGCGCCGCACCCAACGGGGCGCATTTTTGGATGGTTTGCCTTTGCAGAAAAACAACGAGCACCGTTGGCCGGTCCTCAAAGGCGGGATCAATGTCGGCGTGGTGACATCGGCCGTACATTCCCCACGGCTTGATCGCAATATTGCCTTTGCCTTGATCGAAACGGTTCATGCCCATGCCGCCGGCGATTTTCACGTTGAAACGGCCGAGGGATTAAGGGGTTTGGAATTCACCAGCATGCCCTTTATCGATCCGGAAAAGAAAATTCCCCGGGCCTCGTTACGGTAGAGCCTCGTTTCGATAGAACGCCGTTGCGCGAGCGTGCGGTCTAAATAAGTGGGAGGCAACGATGCCCAAAGGCTATGAAATTGAATCGGTCTGGAAATCTCGGGGCAGAGGCTTTCAGATGGCGGCTATCCAGCCCGACGGTGTAGCGGTCCACCTGACTGGCCAGGTGGCCTGGGATAGCGACGAAAACATCGTGGGCAAGGGGGACATCACGGCCCAGACCCGCCAGTGTTTTGAGAACATCCGGGCCTTGCTGCGGGCCGCAGGCGGCGAGCTATCGGACATCGTCTCAATCACGACTTACTTCACCGAGCGATCCCAATTGAGTGCCATTCAAGCCGTGCGTTTGGAATATTTGGCGGGAGCACGTGCACCGGTCTCCACCTCCGTAATGGTGGCCGGCTTGGGGCATCCCGACTTTCTGGTTGAGTTGACGCCGATTGCCGTGATCCCAAAAAATCGCTTCGTCAAACCGGGTTAGAGATTGCCGGCCCAGAGGGGCGGGTGATTGTCGCGCCATCCGGTTTTGGCCTCAATTTGGTGCGCCAAGGCCAAGAGGAGGTGATCATCACCTTTGGCGGCGGCGATTTGAACCGCCAACGGCAGACCCGCTTTTGAGGTTTCGACCGGCAGGGAGGCGGCGGGCTGGCCGGTGATGTTAAAGGGAATGGAAAAGGGCGCAAAGCCGTAGCCTTTCGCGGCCCAGGTCCAATAGTCGAAGTCGAGCGAGCGGGCATCTATACTGCCCAGCGGGACCGGGTCGGACCCCAGGGCCGGGGTGATGAGCAGGTCGAAAGGCTCTTGCGCACGGTCTAGGGCGACCGCGTTGGCATGCAGGGCGCGCTGGGCATCGTAGAGCTCCTGACCCGTGCAGTTGGCCGCGCGGGTAAGGGCGTGGCGGGTAAAGGCTTCCAACTCTTCGGGGCGCGGTGCGCAGCCAAGCGCGCGTGTTTGGGCGCGCATTTCCGTTGCGATGTCAAAGATCCACAAGAGCTCGTACCAATCCCCATCAGGTACGATCTTGGGAAGGGTGAGGCTTTGAACCCGATGGCCCAGGCCCTCGAGCAAGCGCGCGAGACGCTCTGCCGCAGCGGCCATCTCGTCGTCGACGGCACCGGCGCCCGGCGGCTCCAAGGCGAGGCCAATTGCCAGGGACGAAGGCGGTTGGTCGAGCGCGGTCAAGTAGGACGGCACGCGGGGGCGAACCGGATAGCGTTGGCCCGGCTCGGGTCCGCAGCCGGCGTCGAGGGCGGCGGCGCTGTCCCGGACCGAGCGGCTGAGCACGTGGTCGGAGTTGAGGCCAAGCGCTATGTGCTCGAGCGCCGGGCCGTTGGGCATCAAACCGGCACTGGGCTTTAAGCCGAAAACGCCGCAACAGGCCGCGGGTATTCGGATCGACCCGCCAAGGTCTGTGCCATGGGCAAAGGGCACCAGGCCCGCGGCAACGGCCGAGCCGGCCCCGCCCGACGAACCGCCGACGGTGCGGTCGATGTTCCACGGATTGAGGGTGGCGCCTCGGAAGGTGGGTTCGGTGACGAAATCCTCGGCAAACTCGGGTGTATTGGCCTTGCCCAGGATGATCAAGCCCGCGTCCCGCCAGCGGCGAACCAGGGTGCTGTCCTCTGACGGCTTGGCGTCGGCAAAAAAGGCGCAGCTATAGGTCGTTGGCATATGGGCCGTTGTCTGGTTTACGTCCTTGAGCAGGAAGGGCGCTCCGTGCAGCGATGAGGCCCCGTCGCCGTCTGGGCCGGCCTTCATCGCCCGGTCCCGATCGTCCATGATCATGGCGTTCAGCTTGGGGTTCAGCGCGTCGATGACATGGAGCGCCACTTCGGCCACCTCCTGCCAGGAGGCCCGTCCCGCGCGAATC
The DNA here is from genome assembly GCA_039028695.1 of Pseudomonadota bacterium. Classification (GTDB taxonomy): domain Bacteria; phylum Pseudomonadota; class Alphaproteobacteria; order Kiloniellales; family Kiloniellaceae; genus JANQKX01. Next base: position 13,636 of record JBCCHN010000065.1, read on the forward strand.
TCGGTGGCGATATCAATGGCATCCAGGCGGGCGTAGGTTTCAGGTGTCATGGTTTCGGTTTATCCCCATCGGCTGATTGAAAACTCACCAAGGACATCATGGACAGAAGCTGTTATCCTGCAAGGGCAATTGACCGGGAGGCATCCATGGAACTGACGAAAGCTGAAATCCAAGTTCTGGCGCCTAACCGAGGCAGGCCTGCCCTTTGATGTCCCGTCGTTTTCCCTATTCCAGTAACAGCTGCAGGGTCGTGCGATATTTTTCAAAAGCCTCGGTGCCACTCTCTGAGAGCTGATAGAGCGTGTGGGGACGGCCAGCGGTCACCATTCGGCTGTGAAGGTAGCCGGCAGCGCTGAGCTTTCTTAGGTGGGCATCCAAGTTGCCATCGGTGAGGCCTAGTTGGGATTTCAATTCGGAAAAGCTTTGAGGTTCGCGCCACAACAAGACAGCCAAACGGGTGCGCACGGGTTGGTGAAAGAGAGGATTTAATCTAGAAAGAGGGGACACCTCTTACACCCTTCTCAAATGAAGGTGCCCTTGGTCGGCATGCCAGGTCCACAAGGGCATTCCGCTTTTTAGATGCACACCCCCCAACCAGTTGTCTCGCTGCATCAAATCAAAGGCGGACCGCTTCCCGGCCAAGATGCTTTGGCCCTTATCGGTCAGATAGATGACCTGCTCCCGAAAGGCCTCGCAGCCCCGCTGCTCCAGGGGCGGATAGAAAAAGGGTGTCCCGTCGGCGCAGGTCAGCAGAGGCTCTTCACCCGCGCAGAGCGCCGCGATGTGGTGGTAGCTGCGCCAATCTCCAATGAAAAGCGCATCCTCAAAATCCATGTTCGCCATGAAAATGTCCACCGGGTCCGAATGACCGGCGGCAACCAAGTTTAAGATCTGGCTTTCCGTTCGGGTCAATCCAGTCGTTGTCTCGGGAAAGTCTTCCAGATGGCGGACGAGGGCGGCTTTCAAGAAGGGCAGGGGGGAAAGATCCTCCATAAGAAGGCCTTCCAAAATACGAGGGTTTGGAGATCGGAAGGCTGCCCAAGCTCGCCGGGCCAGGGCCGTTTGGAGCGAGGTGACCGGGTGTCGGTGATCCCACAAGCTTGCCAATTGATAGGCGTCTAGTTGACCCAAACCACGAAAAGGAGAGATGCCCTTAAATTTATTGATGCAAATCATGTCCAAGGACGTTTCTTCAAGGGGTGCTTCTGCAAACCAATCCAGGATCTGCAGGATTTGAAGCTGATCCAACAGGTCGTGTTCGAACCAAAGCACCACTCTTTGGTACTTTCCAGCAGCCCGCAGATGGTCATTGCGCAAACGAAAGTCCCGCCGGGCTTGGGCCGAATCCAGGCCAGGACCGGCCAGATAGTCGGCGCGAAGGTCGCTCACCTCGTTCAGATCCGATCCGGCGGGGAAAGGCCCATGGTGCATGGGGTCCCGCCACGGCAGAACGTCGCCAGCAAGGGCGCTTTCCTTCAGGAGATTTGCCGCCCCATCCCCATTGGTGATGTGAAGATCGGCCACCGTGGTACCCTTTCCAGGTCATTTTCGGTTTTACTCTGTTTTGCAGAGTACAATTCTATAAAATAGAGTGTCAATCGAAGGCAGCCAATTTTGAAACCAGGAAAGAGCAAAGCCTATTCCGTTCGGCAGGAAAGAAGGGATGTGGGCAATGCCGGTCCGAACTCATCGGATTCGGGCGTCTGCCTTATCGTATGTTCTCGGCGGTCTCTGCCTCACGCCCATCCAAACCACCGAGGGAAAGGGCTAGATCGCGTGCCGTTTCGCGGATCTCCGTCTGCAAAGCTGGGTCCTCAATGGTACGGGCAAGCACCATGCCGCCGACACAAAGGGTGGTTATGGCAAGTGCAGTTCCGCGTGGGTTGTTTTCTTGCGCTTTGCTACCCGACTGGAAAATGCCGATCATCCCCTCGAGCAGCTTTTGATAAGCCTTGCGGACAGCCGGCCCGGAGCGGGCTACGTCCGATGGCAGGGCGATCATGGGGCATTGGTGATCCAGACTGCTTAGGTGTTGCTCAGAGAGATAGGCGGTGAGGATCTGCCGGGCCAAGTGTTCCTCGGGTGAGCCCACTTGAGGGTCGTTGCCCAGCCAGGCCTCGGGCGGGTTGCAACGGCTGTAACAGGCTACGGCCTCGCTAAAGAGTTCGTCCTTGGTGGCGAAGTGGTGATAAAAGCCGCCTCGGGTCAGGCCCGCCTCGGCCATGATCTGATCGATGGACACGCCCTCAAAGCCGTGCCGGTTAAAGAGGCGCCGGGCCGCATCGATAATGCGCAGACGAGTCTTTTCTTTATGATCGGGGCGATAGGGCATGGTCACGCTTCTCCAAGGGTCCCAGCGGATGGCTTTCCAACTATAACCTCTTTGAAAATATGTTCTTGAACATATTTTGCCGCCTGACAAATTGGACCAGCACTCAAACCGACCGTTTGGAGATCCGCCATGAAGCTCTACTATTACGAAACACCCAATGCGCGCAAAGCTTGTGCCGTTGCCAAGCATTTAGAATTGCCGGTGGACTATGTCCGTGTGGATCTGGCTGCGGGGGATCAGCAAAAGCCCGACTTTCTAGCGATCAATCCAAATGGCCGGGTACCGGCCTTAAGGGACGGCGAAACCAGTCTTTGGGAGTCCAATGCCATTATGAGTCTCCTGGCGCAAAGAGCCGAGTCTGAGCTATGGCCGCAAGATGAGCGGCAGATTGATGTGTTACGCTGGTTCATGTGGGATGCCGTCCACTTCTCCGTTTATGGGGGCACCCTGCTGTTTGAAAATTTCTTCAAGCCGACCTTCGGCCTGGGCGAGACCGATAAGATGGCGGTGGCCGAAGCCACGGATCATTTCAAAAAGTTTGCCGGGATTTTAGACGGGCACTTGCAGGGCCGTACTTACTTGGTGGGCGACAGCCTTAGCGTGGCTGACTTTGCTGTAGCCGCCATGCTGCCCACGGCCGAGCCGGCCGAGTTACCCCTGGACGGGTTTCATAACATCGAGCGATGGCATAGCGGCCTGATGGAACTGCCGGCCTGGCGGGAGCCATTTCCGGGGTGAGGGCGGCGCATCCGTCACCCGATCTTTCTTAACACCCTGTAACCTTCCTGACAGGGTTGGTTCATAGCCGCGTGCCACATGTAAGGCACGGTGGAAATGCCTCCACCGCTCTTTCAAGGAAAGGAGCGAAGCTATGTGGAGATATACATTAAATCATTGGGACCCGGCCATTGACACGGATTACCCTTTGGCGCGGCACGCCAGGTTACTGCAACGTGTCCGACCTGCCCGTAACCATCAGCGCCCGGTCGCCAAGTGCTATTTGGAGCCGCGGGACAAATGCCCGTCGATCATGGCACGGCCCAGCGCTCATCAGGTCACCAACCCCCTGACCGCACGAGGTCTTCACATTAGCTAACGCGGCCAGGCCGCTGGTTCAGTCGGTCGATTGGGCCGATGGATGCAGCCCTTAAACAGCGGAGCGGTTTACGGGACAGGTTAGGAGCCATCTCGCAGACCGTTGCCGCTGTCTATTTTTGTGACCATTTGAGCGGCCATTTTAATAACCTCGGCTTGCGCGGGCAGAAGTTCTTGGCCGGGCATGCTCTGCAGACGTTTGAGCTTGCCGTCGGTAACCTCGGTGCGCAGGCCTGCCAGGCTTTCAAGCGTCGCCAGCCCGCAGTAGGGCATATAAACCGGCGCATAGCCCCCTTCCAAGCAGAGCACCAAGCGCCCGTCACAAAGCGCTTGAGCTTCCCCTTTGATCAGGGCGGTCATGTCCCGGTAGGTGTCACTGTGGCACAGCATGCGGCCCAACTGGTCAAAGGCACAGGCATCAAAGCCGCAGGCGACGGCGATCAGCTCAGGGCGAAAGGCCTGTAAGGCCGGTGCGACCACGGTGGCCATGGCTTCCATATAGGCGCCGTGACCGCTGCCCGCGGGCAGGGGCACATTGATATTATAGCCTTCTCCCGGTCCCTCGCCATTTTCATCCAGAAAGCCGCTATCCATCGGGTAAAGCCCATTCTGATGTATCGAGATGGTGAGCACCGAGGGGTCGTCGTAAAAGCCCCACTGGGTCCCATTGCCGTGGTGAACGTCCCAATCGATGACCGCCACACGGCCCAGGCCGTGGCGCTCCTTAGCGTCTTTAATGGCGACCACAAGATTGCCGAAGACGGCAAAGCCCCGAGCCCGGTTCTTTTCCGCGTGATGGCCACAGGGGCGTACTAGGGCGAAGGCGTTCTCCACGTCACCCGTCAGTACCGCATCAAAGGCGGCCATGCAGCCTCCGGCGGCCAAGCGGGCAATGTCGTAACCGCCGGTGCAGATGGCGGTGGCTTCGCCCACCGATCCGCCCGTGGTGGCGCTGATCTTCTTGACCAGCTCTAGGTAATCGCGGGTATGAAAGCGCAGCAGCTCCTCTTCACTGGCCAGGCGCGGCTCGATGGGGGTGAGTTGCTTTTCAATGCCGCTGGCACGGATGAGGTTGAGGATGCGGCGCTTGCCATCGGGGCTGTCCATGGCCGGATAAGGCTGGTCGTAGCGGCCCAATGGCAGGAAGGACCCGAGCTCGAGCCAAAAGTATCGTTCGTCGCTGACCAGGCCCGTGCCCTTTGCGTTTTTCTTCACTAAAGCCTCTCTTTGACCAACAGCCGTAAGATCTTAAGGGTGATGATCGGCTTTTTCACCCTCGCAAGATTGGACGGGTCATGCAGGTTGGGCCGCCTTCGCAGGCAACGCACAGGGCCGTGCCCTCGAAAACCTGTACCTCGACACCGGCGGATTCCATCAGAGCCCGGGTTTGCGGATAGCCGTCGATCATGATGCAGTGGCCGGGCGCCACGGCCAGGACGTTTAGGTTGAGCCCGCCGCTGGCCTCGAACTCATCGATCGGGGCTTCCAACAGGCGGTAGCCCTTATCCTTCAGTAACTGCCAAAAAGCGACGGGCATCAAGGGTGCATAGATCAGCGCAGTCTTCTCGGCAACCGGACTGATGATGGACATAAGGTGCAAACAGGCAGCCTCGCCTTGATAGAGAGGTAGGTCATAGGCGAGGACCTGCACGCCCTGCGCGCCCAGGATCTGGGAGAGCTGATCGATGCCCGCTTGGTTGGTGCGGACCCCGCGGCCCACCGCCAGGGTGGTGTCATCAACCCAGAGGGTGTCCCCCCCTTCGGCCCGGCCGTCGCCGGTGATCTCGCCGACGATGGCGATTTGATGCTCATCGTAAAAGCGGCGGTGCAAGTCCTGTTCGCCCGCCCTCAAAAGCTTGCCGGGAGACAACAGAATTGCGCCCTTCCGGGTCATCAACGAGGCGTCATAAGTAAAAACCGCATCGGCGAAGCCTTGGTCATCGCCGCTCATCCAAAGGGTCTCCACCCCGGCTTTTTCCAAAAGACCTGCAAAGGTGTCGTGAATGGCGCCGATCCTCTGCGGATCGAAAGTTGGTCCGTAGTGCCACTTTTGCGGATCGGCGGATAACATAGCCGGTCCCGGGCGGCGCAGCGCAACCCGCTTCAAGGGTGCGGTCATGGAGGAAAGGCCGTACATTTTTTAGTGTCCCTTTTTAGTTAAAGGTCCCCGTTTATTCGTTGCCCTGAACCCGATCCAGGTGATTCGCGTTGCCGTGGCAAAGGCTCATGGCGTCGTCGCAAGAAATGGCTGTACAGAATTCACCGTTGAGGCCGGCCACGGACATATCGTGCACCAATTGGGCGTCATAGTCGGTACCGTCCAAACCGACCCGGTTCATGGTGGCACAGGCGTCATGCACGAGATAGGTGTCAAAGCCCATATTACCCGCCATGCGCACAGTGGTCTCCACACAGACATTGGTGAAAAAGCCGGCGACCACCAGGCGCTGAATGCCGGCGCGACGGAGGTCCAACTCTAGCGACGTCCCGATAAAGCCGCTGTTCACGTCTTTATCCACGACGATATCGCCGGGGGCGGGCTCCAGTCCTGGCAGTTGCTGGCCGCTCTCCAGCGAGAGTTTCAGGGGCGAGCCGTCCTCGCGGGAGTCGTGCCGGGTAAAGGCCACCCGACGCCCCGTCTCGCGCCACTCGGCCAACAGGCTGGCGATCCGGTCCTCGGCCTCGGGGTTATTGCGGCGCCCCGTGGGCCCGCCATAATAGGCCGTGTCGTTCACCCCCTTTTGCACATCAATGAGCAAAAGAGCGGTGTTGCTGTCGAACTGTTTGATCATCGCCGGTCTCCTGAAAAGCTGTCCGGCTGTATAGCGACTATACACTTGTATAGTCAAGGGGGCTGTGGCAGTTTCCATGAATTGTTTTTCGACGACGATGGGCAAAATGGCCTCTGCGCAAAAAGCAGAAGATAAAAATCCGCGGGAGCAAGAACCGCAAGGGCGAATTCGCTTGGTGAAGGCCTTGCTGTCGTGCCTGGCGGACTACGGCTATCAAGGCACTTCCCTGCGGCGAGTGGCCGAACGAGCCCAGGTGACCGCTGGATTGGTCCGGCATCATTTTGACAGCAAGGATGCGCTTTTCGTCGAAGCCTATCGGCAAATCAATCAGGATGCCCTGGATCGCATGGCGGTGGCGATTGAAGATGAGGGGCGGGCTGGCCAGCCCGCTTTGCCGTCCGATTTAGGCGCCGATCTGGCAGCTTCCGTCCGTGCTTTTTTCCCCGACGATTTGCAGGACCCTCAGCAAATGCGGGTGATGGTGGCCTTTTGGGGCTTGGTGATGACCCAGCCGGAAATCGCTGCGATCCAAAAATCCACCTACGATGCTTTTCAAGACCACTTCGTCGCGGTTATGGAACGGCACCTTGGTCCCCGCGATGACTTGGGAGAAATTGCCAACGGCATCATCGCCATTGCCGACGGCCTTTGGCTGGAATGTTGCTTGAACCCGGAGCGTATGCATGGGGAACAATCCATCTCGATTGCCATAGACTTCGCTCGGACGCGACTGGGCCTGCCTGGCCAGTAGCATTAGCTCTTTGCGTGCTTATTCAGCGGCGGAAGAATTGGCCTGGCCGGCACGGTCGCGGAATGCCGCCAGCATCTCCTCAAGGCTGCGCCGGGCGCCTGTTTGTAGATACTCCATAGCTTCCAGAGCACCGTCCTGGGCCCGTCGGCTCGAGCCGGCGACGCAGTCTTCCACCACGCGACAGTAATAGTCCCGCTGGTGCCCGTCTACGAAGGTGTAGTGAACGCAAACGTCGGTGAGGGCGCCGGTGAGGATCAAGGTCTCCGCCTTCAGACCTTTGAGCAGGATTTCCAAGTCCGTACCGAAGAAACAGGAATAACGGCGCTTGGCGATGAAATAGTCCGTCGGTTGAGGTTCCATGGCCTTGGCGTAATCGGTTAGGGGGTCGGACTCAATGCAGTGGACGTCCTCGCTGCCGTCTAGTTCCCGGCCGAAATCCACGAGATCGGGGCGGTGCACCTCCTTCACGAAAATCACCGGCACACCCGCCGCGCGGGCCGCTTCAATCAGCGCCTTGGTCTTGGTGATCCGCTCCAAATAGCCGGGCATAGCGGGAATGGCACTGGTGGCCGGGTCCTTCACGAAATCGTTTTCTTGGATGTCGATGACGATCAGGGCCGGCTTGCCCTCGATAATGTGACGTTTGGGCATTGGGACTTCTTTCCATTTGCCGGAGATGTTGAGGACAATACCAAAAGAACGGCACTATAAGCGACTCATGGGACGACCTGGCCCGACATGTCGGGCCGTGCTTCAATGGGCTTCAGGATTCAGAATTCCACAAAAAGGATGATGTATCATGATGAGATATCTTTTTCGGTTTATGTTGCCCGCCGCGGTTATGTTGGGTGCCGGCTCGCTTGCCGCGCAGAGTTACGAGCCCAGTGATGGCGATGCGGTGGCCGTTTATATTAACGAATTCAACCCTCAAGACTATGAAATGGCCAGGGAAATTATGGTGCAGGGCTTTGGTCAGGCTATGACGGATTCGGGTCAAACCCGGCATACCTATTGGATCACCAATCCTGACACCTATGAAGTAATCGGCATCTCCTTTTTTAAAAAGGGCGATAGCCGGGAAGATTGGCATGGTCACGATGGCCGTCAAAAGGTGCTAGAGCAACTAGAGCCCCTGCGTAGCAAACCCCAGGTTCGGCTCCACTACCAGGTGATCGGTAGGCACAATACGAGCGAGTAACGACAAAACGCCCGTTCTTGATTTTGTTTCCTCATTCAAAGGAAAGATGCCGGTGTTATCCGGGTCTTGGGCGGTTTTTCACCAGTTGCTCTAATCGGGTTCGATCCAGCGAGGCATTTATCGCAGGGATCAAGATTGAACCCCGAGATTGACCGCCTGTCGGGCCAGTCATAGGCTGGCGCCTATTCCGTCTTTGGAGAAAGTTATATGTCATCGGATCTGGTTGCGGACGTGGACGTCATTATCATCGGTGCCGGCGCGGCAGGTCTATCGGCCGCTAAGGAGCTGGCGCTGTTGGGCCTGAGTTACCGCGTGGTGGAAGGATCGCACCGGATCGGCGGCCGGGCCTACTCGGAAGAGATTGCGCCGGGCGTGTGGTTCGATTTGGGCTGCAGCTATCTCCATCAGGGGGCCACCAACCCCTTCGGTCCCATCGCCGACTCCTTGGGCATTGAGATCAACCGGGCCTGGGACAACATGTACGAGCCCGATCATATTCGCTGCATTTACAACGGGACCCTGCTCGAGCCAGACGAACGAAAGGCGCTCGACCGCTACTGGGAGGCTTGCAATGAAGCTCTGGAGGCTTCCGCGGGTCGGGGCGAAGATCGCGCTATCGCCGATTTGGTGGATATGGATCATCCCTTTTTCCAGCCCTTTGCCAATTCCCTCTCCGAGCTGAACGCCATGGATATTGACGAGACCTCCGCGGCTGATTTCATGGCTTTCGGCGATGATGATACGGGCCCCAGTTCCGATATTCCGGTACCTGGAGGCTATGGCAACCTGGTCAAGGCCTGGGGGGCCGATGTGGAGGTGGCCTTGAATTCTAGGGCCGAGAAGATCAACTGGTCAGGACCGGGTGTGACCGTCGACACGGTTAAGGGCAGCATCCGGGGCCGGGCGGCCCTGGTGACGGTCTCCACCGGAATTTTGGCGGCAGATCATATTACCTTTGCCCCGCGCCTGCCCGATTGGAAGGTGGAGGCCTTTCTTTCGGTGCCCACTGGGGCGGCCAACAAGATTTGCCTTCACTTTGACCGGGATGTTTTTGGAACAGACGGGCTGGGTTTCTACACAACTTGGAATGAGAATGGGGAAGGGGCCGGTGTCGAGGCCAGCGCTAACGGAAACAACACGGCCATCGTTTTTGTTGGCGGGCGCCATGCCGTTTGGTTGGAGAAACAAGGCCAGGCGGCGGGTCACGATCATGCCGTGTCCAGGGTCACGGATGTTTTCGGCAATGACATCAAAAAGCGCATCACCCGCTCTATCGTAACCGCCTGGGCGGGCGAACCCTGGACCCTGGGCTCTTACTCCGCCGCCAAGCCCGGCCAGGCCCACCAGCGCCATGAGTTGGCCAAGCCCATCGACGGCCGGCTTTTCTTTGCCGGCGAAGCCACCGACGTGGGGGCCCATGCCACCTGTCACGGTGCCCTAAAGTCCGGAATCCGGGCGGCCCGCGAAATTGCAGTAGCGCTAGGGTAGGGAAACTCGGCTTTTTGGATCTGAAGATATTAAGGTGACAGAACGTCGTTGGGAGCCTCGTAAAGCGCGCTTTCGGCGCCCAAGTAGCCGTCCCACGCGAACCAATAGGCGATATGACCGGCGACACGAGGCAGGCGCCGGCCATCCGGCCCAACGATAGCACTTTCCGTGATTTGCCAGATCCCTCCGGGCCCGGTCAGGTTTTGCGCGCTGCCTGATAGGGACAAATTGCCCCGATCATAGGCCCGAACGCTTCGGGTTTCGAAATTACCGATCAGCACGACATTGGTGAAACCGACTCGATCGTTGATCACAGGTTCGCTGGCAAAGGCCGTTAGGGGCCAGGCCTTGGCCCCGCCGGCAACGCGGATGCCATAGACATAGGCTTTTTGGCGAAGCCGTGTCTGATCCGTATTTGTTGGAAACATCAGATCCGGCGAGGCAAAGTAATTACGATAGACCACACCCGAGCCGTAATCCCGAACGTAGCCGGTCTCAAGGGACAAAACCTTTGTGTTCGGATGTTGCCTGCTCCAATTGGCCCAGGACGTGATGGTGACTGGTCTGATCTTGAGCGCAATCCCAGACTGGGCGAGAGGGCCGGAGACGGGTTCTCCAGTAAATTGGTTCCAAAGGCTGTTCGTCTGACGATCAAACATCAACTTGTTTGACCGGTAAAGAAGACCCGAAGACCCAAACACGAGAGGCTCGTCGCGGTCTTCGAGCTGGCTCTCGAAAAGGATCCCCGCGCCGCAAAGCGTGCAGTAAGCCAATGTCACTGGGACCTCGCCGATGGTATCATTGAGCATTTCATGCCACCCCATGATGCGGAGTGGGTAAGCCCGGGCGTCACCGTTAATCTCAATCCCGAAAACCAAATCTCCGTCGAGCAGATAGTTTGCCTTTTCCGCCGAGATGAGCGTCGGGTTGTCGAGAGGGGGAATGCCATCCACCATCACGCCGCCCCAAGAGATCTCCTCAAAGCGGATGCGCAGATTGTCTTGCCCGTCGATGTCTTGGAAGAAGGACAAGAAGCGCCCATCTAGGCCACCCCAGTACCAAAATTTGAGCGCATAGTAGCTGGGATGGGGTATAATCTCGGGGTGGGATTCTTGATAGCGCATGGCCTCACGCCATGTCGTAAGCTCCTCACCGGTCAAGGCATTTAGTGCCCGTTGGGTGATCACATGTTCTCCACCGATACGCATCAACAGCACAAGGGACGGGATCATGTCCGGTTCGCCTCTGGCGATGATGAACTGGGCGGCTGCCTCTCGTTGGGCGGGACTTCCAATCAAGATGTCTTTGCTAAGAGCCAACAGATCCTCTTTGCCATGACTTGGCCTGCAAGTGATGCAGGCTATGACAAAGGTCACGGCAAAGGTGCGAAAGAATGGTCTGAACAAAGACGGCCTCCCTTGAGCGATCCCCAGTCTACGCCGCGCCGCCGTTCGTTGCAGCCTGATTTCGCTGAAACGTGTGCAGACTTGTTAGGCCAAAAAATGCGCAGAGGAGGAAACCGTGTCTTCATCTACGCTGCGCCAGTATCCCCTCAAGAGAAGTTATGAGAAGAGCAAGAATCTCAATCTTGGCATAAGATTGGATTTACTGCTAAGCCAGGCCGAATACTATTTTCTTTTTCCCTTTTTTGTGGCCCATCGATTTCTACCGATCGGCTATCCGCTGGACTTGGTCGCTTCCGCCACTTGTGGGGACACGGTACTGCCGGGCCGGGCTTTCTGGAGGCCTTTGGTAATGACCTTTTCGCCGGGTTTGACGCCCTTTTCGATGATTTGATGCCCCTGATAGAGACGGCCGATGGTAACGTCGCGCTGCTCTACCTTATTGTCTTTATCCACCACCAGCACAAAAGGCCCGGCTTGGGTACGGCCAATGGCCTCGGCGGGAACCAGGACCAAGTCTTGCTGGACCTCCAACTCAACCTTAACCTTGGCGTATTGGCCGGGGCGCAAGGCAAAGTCCGGATTGTCGAACACGGCACGCAAGGGGATGGTTCCGGTGGCAAAGTCCACTTGAGGATCCACATAGTCCAGCTTGCCGGCGGTTTCGTGCTCGTTGCCGTCGGCCAGGGTCATGGTTACCGGCAAAGTGTTTTGCGCTGTCTCGGCCTTGGCCCGATACTTTTCCAGATTGAGGTAATCGGTCTCGCTGGGGCTGAAATAGACGTAGATGGGGTCCATCTGCACCATGTTAGTAAGCAGGGTTTCCTGGGCGGTGATCAGATTGCCCACGTCATAAACCGCGCGGCCTACGCGTCCGTCCAAGGGGGCAATCACCGTGGTGTATTCCAGGTTCAATTGGTCGCCCTTGACCTTGGCCTGACTGGCGGCGGTGGCGGCCGCGGCCTGCTGGGCGGTGGATTGCACCTCCTGCAGGCGTTCCTGGGAGACGTCGCTGCGGGCCGCCAGGGGTTCGTAGCGTTTGACCTCCTTATTGGCGAAATCCAGGTTGGCCTGGTTTTGGGTCAATTCAGCCTTGGACTGATCCAGGGCCGCTTGGAAGGGCCGCTGATCGATGACATAGAGAGCATCGCCCTGCTTGACGTCATCGCCCTCGGTGAAGAGGCGTTGTTGAATGACCCCGTCGACCCGGGCCCGAACCTCGACCTGATTGACTGCTGAGGTGGTGCCGATCACCTCCAGAAACAGCGGGACAGATCCCGTCGTGGCCTCTGCGACCACTACCTTGGCCGGCGGCCGACTGGCGGCTGCGGAACTTGCCGCTTTATCGTCGCAGGCGGCGAGCAAGAAGAGGGCGGCCGCGCCGGCTGAAAAAAGAAGTCGTCGAACAACGTGGCTTGGAGCGGATTTGGCGTCAGGTATTGGCATTTTTATCCCAATTGATGTGCGGCACGGCCCGCAAAAAGGGCGTTCGCACCCATTTTAATGACTTTGCCGTCCGGTCAAAGGGTTATTTCCGACGCGCCCAGATATCGCGATGATAGCAACAAAAAAAACCACCGCCGGGGGAGGCGGTGGAAGGGTTTCTGGCAAGAAACAGGGAGTTTTTTTATTTTAATCTGTCGCGCTCATCAGACCCCAGAAGGGATCGGATCTCTGGATGACTTTTTGAAATAGTAGGACGATGCCAATTCCACGCTCAGCGCCACTTCACCACAACAGGGGCATTCCACGGAAATGCCGAGGCGGGGCGCCAGGAAAGAATGATCGTTTTTGCAAATGATTACGTAACCTTCGGTGATTTTCTCATCAATGACCATGTTCCAAGCCTTACCATCCTGAACCAAGCGATCTCCCTTGTGATGGGATATCAAAAGGCCGGTACCGCTTATGCCGGACCGACCCGAGCTGCCATCACACCTGGCTCACCAGCTTTCTCTACGCTAGCAAGCGAATAAAAGCATAATTATCTAATAAAGTAAAGCAAAATAAAAAGTAAATGTATATTTTGTAATTAACC
>JBCCHN010000066.1:0-26612 GCA_039028695.1 Pseudomonadota bacterium
CGCATGAACGGGCAGGTCATCCCGCGCACCGCTGAGCTGCTCACCCTCTTTCGGCAACACGGGATCGAGCGCCTCTTCGCGCGCATCGCCTGCCACGGCGAGGACGGACGGGACCGCTCGCTCAGTCAGAAAAAACCGGGCTGGAACAACCTACTTTTGCCCAAACTGGAAATGCCCTCGCAGATCGTTCCCGAACTGGCCGCCCAAGGCGACGAAATCGAAGTCATCAAGACCACGGACTCGGCGCTGACCGGCACCAATCTGCGCTTGATGCTGCACAATATCGGCATCAAGAACGTTGTCTGCTGCGGCATTTTCACCGATCAATGCGTGTCGTCCACGGTGCGCAGCCTGGCCGATGAGAGTTTTAATGTGGTGGTGGTGGAAGACTGCTGCGCGGCGGGGTCGGACGAGCTGCACCATAAAGAGCTGGAGATCCTCAACATGATCTACTGCCACGTGGTCTCAAGCGACGAATTGAAAAGCATCATGGCTTTGGGGTAAGCTGGCTGGAAGAAGAAACCTAGGAGCTGTCAAGTGCTTAGGGTCAAATGTCAAGACAGGGCAAGAGATCGGCATCAAGCTGACGATAGGGCGTGAAAGCTGCCTATTTTGTAAGCCTCGTCCGGCGTGTCCCGTTCGGCAAGTCTGGCTCCGTTGCTGGACCTGCTTTTTTGCACTTTATTTGACGGCCCAATCCGCCCCGGCGCCAGGGCGCAGCGGATGACGGCAAGAGCGGGGTTGGACGAAAAGACCGGTGTAAAAGCCGGACGACAGAAGGGCGGCGACAGCAAGGCTTGTCGAAGCCGCGGCCCTAAATATCAAGGCCTAGAATTCTGGGCCTAAAACACTGGGCCTAAAAACCTAAGGGAGGTGCTCTATGTACAAACCGACAAGACGAAATTTCCTTCAGCAGACCAGCGTTTGGGCCGCCGCCGCGGCGGGCATGGCCGTGGGCGGCCTGCCGAACCTGGCATCAGCCGCGCGGGACAAGGAACTGAACATCTATTGCTGGGAAGGCTACAACTCAGACGATGTTCTCGACCCCTTCCGCCGAGAGTTCGATGCCACGGTGCGGGCCGAAGGCCTGACCTCGGATCCGGATGCGGTCAACCGCCTGCGGGCCGGCGAGACCAAGGTCTGGGACCTGATTAATGTAAACAATCCCTGGGCGCGGGAGATGATGTACCCCGAAGGTTTGATCAAGCCGATCCCCAAGGAGCGCTTCGAGCCCATGATGGAAAAGATGATGCCCCAGTTCCATCCGCCCTATGCCTGGGCCATGGACAAGTCCGGCCAGGACCTCTTGGGCATGACCCAGCGTTTCGGACCTTTCTCGTTCGTGGTCAATACGGACAAGATCAGCAAGGAACTGGCCGAGGACCAGGGCTTTAAGCTGTTCCTAGATCCGGCCATGAAAGACCGCTACGGGGTTCTGACGTACGACAACTGGAACATCTATCACATGTGCGTCACGGCCGATGTACATCCCTTCACGCAACACTCGCCCGAACAAATCGCCGCGGTCGGCGACGTGGCCAAGCAGATCTTCAACGGGGCAAAGATCCTGACCGACGATCTGGTGGCCATGAACTTGGCCTTGATCAACGGCGAGATCGATGCCTACTTCACCGGCGGCACCTACACGGCCTCACCGGCGCGCTACGACGGCGCTACCAACGTGCGGGGCATCACGCCAAAGACCGGCCCCATGGACGGCAAGGGCGGTATCGTCTGGATCGAGCTGACCTCGGTGGTCAACAATCCGGAAGTCTCGCCCCTGGCCGAGGAGTTCCTCGCCTACGTGCAGCGCCCGGACGTCTCCAAGAAAGTGGCCTTCGCCGAGGGCACCTATAATCCGGTGACACAGATGGGTGCCAGCGAAGTCCTCGATTCCTTCGACGCTGAGGAACTGGACGCCATCCAATGGGATAGCCTGGAAGATGAAATGTCCCGCTCGGTGGACTATGACATCAATCCGGACTATGCCGAAATGTACGAGCTCTATTCGGCTGCCAAGCGGGAACGCGAAGGCTAACACGATAGGCAACTAAGTTGGGTTAGGTACTGGCACTTCCCGAGAGGGTCCATGGGGGACACGATAAAACCGTTTCTTGAATTAAAGGGAATCACCAAGCGTTTTGGCTCATTCGACGCCGTTAAACAGGTGGACCTGGAAATAACGGAAGGCGAGTTTTTCACCCTTGTGGGCCCGTCGGGCAGTGGCAAGACCACGATGATTCGCATGCTGGTGGGCATGGACCGGCCCAGTTTTGGCGAGATCCGCCTAAACGGGGCGGTCTTGAACGATGTCCCCGCCAACAAGCGTCCCACATGTATGGTGTTCCAAAGTTTGGCGCTTTTTCCCCACAAAACCGTGGGCGAAAACATTGAGTTCCCCCTTAAGATCGCCGGCGTGAGCGCGGCTGAGCGGCGCAAGTCGGCGGAACAGTTGCTGGAACAGCTCCGCCTGCCCCTCTCCTATTACAGCAAGGGCGTCAACCAATGCTCCGGCGGTGAGCGTCAGCGTATCGCCCTGGCCCGCGCCTTGGCCTTTAACCCGCAAATCCTCTTTTTCGACGAGCCCTTGTCGGCCTTGGACTATCGGCTGCGCAAGGCCCTGGAGAAGGAGCTGAAGGACATTCACCGGGAAACCGGCAAGACCTTCGTTTACATCACTCACTCCTTAGAAGAGGCCATGGTGATGAGCGACCGTATCGGCATCATGCGTGATGGAGAGTTGGTCCAGGTCGGCTTGCCCAGCGAGATTTACAATCAGCCCAAAAACAAGTTCGTGGCCCAGTTCATGGGAGAGGTGAACACCTTTGAGGTGGAAAAGGCCGGCGACAATGCAGTCAAGACCATCGAGGGCGATCACCAATTCCAGGTGAACCGGGACTTGACCGACTTTTCGAAGGGCTTTTTGATTGTCCGCCCCGAGGTGATGAAAATCGGCCCCGAGGCGGAAAGCCTGCCCAACCGGATCAACGGCGTTCTCTTCAACGACTACGCCCTAGGTTCGCGGGTGCAATACCAGGTGCGCAGCGCCGATTCCACTGCCCACTGGCTGGTGGAAAAGTTGCAGGACGACCCCTTTGAGGGACAGGTTGACGCGCCGGTGGTGCTGGGCTGGCGCTCGGAAGATTCCATTCTCGTGGACGAGTGATGCAGCGGCAGGCCTTTTGACATGACCGACATCACAACAAACGGCGAACGCAAAGACCAAACACGCTGGTACCGGAACCCGGGTGTATTGGCCGCCTTGCCGGCCACGCTGTTTTTGTTGGTGGGCTTTGCCGGACCCTTGCTGATGGTCCTGGGCTTTAGCTTTATGCCGCCCAAGACCTTTTCCCTGGCCCAGTCGCCCACCTTCGAGAATTACATCTCGGTGATTTCGGACAGCTATTACATTTCCTTCCTATGGTCCTTATGGCTGGCCTGTTGCACAGTGGTTATCTTGTTTCTGGTTTGCTATCCCGTCGCCTATGGCATGGCCAAGCTATTCGGAAAGTGGGCCAATCTGGTGACCGTGATCGTCGCGGTGCCCTTGCTGATTTCGGAAAACATCCGCCTCTTTGGCTGGGTGCTGTTCCTTTTGCAGAACGGCATTTTGGACGGCAGCCTGCGGGCCCTCTTCGGCTTTGAACTGCACGGTTTTCTGTTTCACGTGCCCGCCATCGTGCTGGGCATGGTCTATGTCTATTTGCCCTTTATGCTGTTTCCCCTGGTCATCGGCCTTTCCATGGTGCCGGACAGTTTGAAGGAAGCAGCCTCGGACCTGGGTGCCAGCCGCTGGCAAATTTTTCGCGAGGTGGAGCTGCCCCTGTCCATGCCCGGCATCATGATCGGGGGTATCCTGACCTTTATCCTGGTGCTGGGATCGCTGGCCGAATCCAAGATCCTGGGCGGCCAGGCGATCATCATGATCTCCGACGACATCGAGTCCGCCTTTACCTTTGCCCAGAACTGGCCCAAGGGATCGGTGCTATCCGTCCTTCTGATCGCGCTCTCGGGCTTGATAGTGGTGCTGCTCTTTAAGCGGGTCGACCTGGACCGCATCATCGGGCGCCGGTGAGGGGGATGCTATGATCAAGACCCGCTCCGCCTCCCTCACCCATCGGCTGATCGTGCTGTGGACGGTCTGTGTGGTGATCTTCTTATACATCCCTATGGTGGCGGTGGTGCTGGCCTCCTTCTCCCGGCAACGCTACTTCCGCTTCCCCATCGCCAAGTGGGACACGGTTTGGTACGAAAAGGCATTCGAATCGCTTTCCGTGCGGGAGCTGGTCTGGACCTCTCTCTCCATTGCTGTATTGGTCACAATTTTTTCCGTCATCCTAGCCTTTTTCGGCGCCCTAGCCTTTGCCCGCTATGACTGGAAGGGGCGCAAGCTTTATCAGCGGCTGGTTTTGCTGCCGATCTTTTTCCCGCAAGCGGTATTGGGCCTGGCCCTGCTGCTGTGGTTTTCGGCGCTGGGCATTACCACAAGCTGGCACACGGCGGTTTTTGCCCACATGATATGGATCCTGCCCATTGTAATCCTGATCATGTCCATTCAGGCCTATAGCTTCGACCCGGCGTTGGAGGAAGCGGCCTTTGACCTGGGCGCCAGCCGTTGGCAGGTGCTGAAGGAAGTTACCCTGCCCATCCTGTCCCCCGGCATCATCTCGGGCGCTATTTTCGCCTTTCTTCTGTCGTGGGGGAATTTTCCCCTGTCGCTCTTTTCCACCGGCGCGGATCAGACCGTGCCCGAATGGCTCTATTCCAAGATGGTCTCGGGCTATACCCCCATGGTGCCTACCCTGGGTTCGCTCACCATGTCGGGGGCGGCGCTGATCGTCGCTCTCTGTTACGTTACCTGGCTGATTCTGCGCTCGCGACGGCGGGCCGCCGGGCTGGGCAGTTGATCGGGAAGATATCGGCCAACTCATGAACATCAAAGCGCACAATAATAGGGAGGACGTGACATGTTGACATCCATTTCGGGCCGCTCGGTTATCGTAACCGGCGCCAGCAAGGGCATCGGCAAGGGCATTGCCCGGGTCTTCGCCAATCAGGGGGCCAAGGTTTTGGTGGTGGCCCGCAACAAGGACGGCGCCCAGGCCTGTGCCGATGAGATCGGCAACGGTGCGCAAGCCTTTGCCGGCGACGTGGCGTCGTGGGACGACTGCCAGGCCATGGCTCAAGCGGCCGTGGATGCTTTCGGCGGGCTGGATATTCTCTGCGCCAACGCGGGCGTCTATCCCCAGACCAACATCGAGGAGATGGACCCCTCAGAATGGGACCTGGTCATGGGCACCAACCTGAAGGGCAATTTCTTATCGGTAAAGGCCTGCCTGCCCCATTTGAAAAAGTCGGACCAGGGCCGGGTGGTATTGACCTCCTCCATCACCGGGCCGGTTACGGGCTTTCCCGGCTGGAGCCACTACGGCGCCAGTAAGTCGGGTCAATTGGGCTTCATGCGCACCGCCTGCATCGAGCTGGCCAAACACAACATCACCGTGAACGCGGTGCTGCCCGGCAACATCGTCACCGAGGGCCTGGACGGACTGGGCGAGGATTACCTGGCCACCATGGCGGCGTCGATCCCCTTGAAAAAGCTGGGCATCGTGGAAGACATCGGCAACGCGGCCCTGTTCCTAGCCTCCAAGGAAGCCAACTACATCACCGGCCAGACCATCATCGTGGACGGCGGGCAGATCCTTCCGGAGTCTTTAGAAGCGCTGGAATAGAAAACGCCGGACGCAAAGGCACGCTAAAAGCTCAGGTGAAAAAAGCCGTTGTCGTTATGCCCCGGCAGGGTGTGATTGGGCAGACTGCTAGGGCCGGTCACAGCCGATGCGGCGGCCGGGTCCTCCGGGGAGGGATTGTTCCACTGGTTATAGAGGCCCCAAGCCTCCCAACCATCCGCAACCATGGCAACCACCGCGGACCTCAAGGCGTCGCGCACTGTGTTGTCAACCACGTTGATGGCCACCACGGTGCGGAAGTGCTTAAGCGGCGGGCGTTCCGTCTGGGCCGCCTGTTCACCGTCGGAGTCGGCCGCCTCTAGGGGCAGGGCCAAGGTCAGTCCCTTGGTGAAGGTCGGTTCCATTTCAACGTCCTGGGCGGCTTCACTGCTGCTCGATGCGCCGAAGTCCTGTTGCAGCTCGCGGGATTGGGGTCTGTTGTTGTCCCCATGGAGCAGGACCAAGGCCAGCATGGTCATGTCATGCTCAAAGGAATTACCGGTGAAGGGCCCCCGTTCGGCGCCCCCGATTAAGGCTGCTTCGCTGTCCTCGATCCAGCCTCGCAGAACTTCACCGGTGCCCAGATCACGGCTGCGGCCGACGCCTCCTTCCGCGAGAGCTTCTCGTGCTTCAAGGGCGATCAGACTCAAAAGGGCAATTCCGAAGGCGCCGGCGAATAATTTGGATTTCATCATCTCTGTCTCCCGCGATCAGTTTGCCGATGTGGTGCTAGAATCGGCATTGCCGATTTGCTGGGATCCCCTGGCACCTTGGCTGAGGGGAAAGAGGCCCACCACTTGGGGCTCACCTTCAGCCTCAGGCGTGGCTTGATAGGTAACCTTCAGCCATTGCTCTTGTTGTTGGGTGAGATCCATTTCCGCCTGCACGACGGCGACGGTCCACCCCCCATCGAAGACCTTATAGGAGGCCTTGGCCTTGGACTGAGCAAAGAGGGAGGTGCCGGCGCCCGCGCGGCCAGAAGCCAGGTCGAATTGCAACAGGGCTCCGTCCAGCAAAGGCTCTTTCAGGAAAACAACGAACCAGTGCTTTTGCCAACCAGGTTGAAGCTGGTCCAAGCCAGCGGCGGTCAGGGCGTTGGCGGAAACCTCTTCGTGAAAGCGGACATAGTCGAGGGCCGCCGCGGACAGATGGGCCGGCAGGTCGGCCTCCGGCAGGATGAAGGCCTCACTCAAGGGATGGGCGGGGGCGATCGTCATGGCCTCCAAGCGTTCCAGCGCCAGCACCGCGCCCCGGCGGTCACTTTGCGCGGCAAAGGCGATGTCCAGCTGACGCCCGACCGGATCCCCCAGGCGCATGACGCCGCTGGTGATTTTTTTGCTCGGGGTCTTGCTGTTGACCGGGCTGGTGGCCAAGCGCACCTGGACCACTTGGAAATCTTCAAGGGGACCCATGGCGTTTGGAAAATCGACTGGGCCGACAACTGCCAGATCGGTCATCAAGCTGTCCCGAGAGTGGCCATCCAACAGGGCTTTGAGGGAGAGCAGGGTTGCGGCAACGTCCGGGTCAAGTTCGGCTGTGGGGATGGTACCGCCGCTGGGC
The DNA here is from genome assembly GCA_039028695.1 of Pseudomonadota bacterium. GTDB lineage: Bacteria > Pseudomonadota > Alphaproteobacteria > Kiloniellales > Kiloniellaceae > JANQKX01. Next base: position 7,290 of record JBCCHN010000066.1, read on the forward strand.
GCGGCCACCGGAAAGTCCACCGCTGTCTTAAGGGGTGTGCCGGGCGCCGCCTGTTGTCCCAAGCCGAGGCTTCCCAGGTTGAGATCCTTATCCGGTAGGCAGCCGGCTAAGACAGCGGACAAAAGGATGGCGCCAAGCGCAATTGGCCAGGCCGCAACATACTTAACCATTTGGAAACCCTTTCTGGTGAGAAAATGGGAATTCCCAGCAATCTTAGGGTAATTTGGTTAAGAATCGCCTTGCAATGGCCAAGGCGTCGACCGCTGAGGCAATGACTCAGTTATGCCGGCAGAGTTTTTGCCGCAGGTCGCGGGGCGAATGGCCGGTCCAGCGGCGTACGGCGCGGGAGAAAGCGGAGAGTTCGGAATAGCCCAGCAGCAGGGAAATCTCCGAGAAGGGAAGCTGGCGCTGCTTCAGGTACATATGTGTCAGGTCCCGGCGGGTCGCTTCCACCATATCCTTGTAGACCAGGCCTTCACGGGCCAGCTCGCGCTGAATGACGGCTTGAGAGATTTTCAGCTCGTCGGAAACCGCCTTTAGGGAGGGATAACCCCCGGGCAGGCTGTTGCGAATGAAGGAGCCGATCTGATCCACCAAGGTGACGGGCTTGGTGCTGCCCTGGGACAAACGATCCAAACAACTGCGCATCATGGTCATGAGGGTGGGGTCTCGCCCGGGCATGGGCAAGTTCAAAACATCGTCACGGAACAGCAGGGCATTGACCGGCTGGGAGAAATAGACCGGCGCCTGGAAGGCGGCCTCGTGCGCGTGCCAGTCGGCAGGCTTGGCATGCTCGAAGTAAACCTCCTCGGGCGCCCAATGGGGACCGCAACACTCCCGGATCACGTTCAAGAACATGCCCAGAGAGAGTTCGGCATCCTGGCGGCGCTCGACAATCTCGGGAGAGACGATTTGATATTCCAAGCTGACCAGGCCGTTGTCCCGGCGCCGCGCCGCCATCATGGAGGACTCCTGGTGTAGGTCGAACAGGCTGACCAGGTTTTCCAGGGCCGAACCCAAGGTGGGCGATGAAATGGAGGCATAGCCCCAGAGCCCAAGATCCCGCGGTGCGAACTGATTGCCGAACCAGAGGCCGAAGTTGTCGTTGCCGGTCTGACGCGCGGCTTCCTCAAACAGGCGGCAGAAGGCATCCAGGCGCAGCTTCAGGGTCGGGGTGCCGGCCAATTCGGGCGCGATACCGGTACGCCCGAAAACCAGATCCACATCGCCACCGAATTTTTCCAGGAAGTCCACCACACCGGTCGCCGCCGACGCCAAGATCGCCGGATCGGAGCCCTCGGCGTCTCCGCTCCCGGTCTCCCCCATCACCGCCATCAGGTCTGGATTGGCTCCCGCCGCCGTCATTGTTTTTTCGCGAGCCGGAAAACAGCCCGCGCCCTTCCTGTCGGCCAAGAGCATGACACAGGTAGCGCCAACAGATCAAGTTGGCTGGCGGCTTTGAGAAAAAACTTCAAAGAGCCCGAGGTGCCTTAACCGAAACCCTTCATATAGTTACGGCAAAGCCCTAAGGTATCTTGCGTGTATTGCACACCCATGTCCTGCGCCAGCTCGGTCTCGGAATGGGAACCGATCCAGGCGACCAGCAACAAGCGCCGCAACATGACAAAGGTGGGAATTTCCGCTTCGTCGTCGGCCGGCAGCTCGGCAATTCGCCGGTAGCCCTTGACCCAGGCCCGGATCAAATCAGGAACCTGCGGCTCGTGCTCAAAAAAGGAGACGGTGGTGGCGCAGTCATACATGAGCCAGGAAAAGCCGCAGTCGTCGAAGTCGATAACCTTCGAAGCATCCCCATCGATCAGAAGGTTGGCCAAGCGCATGTCGCAGTGGATCAGGCCGAAGCGCTCGGGCCCTTTGCCAAAGCCCTCAAGGCGCCGGGCGATGAGATCGCAGGTTTGGCCGATCAAGCTCTCGGCCTCGGCCGTCATGCCCATGCCGTCGCGCCAGCGCCCCCAGTGGGGCCGGTCGCCCAGGCTGGTCTCGAAGTCCCAGGTCAGGCGTTCGAAGCCAGCGGGCTTTTGCCAGGCATGAACATGCCGATGCATGTGGGCCGTGGTCTCGCCCAGGGTCTCAAACCATTCGCCCAGATTGTGATCCGCCTCGGAGGGTTCGCTGCCCGCCTCCCACTCAAAGAGAACCACCCGGCGCCCGCCGGGCACCAGGTCATGGGCGGCCTTTTGGATCAACTCACCATCCTTGCCGGGGATGGGAACTGGCGTTACCGCCGCACCGTCCTGCCGCAAGGCTTGAACCCAGGCCAGTTCCGAGGCGATGGCCGCATCGGAATGATAGCCCGCCCGGTGAACGCGCAGGGCCCACTGATCCGACGCGCCGGGCCGGGTTACTTTATAGGTGGCGTTTTCCGACAGATTGATCATCTCAACGGTGACATCGCCGGGCAGATCGTAAAGGCCGGTGGCTTGACCCGCCAGCTCCCCGAGTCGGCGAAGTTGCTCACTGTGATCCAGTTGATCGAAATCACTTTCGATTTGGGTCATGGGTTTTTTAACCTCCCACCCGTGGTTACGGACCCTTTTTCTTTTAAACCAGTTTAGAGACCTACACGCCTAGCCACTTGACAGTAAAGGACTCACATTTGACGCCAGACCGGTCATTTTTCCCAAGCGTGTTGTCAAATTCAATAGCCGCGCTGTCAAGCTATTGTAACCGGGCAGTCGTTATGATCAGGTGCAAGAATGAAGGTGAAGGCGAGCTCACGGTGAACCCGAAGTGAGTGAAGAAAAACGCGAATTTCTGGAACAATCCAAAGCGTTCTGGAATCCGCATAAAACCCAATTTTGGCAGGATGCGGGCGTCGATCTGGTGATTGATCGGCGCGAGGGCTATTACCTCTATGACCTGGACGGTCGCCGCCTGATCGACGTGCACCTGAATGGGGGCACCTATAACCTGGGCCACCGCAACCCCGAGCTGATCGAGGTGCTGAACGCGGGCGCCAAGCACTTCGACATGGGAAACCACCACTTTCCCGCGCTCGCCCGCACCGCCCTGGCGGAGGCCCTGGCGGACTGCACGCCGGGCGATTTAAAATACACCATCTATGGGGCCGGTGGCGCCGAAGCCATCGAGCTGGCAATCAAGTCGGCGCGCAACGCCACCCAGCGGCGCAAGATCGTCTCCATCATCAAGGCCTATCACGGCCACTCGGGCCTGTCGGTTAAGGCCGGTGATGAACGCTTCTCCAAAACCTTTTTGTCGGAAGACACCCTGGGCGAATTCGTGCAGGTGCCCTTCAACGATCTAAACGCCATGGAAGACGCCCTGAAGGGCCGGGACGTAGCGGCGGTTTTGATGGAGACCATCCCGGCGACCTACGGTTTTCCCATGCCCAAGGAGGGCTACCTGCCCTCGGTCAAGGCGCTCTGCGAACGCTACGGCACTCTTTACGTGGCGGACGAGGTGCAGACCGGGCTGATGCGCACCGGCCCCTTGTGGGGCATCACCAAATTCGGCGTGGAGCCGGACATCATGGCCATCGGCAAAGGCATTACCGGTGGCATGTACCCCATCTCGTGCTGCGTGACGACCGAACAGGCAGGGCAATGGCTGAAAAAGGACGGCTTTGCCCATATGTCCACCTCGGGCGGGGCCGAGTTGGGTTGCATCGTGGCCCTGAAAACCCTGGAGATCACCCAGCGCCCGGAGGTGGTCTCGACCGTACGCTATGCCTCCAACTTCATTCGCGCCGGGCTGGAGCAGATCAAGGCTCACTACAGCGATTTTTTCGTCGGCATCCGGCAAAACGGTTTGGTCATGGGCCTGGAATTCGACCATCCCGAAGGGGCCAAGCCGGTGATGAAAAACCTCTATGAGAACGGTGTTTGGGCGATTTTCTCGACGCTTGACCCCAGCGTTCTGCAATTCAAGCCGGGCATTCTGATCACACAGAGTCTTTGTGAAGACCTGCTGCGGCGGATGGAAATCGCCATCGGCCTGGCCCGCCAGGAGGTCAAGGGCAAGGCGGGCCGCCGGTTGGCACTGAACTGATCGTCATGCACAAAACCATCGCCAAACTCATCGACACCCGGGATAGCGACGCCTCGCTGCGGGCGGCGGCCAATCTGGTTCTGGAGCGGGCAAAGTGGGCGTCACAAACCTTCTTGCGGTATGACCGGCGGCACAGCCAGGCCATCGCCGAAGCGGTGGCACGAGTGGCCCACGACAAGGCGGGCACCTATGGGGATTGGGCGGTCAAGGAAACCGGCTTTGGCGTAGCGGCCCACAAGAAACTCAAAAACGAGTTGAGCAGCCTGCCTTTGGTGGAGCATTACCGGGACTGGAACTTTGTCGATCCGGTTCTGGACCGGGACAACGGCCTGGTCAAAATCCCCCGCCCGGCCGGCGTGGTCTTTGCCTTGGTGCCCTCGACCAATCCCATCGCGACTATCTATTTCAAGGTGCTCTCCTGCTTGATGACCCGCAACGCCATCGTGCTGAGCCCGCACCCGGCGGCGCGAGAATGTTGCGTGGACGCGGTCAAGGCGCTGGCCCAGGCGGCTGAAGCGGCGGGCGCACCCGAGGCCATCATCCAGGTGATCGAACGACCGACCATTCCCTTGATCGAGCAGTTCATGCGTTCGGAGAAAACCGATGTGATCCTGGCCACTGGCGGCACGGCCATGGTGCGGGCCGCCTATTCCTCGGCCAATCCAGCCATCGGTGTGGGCCCGGGTAACGCGCCGGTCTATGTGGATGCCTCGGCGGATCTGAAACAGGCCGCCGCGCGCATCGTCGAAAGCAAGTCCTTCGACAATTCGGTCCTCTGCACCAATGAATCGGTGCTCATCACAACGGACGAGGTGATGCCCGGACTGGGCAAGCACCTGCGCCAGGCGGGCGCTTATCTGTGCTCGGAAGAGGAAAGTCACGAGCTGCGCCGCTACCTGTTCCACGAGCGGGGCTTTAATGTGGAGGCGCTGGGTCAGAGCGCCGCTTGGATCGCAGACAAAGCCGGGATCAAGGTCAATCCCAAAACCAAAATTCTGGTCACGCCTATTGATAAAATCGGGGTGGAAGAACCCTTGTCCCGGGAAAAACTCTGCCCCGTCCTAGGACTTTTTACCGCCAAGTCCCGGCCCCAAGCCATCGCCCAGGCTCGCGCCCTCTTGCGTTTGGCCGGCGCCGGACACTCGGCCGCGATCCATGCGACCGATCAGGCCGCGATCATGGCTTTCGCTTCCCAGGTTGAGGTCTATCGGGTCGTGGTCAACGCCCCCTGCAGCCAGGGTGCGGCGGGCTTTGCCAGCGGCCTGCCGCCGACCTTTACCATCGGTACGGGCTTTTTCGGCCGCTCGTCCATCGGCGAGAATGTCGGGCCCCAGCACTTGGTTCACTGGACCCAGGTTGCCTGGGGCGATGGCACAGCCAAAGAAAGTGATGGGGGCCCGCCGGCGAGCTTGATGGGCACCGCTTTGGACCACCCCGGCCCCCTACCCGAGGCCCCGTCCGATGGGGTGCCCGGATCGCCCAAGCCCACGCCGGCCCGTGGCGTAGGTCAGGGAGCGGGAGAGGTTAGCCTAAGCGACGGCGATTACGACGCAGTGCGCGAGGAAATTCGCCGCATTGTGATCGAAGAACTGCGCTCGGTACTCAAGGACTAACCCATGGCCGAGCTTCGTTCCTTCATTTTTCTCGATCAGCTGCAGCCCCAGACTCTCTGTTACATGGCAACCTGGATCCGGGGTGCCCTGCCCCGCTCTCACGTCGCCGCGCAGATCATCGAGGTGGCACCGGGCCTGGACATCGAGCCCCTGACCGACATCGCGCTGAAGCACAGCGAGGTTGAGGCCGGCATCTTGGTGGTGGAGCGCCAGTTCGGCTATTTGGAATTTCACTCGCAATCCACTGCCGCGGTGAAGGCGTCCGCCTTTTCCGTGCTGGAGGCGCTGGACACCACGCCCGAGGAAGCGACGGCGCCGGCCATCCTGGCCTCCAAGATCGTGACCCGCATCGACCACCAGCATGCCTTTTTGATCAACCGGAACAAACTGGGCTCCATGATTCTGGGCGGCCAATCCCTCTACGTCTTGGAAATGCAGCCCGCATCCTATGCCATTTTGGCGGCTAACGAATCGGAAAAGGCGGCCAATATCACCATCGTGGATTACCGCATGATCGGCGCCACCGGCCGGCTCTATCTGACCGGCAACGAAGCGGAGATCAGAAGCGCCAAGGACGCCGCCGAGAGCGCATTGATGAGCCGCAACTGAGGACACTTGAACCGAGCCATGGACAGCCAAACCCTGAGAACCCTCGTCCGAGAGGTGCTGCGCGACGTGCTGGCGGACGAGCTACCGCGCCTCAAGAAAGGGCATGGGGCCACAGAAGGGCATGGCACGGGGCGCCAAAGCCGCGACCGGGTCGAGAAGGTCAAGGTCGCGTCGAATTATGACTTGGCCGTGCTGGTCAAACGGATTTTGGTGCTGACCCAGGACGAAGCCTCCCGGCAAGGCCTGGCCGACGGTTCCATTCGCTTTGAATTGGCAACCTCATCAGATGGTCAGGCAGCCAAGCACAGGAATGCATCAGGTAAGAACGCCCATGACAGCCACGCGCCATCTCACCGCTTCGACAAGGGCCTGATCAGCGAGCGGCAGGTAGACGCCATTGCGCCGGGCACAACCGTTATTCAGGTCGCCAAAGGCGTCCGCTTCACGCCCCTGGCTCAGGACCGCCTGCGCCAAAAGGGCATCAAGGTTGAAAGGACAACGACATGATCAGAGGACGGGTCAAGGGCCGGGTCTGGTCCAGTAAAAGGGTGGAGAGTCTGCCCCAGGGCGCCTTGCTGGCGGTGGAGCTGGCGGGCGGCAGTGAGGTCATCGCCTTTGACCCCTTGGGCTGCGGCGAGGGCGAAGAGGTGCTGATCACCCAAGGCTCAGTCGCCGCCGGTTACTTTGAGGGGGTGCGCGCGCCGGTGGACGCCCTCATCATCGGATCCATCGACGAAGATGCTTAGCATCTATTTGAACAACGACACCTGAGTAGATTGCAAAAGGAGGAAAGATTATGAGCCAAGCATTGGGAATGATCGAAACCAAAGGCTTCGTGGCGGCACTGGCCGCAGCGGACGCCATGGTCAAGGCCGCCAATGTCACCATCGTCAGCCGCGAGGAAGTGGGCGACGGCCTAGTTAGCGTGGTCATCCGCGGCGACGTGGGCGCGGTCAAGGCGGCCACAGAAGCAGGCGCGGAAACCGCCAATCAAATCGGTGAACTGGTCTCGGTCCATGTCATCCCCCGGCCCCACTCGGACCTGAGCAAGCACTTCTCCGCCGCCGCCTCCAAATAGGCCGCACCGCGGCCCGGGTTACGTACTAACTTTTTTGGGCGGCGTATTTGCGTGTGTGACGGGTGATGACTCAGCTTCGCGTTTACTTGCAGATCGATAGACTGCAGCCGCAGTTCGCGGCCTATATGTCCACGCCCACCCGGGCGCGGGGCTATCCCCCCATCGAGGGGGACACCAGCCTCTTCGTCGAGGTGGCGCCGGCGCTGGCCATTCACCGCATCGCCGATTTGGCCCTAAAAGCCTATCCGGAGCTGGAGCCGGGGGTGCTCTTTACCGAAAGGCAATTCGGCCTCTTGGAGCTGCATGCCCAAGATGCCGACAAGATCGCCAGCGCGGGCCAGGTGATCTTAAAGGGGATCGGCGCTAAGGCCGACTCTCAACTTGTCCCCAAAACCCTTTTTGCCGATATCATCGACGACCTGTCGGACCAGCACGCCATCATCTTGAACCGCACCCGCGAGGCTTCCATGATCCTGCCGGGTCAAGCGCTGCTGCTCTACGAAGTGGAGCCGGCCCTCTTCGCTGCCCTGGCCGCCAACGAGGCGGAAAAGGTGGCACCCGAGGCGACCTTGGTCAGCGTCCAAATGATCGGCGCCACGGGCCGCATCTTCCTGGCCGGCAAATCCGACGACCTGGCCCGCGCGAAAGCCCGCATCGACGAAGTGCTCGCCGAGTTGGCGGGGGCATAGGCGGGAATGTTCTGTTAGAGGCGAAGTCCCGCGCTAAGGCAGACTCGAAAATGCAGACCGCCTGTTTTTTTGATAGAGATTTTCAATCCATTGCCTAATGGCCGATATCCTAGACAATTGTAATTTTCTTGATTGGTGAGATCATCTGTCGGTTGGAAGTGGGACCGGTGGCTAGGGCGAATTGTTACCGACCCTTAAAGAAAATATGGAATTAGCAGAAGGGTCAATTTGCACTTGCAGTTGTGTTAGGTTGACCGCTATCCTCAAAGCATGAATCACTCCGTCCTTTTAGACCTCGACGGCACTCTCATCGATTCCTACCCGGGTATTTTGGCAAGCTGCAATGCAGCTCTGCGCGCGCTCGGGCATCAACCTGACGCAAAGCTCGATGTAAGGCATGCCATCGGGCCTCCGATCGAAGATGTTATGCAATTTTTGCTACAGCCTTATAGTGACAATAGGGTCGGTGAAGCGATTATCGCCTATCGCCAACACTACGGTGAACGCGGATACCTTCAAAGCGTCCCTTATCCGGGAATTGGTCGATCACTTAACAAAATGAAGCAGGCTGGGTTGCGAATTTATCTCGCAACATCCAAGAGAGTGAATTTCGCGGAGCGCATTCTTGACCGTCTAAAATTCACTCCATACTTCGATGGAATCGAGGGTTCAATCCCCAGCGGCGAGCTGGATCACAAGCCTGAATTACTCGAATATGTAACCTCAAAATATGGTCTTTCGCCGGCCCACAGTGTGATGGTTGGGGATCGACATCATGACGTTTCCGGAGCCCATAAAGTAGGGATGCGCTGCATTGGAGTGTGCTGGGGGTATGGCACCAGAGAGGAACTTGAAACCGCCGGGGCTGATCAATTGGTGGATTTCCCCGAACACCTAACCGGCAAAGTCCTCTCGATGTTCAATGAGAGCGCCTATTAGGCTAGGACACAGCAATGTGTCCGCTATTGGAAGCATGAAATGTGCAGTTCCAAAAATGTATAAATTGTGGCTTCCTTTGACGTACCAATCTTAAAACGCTGTCTGATGGAAACTGACAACCCCATTTTGGGGCGTTATTAACATTCTCATGGGCAGCTGGTGCTTTTGGGCTTTCATTTTCCTGTCGATTCCAACGACACCGAGAGGCCTGAAAGCCCATAGCAATCGAAACCTTTGCTAAACCAGGAAATCGTTGTTGTTCAACTCTGCTTTGAGCACGCCCTCGATGGTGACGCTGTTACCGTCGCCCAAGTCAATGACCGCATTCGCACCCACATCGGTCGTGGCATTGAGCACTGCGGCAGCATTGGCAAAGTTATAGGCACTCACGTCGATCACATCTTCCGAAGAGATAAAGTCGGTGATCTTGTCCCTGCCGGTATTTAGGTCGAAGACGAAACCGTCCTGGCCGCCGCCGCCCGTTAGGGTATCGTTGTGCAGGCCACCGTCTAGGACGTCATCTCCTAAGCCACCGTCCAGTTTATCTTTCGCGCCTTGTCCGTCCAGGACATCGTCACCGGTTCCACCAAGCATGAGATCCTGGCCGCTGCCGCCCGACATGGTGTCGGCGCCACCGTTGCCCCTCAGACTATCGGCCCCGCTATTGCCAAAGATTGTATCATCCGAATTACCGCCGCGAATCTCATCGTCGCCCTCGGCGCCAATAAGTGTGTCGGTGCCTTCATCGCCGCGGATCGTATCGTTACCAGCGCCCCCGTCGATCATGTCGTTGCCGGTTTGGCCCATGATGGTGTCATTGCCATCGCCCCCATTCACCTGGTCATCGCCGTCGCCCGCCCTAATTTGATCGGCCCCGCGATCTCCATTGATCGTATCGATCCCGCTGCCGCCGGCGATCACATCTGCGCTTTTGCCGCCAGAGATTATATCGTCCCCTTTTCCCCCGGATAAGTTATCTCTGCCATTGTTGCCATGAATGGTATCGTTGCCCCGGAAGCCGTCCACCGTGTCGTCGAATTTACTCCCGATGATCTCATCATCCCTCGACAAAAGGCTGGATAGGGACCCAAAAGAGACAAAGGCATCCACGTTCAGATCTTCCGCCGTCTTGTCGATACCGCGCCAGGTAATGAAGTTCTCACCCGGATCTGATGGATCGAAAATATCGACCTTTTTCAGGACCTGGTTACTTCCACCCACATTCAATTCGCTGATCGAGGCCAGACGACTGCTGTCGATCGCGCTATCCCCTTCTTTGAGGTAGAACCGGTCGTCGTTCACTGTGCGGTCTTCGATGGCCAGGTTGGAAAGCGGCTCTTCCGCCGTCAGAAAATTGTTTTCCGTGTTAAAATTCAGTGCGATCGTTTTTGCGACGAGCTTGGACATTATAGGCTCCCAGAAGGCTTATCTATGGCGTGACAGCCTCAACTTAGGCGTTTTTTTGTATTTCTAAAAGTAAAATCTTATCGCGAAAACGATCGAAGGCGCCTTTCAAAGCAATCATGGCCAATTCTCTATGATTCCATCAAATGTTCAGTATTTTTCACGCAGGCAAGACAAAGATTCAGAACCCACATCTTGTGACTTCTTTGAGGCGCCGGTCGTACCGTTTCAGCCGCCGGAAACTGATCAACCTCATGATGGGAGTCTTTTCGGAATATTCGCCAGAATATTTTAGGCAAAAAAAGCAGGTACCACAGGATAGCGATTTTCGATTTAAGAGCCGGCATACTGATGAGGGGAAGATCACCCCCTTCACCTCAGTCGACGCTTAAGGCAAAGGTCTCAATCACGCTGGGATGAAGCACATTGGCATGCAGAGCCAGAAGGACTATTTGGGCATCCAAAGAATCGCCGGCTTCCAGTGCGGCGGCAATCCGATTTTCTACAGCCTCAGTCAAGGCCAACGAATTATACTCGGTGAATTCTCGCGCACCAAAAAGGCAGTAACCGAGCAGTTCCGCCGCAGCCGCTTCGCCAGCCGGGTCTCGCCCCATGCCCGCATCCGCCAGAAGTTTCAGGACGGCGAGCTTTACCGCCTCCGGCACGACCCAAGGAGAAAGACTCACGCCGAGCAGCGCTTGATCCAGGCGTTTCAGGTCTTTCGACCGCCCAAATATGCCAAAAATTCCGAGCATGGGTCAGCGGTTACTGAAGCACGTTTCGTTCATAGTGAATCCTTTGATGGGACTTAGCAAGACAAGGGCTAGGCACGGTCCGCAGCTCGATGCGGCGCATCGCTCTGCAAAACAGACCTTCCCAAAGCCCAAAAATGCCCCGTCAAACGGATCAATACGACCGAACAGTGCGCTCGCTCATGCGAAATCTTTGGCGATAGTCGCTGGGGGTGACGTTAAGCCGGCGCATGAAGGCACGACGCATGCGCTCTTCGTCTTTGAAGCCGCATTGGCGTGCCACCGTCTTGACCCTTTTATCGGTCGTCTCCAAGAGGTTGCGCGCCGCTTCCATCCTTATCGCTTCAACGGCCTTGGCCGGTGTCATGCCCATGGTCGTGCGATAAAGACGGTGAAAGCTGCGCGAACTCATCATGGCCACTTCGGCGAGGCGAACGGTACGCAGGTCATGGCCCAGATTTTCGCCAATCCAATCGTGCAGAGCCTGGAACCGGCCGGAGCGGTCCAATTTTTGCCGCTTGAGAGCCGGGCTGAACTGAGATTGGCCACCGGGCCTTACCATATAGGTGACCAGGCCTTGTGCTAAGTCGAGCGCGGCTTCGGGGCCCAGGTCTTCGGCCACCATGGCGAGGGCCATGTCCGTTCCGGCGGAAACCCCCGCCGATGTCCAGATTGGCCCGTCCTTGATGTAAATGGGGTCGGGCTCGACCCGTACCTTGGGAAAGCCTTGCGCCAGGTCCGAGCAATCCTGCCAGTGGGTGGCGGCGCGGCGTCCATCCAACAGACCCGCCGCGGCCAAAATCAAGGCGCCTGAGCAGACCGAGCAGATCCGTTGGGCACGGGCGGCAAGGCGGGCGATGTCATGGGTGAACTTGCGATCTTCCATGACCGCGTTGGCACCGTTTCCCCCCACGACGACCAGGGTATGAATGTCCCGCTTTAGCCACGACTGCATCGGCTCGGTGTCGATGGATACAACCGTATCGGTCTGAATTCGTCCGCCGGCAACAGAGGCAATCGCGGTCTGGTAGGCAAGAGGGCCCCCACCCCCCTCGTGCCGGGCGCCGGCAAATACTTGCAATGGCCCGGCCAAATCGAGCAACACGATGTCCGGATAGATGATAAAGACGACCTGCAGGGGTGCGGGAGCGGATCCCGATGAAGAGTTGGATTGGGACGTGAGATTTTTGGCAGGAATTGAGGTCATATTGGCATTTTTGCCAAACCCGGCGGCGTTAGTCTAGGGGCGTCAGTGAGCGGCCTTGGTCCGGGCGCCGTTGCCAAAACCGCTGACAAGAAAACCCGCCACTGGAGTCTCGCAATGAAAAGCCTTGCCGTTTTTATCTTTCCCGAGGTTCAGACCTTGGATTTGTTCGGCCCGTTGGAAATGCTGGGCGCGCTCCAGCTGGAAAAGAAACTGGCCATTACCATGGTTGCCGAGACGGCCGAGCCGGTTGTCACGCGACACGGTCAAAGAGTGATCCCCGACAAGACGATCCAGGACGGCAGCGACTATGACATGCTGCTGGTCCCCGGAGGTGACAGCGCCATCCCCGCCGCCGGGCGCACCGGTGTAGGGGACTGGATCGTGGCGACCTGCGATAAGGCTGAGCTGGTGATGTCGGTCTGCACCGGCAGCATCCTGCTGGCCATGGTGGGCGTGTTGGACGGGCATAGAGCGACCACCAACAAGATTGATTTTAAGGACACCATCCACTTGGGGCCGCGCGTGGACTGGGTGGCCCAGGCGCGCTGGGTGCAGGATGGAAAGTTCTTCACTGCCTCGGGCGTGGCCGCCGGGATCGACATGAGCCTTGCGGTCGTCGAGCATCTCTGCGATCGGGAAAAGGCGGAATGGCTCGCCGACGGCTGCGAATACGACTGGCACAAGGATCCGGACTGGGACCCCTTCGCGGTCACAAGCGGGCTGGTTAAAGGTTGAAAGGTATTCCTGACGACGCCGGGTAAAATCAGGGACATAGGATCAAGATTTCAGGGATCTTCAGTCAAGCGATCAAGGGGGGGCGAGACGTCAATCCACACTCCAGCCTTAAAGAGCATTTCGGCCACCAGGATTTTGGCCTGAAAGTCGCCGTGCTTGCGGGCGGCACGCTCACGGTGGGTGATAAGGTGCAGGTGGCTTTTACTTCTGAAACCCCATCAGCCAGGACACCCCTACCCACCTCTCAGGCTTAAAATTGTAAACTTTACAATAGCTTGTCCCAGGACAAAAAAGTTCTTGATTTTAAACAGCGTTTAATTATAATAATTAAACGACATTTATTTTCTTTTGGAACGTCTTTGTGGAGAAGTCTGTGGCATGACGGTGCGGCGCTTGGTCATTGTTCTGGGTGTCCTGCTTGGCGCATGGGTGGCTGTTGCGGACCCGATGATCGGGGTGGAGGCACCGGGTGCCCGCTTGGACCATCACGGGAACTGGAATCTTCCCCTCCCCACCATGGGCGGTAAGCAAGTTTGGCGGGATCACTACGTGCATGGCGGTTGGCGGATTCAAGAGAATGTCCTTACGGGGCACTTTCGGCTCTTGGATCCGGACAACTGGCGCCGGGCGTGGGGCCGCTATGAAGACCTGCGCACCCACTTTGACGCCATGAAGATCCACCATGATATCGTGCCGGCGAGCGATCATCTGGTCGTACTGCTGCATGGAATGGCCGCGCTGTCCCCTTTTTCTAAAACCAAAGTGCGCTTGCAAGAAGACGGCTATGACGTGATCGATCCGCGCTATCCCAGTACTCGCGACGGTATCGAGGCCCACGCCGCCGGACTGGCACGACTGCTGAGCCAGCTGGACGGGACACAACGTGTCTCCTTTGTGACCCATAGCATGGGTGGATTGGTCCTGCGGCGCCTCCTTGCGGATCAGGCGCTGTGGCAAGGGGATCTAGCACTCGGCGTGGTGATCATGGTGGCCCCACCCCACCAAGGAGCCGCGCTGGCAGAGGTTGTCCACGAACTGCCGGGTTACGATCTTATTTTAGGGACGGCCGGTAGGCAGCTAATGCCCGAAGCGGCAGCAACGCTCCCGCCACTGTCACAGCCTTTTGTCATCATCGCAGGCGGGCGCGGCGACGGACAGGGATACAATCCCCTCTTGGAGGGCGACGATGACGGGGTGGTGCGCCTGGCCGAGACCCGCTTGGAAGGCGCCACGCACCGCTATACCGTCCCGGCGCTGCACATGACCATCGCCAATGATCCGACCACTCAAGAGATCATTCTGGACCACTTGGGCCGCCATACTACTGTCCTGTCCAAGCAGCGGCCCGATCCTTGAGAAGCGCCACCAGCTGAGCCGTCGCCGGCCCGGCCCCGCTGACCGGTGAGCGGGTGACAAAAAAGCTGGAGCGGTAAGTGCCGCCCGCTTCCAGGCGCAAGAGGGCCAACTCCCCGCTGGCCAAGCCGGTTGCCACATCATGGCGGGGCAAGCGACCGAAACAGAGCCCGGCCCGGATGAGGCGCAGGGCCGCCTCGGCATTGCTGACGGACCAGCGCCGCGTGGGCGACAGCCAGCCCCGGGAGAGATCCTGCGGACCGGAATCTCGAATCACCACCTGTACACCCTGCTCCAGATCCTGGGGCGACAAGGGCCGCTCCAGCCCGGCCAGGCGATGCCCGCGGCCGGCCACCATGACGAATTCGACCTCCAGAAGGGGATCGGCCAAATAGCCCGGCGGGCACGCCAAGCCAATGGCCAGATCGGCGGCGCCGCTGATCAAAAGGTCGTTGACCCCGGAAAGGGCGGCCTCGTGCACCTCTAAACGGGTGCCGGCGGCATTGCGCTCAAAATCCTCCAAGGCCTGAATAAGCAATCTTTGAGGAAAGGCCGTATCCACCGCCAGGCGTACTGTCGCCTCGCGCCCCGCCGCGAGTTGGGCCGCCAGGGCTTCCAGGTCCCGCGCATTTTCCAACAAGCGCTTGGCCCGTTCCAGCAAGACCTCGCCAGCCGGGCTCACGGCGGCCCGGCGCCCGACCCGGACCAGTAGCGCCACGCCCAAGCCCTCTTGGAGCTGAGCGATCAGATAGCTGACCGTGGATTGGCTCTTACCCAGGTGATCGGCGGCCGCGGTGACACTGCCCCGCGCCGCCACCGCCGCCAGGGCCTGCCACTGTTCCAGGGTGGTTTTTTGCTCTATCATCGAATATTTCGTTCATATCAATCGAACAATACCTCTTAATAATCGACTATATCGAATTATCTTAGTGGTCAAGATCAAAGCCTCTATTGTTGGAAGGGAGCCCATCATGACCTTTCGGAATGTCATCCAAAAAAGCCGGGGCCAAGCGGCCACCGAGGGCGCAGGCGTTAAGATCAGGCGCTTTATCGCCACGGCGGACCTGCCACAGATCGATCCTTTTTTGCTGTTGGACGAATTCAAGAGCGACAGGACCGAGGATTTTATCGCCGGCTTTCCCCCTCACCCTCACCGGGGCTTCGAGACCGTGACCTATATGCTGCGCGGGCGCTCACGCCATAAGGATTCCACCGGCGCCGAGGGGCTATTGCAGTCGGGCGACGTGCAGTGGATGACCGCCGGAAGAGGCGTGATCCATAGCGAAATGCCCGAGGCCGCCGATGGGGAGCTATGGGGCTATCAGCTGTGGGTCAACCTGCCGGCGGCGCAAAAGATGATCGCTCCGCGCTATCAGGATATCCCCGCAGCCAAAATCCCCGAGGTGACCCTACCGGGCGGCACGGCCAAGGTCATCGCCGGCACGCTCTTAGACACCACCAGCCCGGCGGATAGCATCACGGGCATCACCTATTTGGATGTAAGCCTGGAGGACGGCGCTGCCTTCTCCCATGGCCTCGCCCAGAGATTGGCGCAAGACGACGCGGCCTTCCTTTTTGTCATTGAGGGGAGCGCAGCCATCGGAACGGCCGACGCGACTTTGGATGCCGGAGAGCTGGGCCACCTGGGGAGCGGTGACGAGATCTATCTTCAGGCAAAGGGTCCCACCCGGTTCTTGCTCGTGGCCGGCACGCCGTTGCGCGAGCCAATTGCCCGGGGCGGCCCCTTTGTCATGAACAGCCGAGCAGAAATCCAACAGGCCTTTGTCGACTATCAAAACGGCCAACTGGCCTAACTCACACTGCATAGGAAAAGGATCGAAAAATGGGTTTACTTGTTGACGGTCAGTGGCAGGATCAGTGGTACGATACCAAATCCACACGCGGCCACTTTGAAAGAAAAGCATCACAATTTCGCAATTGGGTGACACCCGACGGCCAAGCCGGCCCCAGTGGCGAAGGCGGCTTTCCGGCAGCAGCAGGGCGTTATCACCTTTATGTCTCCTACGCTTGTCCCTGGGCCCACCGGACCTTGATCTTCCGCAAGCTAAAGGGCCTGGAGAACATGGTCAACCTGTCGGTGGTGCATTGGTATATGGCGCAAGACGGCTGGACCTTTGCACAGGGACCGGGCGTCATCCCCGACCCCCTCCACGGCGCCGACGTCCTTCACCAAGTTTATACGGCAGCCGATCCCACCTATAGCGGACGGGTCACCGTGCCCGTTCTGTGGGACAAGGAACGGGGCACCATCGTCTCCAACGAGTCCTCGGAAATCATTCGCATGTTCAACAGCGCCTTTGACGGTATAGGCGCCGCGCCGGGCGATTTTTATCCACAAGACCTACGCCAGGAAATCGATGCCCTCAACGAGCCTATCTATAGCGCGGTGAACAACGGGGTTTACCGCGCCGGCTTCGCAACCACGCAAGAGGCCTATGAGGAGGCGGTGACCGCGTTGTTCGAGCGGCTGGATATTTTAGAAGAACGGCTCACTAACCGGCGTTACCTGTTGGGCGACCGGGTCACCGAGGCGGACTGGCGACTTTTCACCACCCTGCTGCGCTTCGACCCGGTTTATGTGGGACACTTTAAATGCAACATTCGCCGCCTGGCCGACTATCCGAACCTTTGGGGCTACGTCCGCGACCTCTATCAACAGCCCGGCATCGCCGAGACGGTTCACATGGACCACATCAAAAATCACTACTACGGCAGCCACAAGACCATCAACCCCACCGGCGTGGTCCCCGTCGGCCCGGAGATTGACTTCAGCGCGCCCCATGGGCGGGCGGCATTGGGTCGGGCGTGACACAGTTGACCCCCGCTCTCGCGCGAAGATCCGCGGCATTGGTGCGCCATTTCTGCTTAGGCTTAGGATGAATTGGCAGCGACAATTTACGAAAAAGACAAGGCCGGCACGGGGCCGGCCTTGCCAGATACCATCGGTTTTTCCAACCTCACTTCGGTAACACGACAGTGTCGATCACATGGATCACCCCATTGGAGGTCTCCAGATCAGCTGAAATAACCTTGGCATCATCGACCCGCACACCATCGGTGGCATCCACCGAGAGCTTGCTGCCTTGGACGGTTTCAACCATTGCCTTCTGACCGGCGATGTCACTGGACATAATTTTGCCCGGCACAACGTGGTACGTCAGGACGGCGACGAGCTGGTCTTTATTTTCCGGCTTGAGAAGATCTTCCACAGTGCCCGCCGGGAGCTTAGCAAAAGCTTCATCGGTGGGTGCAAAAACGGTGAAGGGGCCATCGCCCTTTAAGGTATCGACAAGACCGGCCGCCTTTACCGCAGCAACCAAAGTCTCAAATTGGCCGGTCGATACGGCCGAATCCACAATGTCTGCAGCCTTGGCGGCGACGGCTCCAAAAGCCAACGGGATCGCCGCGACGGCGGCAATGAAAGAACGGCGTAGGAATGTCACTGAAAGTCTCCTTCGGAATGGTGTGTCATAAAATCAAAATCACTCTTCTTTACGGATCGTGCTTGCGTTTGGATCATTCGACATGACGTTTTCCACCGCAGCCATTGGCACGACGCATCTGTCTTCGGTTTTAAGCGACCTTAAATTTTCTTGGTTCTTTGAATCGGAAGATCCGCTAAGTTGCGCCTAACCATAGTCGGTTCTGGGGTCTTGGCATCAAGGCTCGGTCCATAGAGTTCAAATAACCGGCGTACCAAGGCGATTGGGGCGCCGGGACCAGTTTTCTTTAAGATCGCTTTAGCTTAGGTCATGGGGAATATGAGACTTTTATCGTCCTTTCGGCACCTAATGACAGTTTTGAGAATCCTTTGTATGGGCGCCTTAGTCGGGGCCTGTTCGACGCCGCCAAGCCTAATGGAAACACCTGCCTTGCTGCGCGGACAGGGAACGGCGAATTTCGATAAGGTGCCGTCGGCCCATCAAAACGACAGGGTCGAGATTTTCTATGCAACAGATCGAGCGTCGACCACATCGGAAGATGGGCTTGAATACACCGGCCAGCGCGGCCGGAACTTGGTGCTGGGAATCGCCAAGGTAGAGATTGGACAGGGATTGCTTAGTTGGCCGAGCCTTGTGCGCGAATCCCTGGCCGAGGCGCGCACCGCCGCGCTGCCGATGAAAGTCGTCAGCCGGGAAGAAGTGGGAACCTTAAAGGAATCGATCTTTTTTCTCGATCCCGCCTTCGCCCGTGAGGAGAATGAAGCGGAAGAGGCCGCCTTTGCCAGCCGCATGAACGCGCGGCTGGAAACATCGCGCAGCCAGGACGTTTACGTTTTCGTCTCTCCTTTCAAACATAGCTTCGATGACTCGGCCGTAGTGGCGGCTGAATTTTTCCATTTCATGGGCAGAGATGGTGCCTTTATGGTCTATTCCTGGCCCTCAGAGCGCTCCAACCTGTCCTATTTCCAAGCAACGGAGAACGCCTATTTTACCGTTAGAAGTCTGCGCGAGCTCATCCGCTTCTTGGCAGACAGGACCGATGCCCGGGAAATCCACCTGATGACCTATTCGGCAGGCGCGCGGGTGTTGAGTTATGCGCTGCACGGCTTGCGCCTTCAAAGCGATGCGTTGGATGAGGTCACGGTCCGTGAAAAGTTTCGAATTGGTCAGGTCATTTGCACCGGCCCCGACCTGGATAGCGATGTCTTTCGCAACCAGTATCAAGATGGCACAGCCGATCTGGCGGACCAGATTACGATCTATACCACTGGTAAAGACCGGGCGTTGCGGACCGCACGTTTCGTGTTCGGCGGCGAGCGCTTAGGGTCGACCCAAGCCAAGAGCCTCAGGGCCGCGACCATCGACCATCTGAGGAAGGAGGAGCAGACGAACTTCGTCATCGTCTCAAACACCGAGCGCATCGATAAAGATAACTCCCACGGCTACTATCGCGA
>JBCCHN010000067.1:0-26547 GCA_039028695.1 Pseudomonadota bacterium
AGTTGATTGACCTTTTGGGAAGCGAACCGGACCTAAAAAAACGTGTCTCGGGCGCGGTATGGATCAGCGATCGCCGGTGGAACCTACAGATGGATGGGCGCATCGAGGTCCGCCTACCCGAGGGTGACATGAGCGCGGCCTGGCAACAGCTGGCCGAAGTGGAAAGGGAACATGGGGTGTTTGAGCGGGACGTCAAAATCATCGACATGCGCATACCCGACCGGCTGGTGGTGCGCACCTCACCCGATGCCAAACCCTTGAGCCACCCATCGGATGACGAAGAGAGCACCTGAAGACGCAAGATGGATGGTCGAGTGATAGGAAGATGCGAAGGAAAGACTGGACGGTATGAGAAGGGGCTTTAGCAAAAACGGTTTGGTTGCCGCCTTGGATGTCGGTAGCACAAAGACCTGCTGCTTCATCGCTCGCGAACAGGTCAATGGGCAAGCGCGCATCATAGGCATTGGCCAGCAGGCCAGCCAAGGATTGAAAGGCGGTAGCATCATCGGCCTGGACCTGGCCGAAGCATCGGTTTTGAACGCGGTCCACGCCGCCGAACAAATGGCCGGCGAGACCATTGACCGGGTGATCGTCAACCTGTCCGGCGGTTATCCCGCATCCAGCTCCATCGGCATCGAGGTCATGATCGACGGACACGAGGTGGGGGAAGCCGACCTGCGGCGCGTCTTGGCCCAAGGCCAGCAGCATCAACATGACGGCGATGAAGCCGAGTCGGGACGGCAAACGGTTCACTCCATACCGACCGGCTATAGCATCGACGGAAATCGGGGTATTCGTGACCCGCTAGGCATGTGTGGGGATCAACTGGGCGTCAATCTTCATGTAGTGACCGCAGCCTCCAGTGCCATTCGCAATCTCAGCGCCTGCATTCAGCGATGCCATTTGGACATCGCTGGCTTCGTGGTTTCGCCCTATGCCTCGGGGTTATCTTGCCTGGTGGAAGACGAAATGGATTTAGGGGTCACCGTTATCGATATGGGTGGCGGCACCACAACCATTTCCGTTTTTCTCGAAGGTAATGTCATTTTCACGGATCTCGTGCCGGTTGGCGGCAGTCATGTCACCAACGATATTGCGCGCGGGCTTTCTACCCCCATCGCACACGCGGAGCGGATGAAAACCCTTTACAGTCACGTCATGCCCATGCCTGCCGATGAGCAAGAAATGATTGATGTCCCGCAAGTGGGCGAAGGTGACGAGAATTCATCTCATCAGGTGCCCCGCTCTCTTCTGGTGGGCATTGTTCAGCCGCGCTTGGAGGAAACCCTGGAATTGGTCCGCTCCCGTTTGGAGGCGAGCGGATTTGACAAGGTGGCCGGACGGCGGGTGGTGCTGACCGGCGGCGCCTCTCAGCTGCCAGGACTGCGCGATCTGGCAAGTCTCATTCTCGACAAACAAGTTCGGATCGGCCGGCCCACGCGGGTCGGCGGTCTGGCCGAAGCCACAAGCGGGCCGGCTTATGCCACCTGTGCCGGGCTTTTGGTCTATGCCCTCGGGGCGGATAACCCCATGCCTTTTGAGGCGCGGGAAGAAGAAAAGGAACTCGAGGGCCTCGTCGGCCGGTTGAGTCATTGGTTTCGTGAGCACTTTTGACAGGATGGAAGCAGACGTTCCAACAGGATCGGAGAAATTTTTTATTCGGCGTCGGCCATCGTTTCCAACAGCCATTGGGAATTGACGGACGGCAGAGATAACAGAGCCAGAAAATAGGGCTAGTGGAGGGGAAAATGACCTTGAATATAAATGTACCATCTAACGACCTGGATCTCGCACCCAAGATCACCGTAATCGGCGTCGGCGGCGCCGGCGGCAATGCGGTGAACAATATGATTCAATCCAAGCTGTCAGGCGTGGAATTCCTGGCGGCCAATACCGATGCACAATCCTTGCAACAATCCCTTTGCGAGCGGCATGTGCAGTTGGGCCGCAATATAACGCGCGGACTCGGCGCCGGCTCCCGTCCGGATATCGGCCGGGCCGCCGCTGAGGAAGCCATGGAGGAAATCCTGGCAGAGCTGCAGGGTTCAAACATGGTCTTTGTCACTGCCGGCATGGGCGGTGGTACCGGAACCGGCGCGGCATCGGTGATCGCCCGCGCTGCCCGCGAGGCCGGTATCCTGACCGTCGGCGTGGTCACCAAACCCTTCCATTTCGAAGGGGTGCATCGGATGCGGTTGGCGGAATCGGGGATCAACGAACTAAGCCAGTTTGTCGACACCTTGATCATCATCCCCAATCAAAACCTGTTCCGCGTGGCCAACGAAAAGACGACCTTCGCGGATGCCTTTAAAATGGCCGACGATGTGTTGGACTCCGGTGTGCGCGGCGTCACCGATTTGATGGTTAATCCCGGCCTGATCAATCTGGATTTTGCCGATATTCGCTCGGTGATGTCAGAAATGGGCAAGGCCATGATGGGCACCGGAGAAGCCGACGGGGATAATCGAGCCGTGGAAGCCGCAGAAGCCGCCATCTCCAATCCTTTGCTGGACGACGTCTCCATGAAAGGTGCCCGCGGGGTGTTGATCAACATCACCGGCGGCATGGACCTGACTTTGTTCGAAGTGGACGAAGCGGCGAACCGCATCCGCGACGAGGTGGACCCGGAAGCCAACATCATCTTCGGTTCCACCTTCAATCAAGGCATGGAAGGTAAGATGAGGGTCTCCGTGGTTGCCACGGGGATCGACGCGGATTCCATGGTGTCGCCTAAACCCGTCTCGCTCAGCGTCGTCAGCGACAATCAACCCAAGGAAATAAAGGGCGAAGAAAAGCGTCCCGAACCCTTCGTCGCCAAGAACGTCGGCGCTAGCCGCAGCTTGCCCGAGGGCAGCCTGTTCTCCAGCGGTCCCACCGCAGCCGCCAAAGCGGTATCCGCAGAAGCGGTGGCGGTTGAGGCCGAGCCCGTTGAAAGTCCAGCAGAGATGATGCAAGCCGAGATCGAGCCAAGGCTGCAAGATTGGGAGGAGCCCGAAGGCTTGTTTGATTCCGCGCTCGCGGCTGAACAGCCTGATGAAACAACGGGGGTTCTTTCGACCCAAGAGTTCGCATCAGAGGGTGTTCCGCCACGGGGCGCACCGGCACAAAGCCCGGTCCAGAACCCGGCTCAAAGTCCGGCTCAAAGTCCGGCTCAAAGCTATGTCCGCTCACCCGCGCCGGAACGCCAACTGGATAGCTTTTTCGGTCCTCCCGTTGGACAGGCCGGTGAGACGGTCGTCAATGAGCCCCGGCCGGCCCCTGAACGCCCGGTCGCGACAGAGTGGCGGTCTCCGGCGGCACGCCCGCCAATGGATTCGGAATTCCAGCCCCGGATGCCAGAAACGGAGGACCCCCGTGATCCGGTGCCCACATTCCATCGAAAAGCCGCTCAAAGCCTTTTTGCCAAGGTGACCGGCGGTGCCGCACGGGCCCTCCATGCCGCTACAGGCGGTCTGGAAGGTAATGGGGCTGAGACTGGAAGCAGGACCACGGCCAGTGAGCCCCGTCTCGACTCAAAGGGACCGCCCAGCCGCAGCCTCGGGGTGCCGGAAAAACAGGACCCAAACCCGGCCCCGAACGCGCCGGCAATGCCGCAAACGCGATTATCAGGGTTCGACAACGCCAATCGGGGAACTCAACCGAATTCGGAGGAGGATATTCTCGATATCCCCGCCTTTTTACGACGCCAAGCAAATTGAGCGAGCAAACTGACCTTTGTGCCTCCGTAAGCGGGTAAATACTTTGCCCGCGCACGGGCCGTTAATTTCCTGAAATCAAACGGAAATATCGGCGTAATATATTGTAACAAAGAGTGATTTGTTTCTCACAGGGGAGCCTTATATGGTTCCCCTGTACACTTTTGTGCCCAGTCGGCATTGGGGGGAACTCCTGGTTTAAACCGAGGCCTGCGCATTGATCAGATCTTAAGGAGCGCATGGCCGAAAAGGTTTGTTCGGTCCGTTTTAATTGCCACCTTTTTAAGGAACGGCGTTCGGGGCGATAGGCCTGTTTGGTAAGCAGAGGCTGACCAGATAAGACCTTTTGGGGTCTATCGGCTTCTGCCTTTAGCCAGGGGTTGTGGATTTCCGTTTGGGACTTAAATGCCCCGGTGCGCCCACGCCCAATACGCCCAGCTGGGCCGCCACAGTAAAGAGAACGATTCCATGGCGTCCAAACATCTTTCACCTGGCAAATACATTCGCCAAAGGACTCTCAAAAATTCCATTCATTGTGCTGGCGTTGGCCTCCATTCAGGCCAGAAGGTCAACATGGTGCTGCACCCCCAAGAGGCGGACAGCGGGATTGTCTTTCGGCGCAATGATCTGACCGGTGGCCCTGTCGACATCGAAGCATCTTGGCAGAATGCCGTTGAGACGCCGCTCTGCACCACGTTAAGAGGCCAAGACGGTGAGCAAGTCTCAACCATTGAGCACCTGATGTCGGCCCTGGCCGGCTGCGGTATCGATAATGTTCTGGTCGAACTGAATGGACCGGAAGTGCCGATCATGGACGGCAGCGCCGCACCTTTTGTCTTTTTGATCGAATGCGCCGGCGTGGTGGAGCAGAAAGAGCCGCGCCGAGCGCTCCGGATCCTCAAATCCGTTGAATGCGCTGAGCTTCAGCGCTCTGCCAGTCTTGAGCCGGGCGAGGGCTTCAGCGTTCATTTTGAGATTGATTTTGACAATCCGGTGGTCGGTCAGCAAGACCTGGAAGTGCAATTGGTTAACGGAACCTTTAAGCATGACATTGCGCGCGCGCGGACTTTCGGCTTCCTCCATGAGATTGACAAACTTCGTGAAATGGGGTTGGCGCAAGGTGGATCCTTGGACAACGCCGTGGTCATTTCCGGCGATCAGATCATGAACGAAGGCGGTCTGCGCTACGATAACGAGCTGGTGCGTCATAAGATCCTTGATTCCATCGGCGATCTTTATCTGGCAGGCGGCCCCATCTTAGGGCGTTTTTCCGGCCATCGCGCGGGGCATGCCCTTACCTTGCGGCTTTTGAAGAGCCTTTTCGAAGACGAGACCGCCTGGGAGTGGTGCGACCTGACCAAACTGGACCAAGTACAGCCTTCCGGTTCATCCATTTCGCCTGATCGGGCCGTTGCCGCGCCGGTTTGAGGCCGACACTGGCTTAGCCGGGCTCGTAAACTCAGCTGCGACGTGGCGGCACCAAAAAAGCCCTTTCCCTGCCTTGAGCGGCGCCTTGCCCCGCCCTATAGTCCTGCGGTAATTCCATCTTACTTCGGAAATGGGTAGAACTGGCATTTGATGGCTGGTTGAGGGAAAAGCAGGGCATGAAAGTCGATCGAATCTGGATAAAAACACGACTCGCCAAGGGCTTCATTGCGCTTGCCATGAGCGCTGTTATTTTGGGCGCCTGCGGCTCTGACGACGAACCAGTCTATCAAGAACGGCCCGTCGAGGACTTGTATAACAGCGCCTTGAACGCGCTCTTGGCGGACAACAAGGAAGAGGCCACCCGCCTATTTGACGAGGTGGAGCGCCAACATCCCTATTCTGTATGGGCCACCAAGGCTCAGATCATGGCCGCATATACCTATTACATCGGCAACGATTACGACGAAGCGATCAATACCTTGGACCGCTTTATTCAACTCCATCCAGGTAATCGAGACATCGCCTACGCCTATTACCTCAAGGCGATCAGCTACTACGAACAAATCTCCGACGTGGAGCGGGACCAGAAGATGACCCAGTTGGCGTTGGAATCTTTGGAGGATGTCGTCCGGCGTTTTCCCGACAGCAAGTATTCGCGAGATGCCTCGCTTAAAATTGATCTGGCTTTGGATCATCTAGCCGGCAAACACATGGCCATCGGGCGATACTATCAAGATCAACGGGAATATCTCGCGGCCATCAATCGCTTCCGTCGTGTCATCGAGCTCTATCAGACAACCACTCATGTCCCTGAGGCTCTCCACCGGCTAGTGGAGAGCTATTTGGCCATCGGCGTGGTGGGCGAGGCCCAAGCCACGGCCTCAGTGCTTGGCTATAATTTTCCCGGCAGCGAATGGTATCAAGATAGTTACCTGCTCTTGACCGGCGAGGATTTGCGGCCTGAAGAAAGCCAAGACTCCTGGATTTCCGAAGCGTGGGATTCGGTATTTTAACTTAAGGATCACTGTCCTCGGGATCAAAATGCTGGTTGGCCTGTCGATCCGAAATGTCGTCCTCATTGAAAAGATGGACCTGGAGCTTTCCGGCGGGCTGTGCGCCCTTACCGGTGAGACTGGCGCAGGCAAGTCTATTCTTCTCGATTCCTTAGGGCTGGCCTTGGGCGCGCGATCCGATTCCAGACTGCTGCGCCCGGGCAGCCGCCAGGCCAGCGTGACGGCGACTTTTGAGCTTTCCGATCAGCACCCGGCGAACATTCTGTTGCGCGAGCAAGGATTGGAAGGGGAAGACGAACAGCTATTCCTACGACGAAATTTGGGTGAGGACGGGCGTAGCCGGGCCTTTGTCAACGACCAGCCGGTCTCCGCCAGCCTTTTGCGGACCTTGGGCGACCTCATGATCGAGGTGCAGGGTCAATTTGAACAGCGAGGCCTTTTGGACAGTTCCACCCATCGCACCCTGTTGGATGCCCACGCCAAGCATGACGGCAAGCTCCAACAGCTTTCCACTCTATGGCACGCTTGGCGCGAGGCAGCAGAGAAAAACGAAGCGGCCATCCAGGCCCTTGCCAAATCTCAGCAAGAAGAAGCCTTTTTGCGGCATGCGGTTGAGGAGCTCGAGTCCTTCGACCCGAAAGCCAACGAAGAAAACCTCCTGGCCGACCAGCGCAACCGCCTTATGCATCGTGAGAAACTGATCGAGACCATGAATGCTGCCTTGGTTTATCTGGGCGGCGATAGTCAGAACACCGGTGCAGACGATGCTGTGGGGAGCGCCCTAAAACTCTTGGACCAAATCGCCGACCGCGGCGGTGAGCGCCTGACCGACATCCAAGACTGTCTTGGCCGGGCCACGGCCGAACTGGAAGAGGCCAGCATACGCCTGGGCGACTTTGCCGACGAGCTGTCCCAGGAGGATGGCGACCTCCAGTCCATCGAAGACCGCTACTTTGGCCTCTTGGATCTGGCCCGGAAGCACAATCGAACAGCTGCGGAATTACCGGAGCTCCTGTCGGCCTTTAAGACCCAATTAGCCGCCATCGACGCGGGTGAAGACCACCTAGCCGCCCTCGCTCTAGCAGCCGAGGAAGCAAAGCAGGCCTACCAAAAAGCGGCTCAAGATTTGTCCAAGTCCCGCCAAACAGCGGCACGGCGCCTCGACAAGGCGGTCAAAAAAGAACTGGCACCCCTGAAGCTCGAAAAGGCCAAATTCCAGACACAAGTGTCAGCCTTGGCGGAGGACCGTTGGGGTGAGAATGGAATGGACCGGATCCTCTTTGAGGTCAGCACCAACCCGGGTGCACCGCCGGGCCCCCTCTCAAAGGTCGCCTCGGGTGGTGAACTCTCCCGCTTTTTACTGGCATTGAAGGTGGTCCTCGCCGAGGTACAACCGGACCAAACCTTGATCTTTGACGAGGTGGACAGCGGCGTGGGCGGTGCGACTGCTCAGGCGGTGGGACAGCGCCTATGCAAGCTTGCCCAGACCAGGCAAATCCTTGTTGTCACCCACTCGCCTCAGGTGGCGGCACAAGCCGACCATCATTTACAGGTATCGAAAAAGGCAGCGGCCAAGAAGACGGCGACAGAGGTGCGCAGCCTGGGCACCAAAGACCGGCAGGAAG
Source organism: Pseudomonadota bacterium (assembly GCA_039028695.1). Taxonomy (GTDB): domain Bacteria; phylum Pseudomonadota; class Alphaproteobacteria; order Kiloniellales; family Kiloniellaceae; genus JANQKX01. The sequence continues at coordinate 7,762 of JBCCHN010000067.1, forward strand.
AAATCGCCAGAATGTTGTCCGGTGCTGAAATTACTGCGGAGGCACGGGCAGCGGCGGCCCGTTTGATGGGCGCGGCTTAGGAATAGAAAAAAGCGATGGTCATGGCCAAAGACATTTCCAAGATCCCGGTCGATCAATTGGACAAAACGCAAGCAACAGCGGAGTTGGCCCGGCTAGCAGCAGAGATCGCCTATCACGACCGGCGTTATCACCAAGAAGATGAACCGGAAATTTCCGACGCGGACTACGATGGCCTGCGCCGGCGCAATGAAGCCATCGAACAGGCCTATCCAGAGCTGCAGCGCAATGATAGTCCCGGCAATAAGGTCGGCGCGGCTCCCGCTGGCGGTTTTGCCAAGGTGACCCATAAGGTGCCCATGCTCTCTCTGGGGAATGCTTTCGACCGGGAAGACGTGGCGGAGTTCTTGGCGCGCATTGCCCGCTTTTTGGGATTGGACAGCGCCCCAGATATCTTTGCAGAACCCAAGATCGATGGTTTGTCCTGCGCCATCACCTACGAGAAAGGTGTGCTGGTCCAGGCCGCCACGCGGGGCGACGGCACAACGGGCGAAGACATTACCGCTAATGTGCGAACAATCGATGACGTCCCGGAAAAACTAAAGGGACGTGGTTGGCCCGACCGCTTTGAGATCCGCGGCGAGGTTTATATGACAAAGGCCGACTTTCAGGCCCTTAACCAGCGACAAGAGGCAGCCGGCAGCAAGGTCTTCGCCAATCCCCGCAACGCCGCCGCCGGGTCGTTGCGGCAGCTGGACTCCACCATAACGGCATCGCGCCCCTTGCACTTTTTCGGCTATGCATGGGGCGATATTTCAATGCCGCAACGAGAGGCCATGGGTGAAAGACTGATCGATGCACGGCAGTGCTTGCAAGCGTGGGGTTTTACCCTCAACGAGCCCTCCGCCCGCTGTGGCTCGCTGAAAGACTTAATGACCTATTACGATCGGATTCAGTCCGAACGGCCCGACCTGCCCTTTGATATCGACGGCGTCGTCTACAAAGTGGACCGTCTGGACTTGCAGGAACGTCTCGGTTTTGTCAGCCGGGCTCCCCGCTGGGCTACAGCCCACAAGTTCCCTGCCGAAAAAGCGGAGACACAGTTGGAGGAGATTTTGATCCAAGTGGGGCGTACCGGCTCGCTCACTCCCGTTGCCAAACTCACCCCCGTTACCGTCGGCGGAGTGGTGGTCTCCCGCGCGACACTCCACAACGAGGATGAGATCGTCCGCAAGGATATTCGCGAGGGGGATCGGGTCATTATTCAGCGCGCCGGCGATGTGATCCCGCAGGTGGTCGCCGTGCGTCCCGAACTAAGGGCGGACGGGGCCAAGGCCTATCGCTTTCCTGACCGCTGTCCCGAATGCGGCAGTCACGCAGAGCGCGACGAAGGAGAAGCCGTCAGGCGCTGCACCGGTGGATTGATCTGCCCCGCCCAAGCCGTGGAGCGCCTCAAACATTTTGTCAGTCGCCACGCTCTGGACATTGAAGGACTGGGCGACAAGCAGATTAAGTTCTTTTTTGAAGAGGGGATGATTAAGAGACCCGGAGATCTTTTTCGGCTCGCCGAGAACGATCAGGGGTCGCTAAACCCTCTGCGGAACCGGCCGGGCTGGGGCAAGCTCTCGGTAGAGAACCTGTTCAATGCCATTGAGGTCGCGCGTGGCGGGATCTCCCTCGACCGATTGATTTATGGTTTAGGCATTCGCCACATCGGCCGGGAAAATGCCCGCTTGCTGGCCAAGACTTACGGGTCCTTGGATTCTCTGGCGGTCGCCATGGAAAAGGCCCAGGACCGAGACTCCGAAGCCTATCAAGAACTGATCGCCATCGACGGTATTGGTCAGGCCGTCGCCGAGGCCCTGCTGGGCTTTTTTGGAGAAGAGCACAATCAAGAAGTCCTGGCCGACTTTAAGGCCCAAAAAGTGATCATTGAAAACTTTCAAGCACTCGACAGCAGCGGGTCGCCCGTGGCGGGGAAAACCGTGGTTTTCACCGGCAAGCTTGAAGCTTTAAGCCGGGATGAGGCCAAAGCACAGGCAGAAGCCTTAGGCGCCAAGGTGGCCGGATCCGTATCGAAAAAAACGGATTTTCTGATCGCGGGTCCAGGAGCCGGTTCCAAGGCCACCAAAGCTGCCGACTTGGGGGTTACCGTCCTTGATGAAGCTGGCTGGTTGAAGATGATTGGAAAAGAAGCACTATGAGCAGACCCAGCCCAGAGGGCATTCCTAGTCTGGAAGACATTCAGGCCGCCGCGGAGCGGATCAAAGAGGCGGTGCGGCGAACACCCCTGTTGCGCACCAGGCACCTAAGAAACCCCATCCACCCGGGCCTGAAAGTCAAACTCGAGTGCCTGCAGGTCACAGGCGCCTTTAAGGCCCGTGGGGCCAGCAACGCAATTCTCTCTTTGCCCGATGATGCCCTCGCGAAAGGGGTGGTAACCGCATCCGGCGGCAACCATGGCGAGGCCCTTGCCTATGCGGCCTGGGCCAAGGGCTGCGCCGCGACGATCTATTTGCCCGAGAGTGCTCCCCCTCACAAAGCAGAACGGGTTAGGGCCTGGAACGGGGAGGCGATCGTGATCGGAAAAGGCTGGGACGAGGCCAACCACGCAGCTTTGGAAAGGGCGGAAAGGGACGACCTCGCCTATGTTCATGCCTTTGGCGACTCGGCGGTGATCGCCGGGCAAGGCACGGTTGCCCTAGAAATCCTCAAACAGGACTCCGCTTGCTCGACCATGATCGTTCCCATCGGCGGTGGCGGCCTGATGGCGGGCATGGCCCTTGCCGCCAAGGCCCTAAAACCGGACATCCGCTTAATCGGTGTTGAGCCGACGGGCGCCCCGACCTTGAAGGAATCCCTGGCCGCTGATCAGGTCATTACCCTGCCCGAGATTGCCAGCCAGGCCGGCACTTTGTCTCCTCGGCGGAGCGAAGAAATCAATTTTGAAGTCATCCGCAGGCATGTGGATGACATTGTCCTGGTGAGCGATGCGGAGATGCGCGAGGCGGCCCAGTGGTTGTGGTTCGAAATGGGAATCGCATCGGAGCTTTCCGGCGCGGCTGCACTGGCCGCGGTCATGACGGGTCGCGCCACCTGCCCGGACGATCAAGCGATGGCCGCGATCATCAGCGGAGCCGGTTCCGACGGCCTTGGATAAGTCCTTAACCCGAAAAGGGTTCGGTCGCCTCGATAAGCCAGACACGGTCGCCGCCGGTCAGGGCTTTTTCATGGGTCTTTCTGACCCGTGCGTGGTAAGCATCCACCCACGCAATCTCTGTGGGAGAGAGCATGTCCACCTTAATTAGGCGCCGCGATAGGGGGGCTAGGGTAAGGGTCTCGAACTCCAGCATCTCCCGTTCCTCGCCGGGGCGCGCGGGGCTCTCGACCACCGCCACCAGATTTTCGATACGGATGCCGAACGCACCGGTTTTGTAATAACCAGGCTCGTTAGAGACGATCATACCCGGCGCTAGAGCAACCGAATTGGGTACCTTAGAGATTCGTTGAGGCCCTTCGTGAACACTTAAATAGCTGCCCACCCCATGGCCTGTGCCATGGTCGTAGTCCAGGCCCCGTTGCCAAAGGAACTGGCGGGCCAGGACATCGAGCTGACTGCCCGTGGTGCCCTTGGGAAATCGGGCTGTGCCCAAGGCAATGTGACCCTGGAGGACTAGGGTAAATTTCTCGGCCATATCCTCGCTGGGCTCCCCCACCGGGACTGTTCTGGTCACATCGGTCGTCCCATCCAAAAACTGCCCGCCTGAGTCGCACAGAAAGAGCTCGCCAAGACCTAGTTTGCGGTCACTTGCGGGTGATACTCGATAGTGAACAATGGCCCCGTTCGGGCCGGACCCGGCGATTGTTTCAAAGGATTGATCGCGAAAGAGGTTATCTTCCCGACGCAGACCCGCCAGGTGGTCCGCCGCTTCGCTTTCCTTTAGCCCGCCGTCGGCCGCCCGACCCGGCCCTTCCTTATCGAGCCAGGCCAGGAACCGTGTGAGCGCCGCCCCATCACGGCGATGAGCGGCACGGGCGCCATCCAGCTCGACCGAATTCTTTTGTGCCTTGGGCAATTGGCATGGGTCAGGCGCATTCATTACCTGCGCCCCGGCCTCGTCCAAGATCTGATGGAGGCGGACCGGGGCGGACCCAGGGTCAAGCATGACCTTCTTTCCAGTCAGCGCGCGCAAGGCCGGCACCAGCGCCTCCGGCCGCTGGCTTGACACCCCATCCCCCAAATGGGCCGCCAATTCCGCTTGGTTGACCCTGTCCAGTTTCTTTGGATCAATAAACCAATCCACACGGCCATCCTCATAGAGAATGGCAAAAGACAGGGCGAAGGGTGTGCAATCCACGTCAGCACCCCGCACATTCAACAGCCAGGCAATGGAATCCGGCAAGGTAAGCACCGCCGCATCGGCCTTTTTTTCCTGAAGCCGTGATGCCATGTCCTGGCGCTTTTCAGCAGCCGGTTTTCCGGCATAATCAAGGGGATGAAGGGAGATAGCCGCACTGGGCCGGGCCGGTTGATCCATCCAGACCGCATCCAAGGGATTACTCTTAGTGGGGTAAAGGGTGGCCCCCACGGCCGCAACGGCTTGTTCCAAGGCTTTGACACCGTTTTTACTGTGCAGCCAAGGGTCATAGGCAAGCTTTGCGCCCTGTTGCAGGTTCTCAGCCAGCCAAGCGCTCAAAGGCTCATCGGTAATGTGCCGAAATTCAAAAAGATCGGGATCAACCTCGTCGCGAACCTGCAAGGTATAGCGGCCATCCACAAAAACCGCCGCCCGGTCAAGCAAAACGGCAGCCATGCCCGCTGAGCCCGTAAAACCTGTCAACCACGACAGGCGCTGGGCTTGGGGCGGCACGTATTCGCCTTGATGTTCGTCCACTCGGGGAACCAAGAAGCCTTCCAAAGAACAGGATTTTAGTTCACGTCGCAAAGCGTCCAAACGCTGGGACATTTCCATATCGGCTCTCACCTTCACCTAAAAAACAATCACCAATTTTCGCATTACCCCTTGCAAGCTAAGAAGCCGACCGCCCCGTGGCAAGGCCGAATAGCCCTGGAAAACTCAAGGTTAACAACCGTTAAGACGCCATGCTCGGCACGCAATGCTGCAGTGCAGAATCATCGCTCGTAAGCCTTCACCAATCCGATCATATTAGCCTCATTCACATGGAAGGCGCTATTTCGCACCTGCAAAACGGCGCTGAAATTTTAGGTATGACAGGAGACATCGATGACACGCTTGACCGAAAAAGAGCAAATGGAAATTCGCAAGGCCAAAGACGCCGCGACTCCTTTTGTCGCGGGCAAGCAATCCGGCTTCGGGCTGCTTGCTCGTTTCACCGACTATCTTCAAAAACGCGCGGCCGTTACCAAGCTGTCCCAGCTCGACGACCGGCTTTTGAAGGACATCGGATTGTGCCGGGCAGACATTCACCCGTTGGTTTACGGCAACAGCAACAACACGACCAGCCTCTTCAGGAGTCTGTCCACTAAGTTTGCCGACGCCCGTCGCCGACGCCGGACCATCCAGGGCTTGAACCAGCTCTCGGACCGTATGCTGGCCGACATCGGCGTGATGCGCGCCGACATCACTCCCCGGGTCGACCAAATCATGGCCGGCATTACTGAAAACCAGGTCCTGGCCGATCTGACCCCGCGCCGTGATGTGGCCATTGAGCGCCCCGCGGCCATCTGGGGCGGCATCCTGCCTCAGGCCCTTTTGTCCGTGGCCTCTTACGTAGGCTTCGGGACACCGTCTGGCGACAGCAACAAAGCTGCCAACAACAACGGGAACCGCAAAGCAGCCGCGTAAACGGCTCTAAAAAATACGCGATTTCGCGACATCAACGGCGCCTCATCAGCAGGCGCCGTTTTTGTTTGGGCGATCCTCCTTTCATTTGAACCTCTTTTCCCTTGAGCCAGATTCCTTTTGGATAAGGCACGAGCATTGCTTAGAGTAACCGCGAAAAATATTTGAATGACGCAGGGGGCTCATACAATGACTAGAATTGTGTATGTCAATGGGGAGTTTCTGCCCCTATCCGAGGCTAAGGTCTCGATTTTTGATCGGGGTCTTTTGTTTGCCGATGCGGTCTATGAGGTGGCGGCTGTGTTTGACGGCAAGATCATAGACTTTGAAGGCCATATCGCTCGCTTTCACCGCTCCATCGGCGAGCTGGAGATCCCGGCACCCCTGAGCAATGCGGAAATCTTAAGCGCCTTTCGCGCGCTGATTGCCCAAAACGGGATTGTCGACGGCCTGGTTTATATGCAGGTATCGCGGGGTGTTGCAGAAAGGGATTTCGACTGGCCCGACGGCCTTACCCCTACCGTCTTCATGTTCGCCCAAAGCTTGCCAAAGGAAGAACGCGTGGCTGAACGGGAGGGCGTTGTCCTGCGGAGCGCGGAGGACCTGCGATGGGCGCGCCGCGACATCAAGACCGTCAACCTCTTGGGTCAGGCCCTAGCCAAGCGCAAAGCCCACAAAGAGGGCGGCTACGAAGCACTCATGATCGACGGCGATGGCTTTGTTACCGAGTGCTCCAGCTCAAGCTTTTTCATGATCAAGGGCCAATCTGTGATAACCCGCCCCCTGTCCAAAGATATCCTTCCTGGCGTTACCCGACAGGCGGTCTTGGCTTTGGCGGAGGAAAAGGACCTGGCCCACGAAGAGCGCCGCTTCACCCTGGCTGAGTGTTACGAGGCCGATGAAGCTTTCATTACAGCGGCATCGCTTTTTGTTTGCCCGGTAATTGATATCGACGGCCGGCCCATCAGTGGCGGGACACCTGGCCCTCTAACACGTCGGCTTCAAGATATCTACCGGGACTTTCGCCTGCAGCACGCCCAATAAGTCCGTTAGGCACTATCAGCGGCGCAGAACCAAAATTGCCCAATCCCCCAAGGTGTAGCGTCGCACCAGCCTGAGGCCCAGCGCCCGATGCCGGGTCAGCACCATCGCTTCCTGAGACCGCAAGAGGCCAGAAAGGATCGCGGTGCCGCCCTGCTCCAAGTGATGCCATAAGGGTACGGCCATCTCGCAGAGGGGTTGGGCCAGAATGTTGGCAATGATCAGGTCATAGGGCCCGCCCGCGTGCACAAGCCCAGATTTGTATCCCTCGCTGACCCCGAGGCCTATCCGTCGGCCAAGTCGATTGATCATGGCGTTTTCCCGCGCTACCGCAACGGCAACCGGGTCGTTGTCCACGGCGATCACGCGACCGGGCCAAAGGCTCGCTGCCGCCATAGCCAGGATACCCGAGCCACAGCCCATATCCAGAATTCGCAAGGGCTGTTTGAATTTAGCCAGATCGGACAGGGCCATCAGACAGCCCGATGTGGTTTCGTGACGGCCGGTCCCAAAGGCCGCATTCGCCTCGATCCTCAGAGAAATCTTACCAAAGGGTGGTGCCTCTGTGACGTGAGCGCCATAGATGTAAAAGCGTCCCGCTGTCACCGGCGGCAAATCGGCTTGACTCTTCGCCACCCAATCTACGTCCGGCAAGGCTTCGATTTTCCAAGACGGAACCGCTACGCCAGCAGCCGCTGACGTGTCCCTCAATAAAGATTCCAAATCGGTGGGATCTGGTGCCTCTTCCAAATAAACGCGAATTTTAATGGGATCCGGTGGAGGGTCTTCCATCGCGTCCGTTACCACCGCACCGGCCAGAAGGCTCAAGGCATCCTCAAAAAGGGATAGATGGGCGGGTGCGACAAAGAGACTAAGACAAAAGCCAGTACTCACCAATAATCCCCTGACAGCACGGCAACACTCTAACCAGCGTGATCGGCCGGCTTGACAAAACTGGCGATGACCTTTTTTTCGCCCGCCTGCTCAAAATCAATGGTTAGTTTTTCGCCATCCACTTCTAGTACTTTGCCATAGCCGAATTTTTGGTGAAAAACCCTTTCCTTCAATGCGAACTGACTTGTCGGCAGACTTTCTACCGTCTGCGCTGGCACGTCGATGAAGGTCGAGGGCGTCTTACGCTGCCGGGCCCTCTGTGCGCCGGGAGTCATACGCTCTTCCGACCAGCTGTTAAGCTGTCCCGCAAAACCAGACGAATCATAACCTCCCATGGCCGCGCCATAAACACCCGGATCGCTCTCCTGTTCCACATATTCGGATGGCAGTTCATCGGTAAAACGCGAGGGTATGGCCGAGGCCCAAGAACCATGCATGCGCCGGTTAGCGGCAAAACTCACCACGGCCTTTTCCCGCGCCCGTGTCAGCCCCACGTAAGCGAGGCGGCGTTCTTCCTCCAGACCTTTCAGACCTGTCTCGTCTAGGGCTCGCTGATTGGGGAAAAGCCCTTCTTCCCAGCCCGGCAAAAAAACCCTCTTGAACTCCAGGCCCTTGGCCGCATGCAAGGTCATGATATTGACCATGTCCTGACCGGGCGCCTCGATGGCCTCCATGACCAGGGAAACATGTTCTAGAAAGCCGGCTAGGTTTTCAAACTCGGCCATGGCGGCGATCAGTTCTTTAAGGTTTTCTAAGCGACCCGGTGCTTCCAGGGACTTATCGTTCATCCACATGTCCGTGTAGCCGGATTCCTCAAGGATCAGGGCCGCCAGCTCATCGTGCGGCCGCTGGTCCTGCTCCTGCCGCCACCGCGCGAAATCTTGCATCAGGCCGCTAATGGCGCGACGTGCCGCCGGCCTTAATTCATCGGTTTCGGCCATTTCCTGGGCCGCACGCGTAAGGGGAATACTTCTGGCCCGAGCCGCCTTATGAAGAAGCTGTACTGTTGCCTCGCCGATGCCCCGCTTGGGCCGGTTGATGATGCGCTCGAAGGCCAGATCGTCCTCGGGCGTGTGCAAGACCCGCAGATAGGCCAGAGCGTCGCGGATTTCCAGGCGCTCATAAAATCTAGGGCCCCCGATGACTCGATAGGGCAATCCTAGAGTGATAAAGCGTTCTTCGAATTCGCGGGTTTGGGCGCCCGTGCGGACCAGGATCGCAATGTCGCTTAACTTGCCGGTTGACTCGCGCCGCTGAAAATCTTCGATCTGCTCGCCCACCCCGCGGGCTTCTGCCTCGCCGTCCCAATAGCCATGGACGGAAACCTTTTCACCCGCCTCGTCCACCGTCCACAAGGTCTTGCCCAAGCGCCCCTCGTTGTGGGCAATCAGTCCCGAGGCGGCGCCCAAAATCGAGCCGGTCGAGCGGTAATTGCGCTCAAGGCGGATGACCTTTGCACCGGGAAAATCCGCCTCGAAACGAAGAATGTTGCCCACTTCCGCGCCGCGCCATCCATAGATGCTTTGATCGTCATCGCCCACGCAGCAGATGTTTTGCAGCCCCTGGGCCAACAGCCTCAGCCAAAGATATTGGGCAACGTTGGTATCTTGATACTCGTCCACCAGGATGTAGCGAAAACGCCGGTGATAGTCCTGCAAAAGTGCCGGATCCTTTTGGAACAGCGTAAGATTATGCAAGAGCAGATCGCCAAAATCGCAAGCGTTCAGGTCCAGAAGGCGGCCCTGATAAAGCTTATAAATTTCTAGAAGACGGCCTCCGCCTTGGCCGCCCGCCTCACCGGCTGAGACCTTGTCCGGCGGCAGACCCCGATCTTTCCAGCGCTGAATGACCGCCATCATGCCTCGGGCCGGCCATTTCTTTTCGTCGATGGATTCAGCGCGCATGATTTGCTTCAAGAGCCGGAGCTGATCATCCGCATCCAGAATAGTGAAATTGTATTTGAGCCCGACCGCCTCGGCATGCCGGCGCAGGATGCGCGCGGCCAGGGCGTGAAAGGTGCCCAGCCACCAGCCCTCCACCGAAGGCAATCCTAAGAGGTCGGCCACCCGATCCTTCATCTCCTTGGCGGCTTTGTTTGTGAAGGTCACGGCCAGGATCTCGCCCGGCGCGCGCGCCCGGCCGGTGGCCAAGAGGTGAGCCAGCCGCGTGGTCAAGGCGCGGGTCTTGCCCGTGCCTGCGCCGGCAAGCAGCAGCACCGGGCCATCCAATGTCTCGACCGCCGAGCGCTGCGCATCGTTCAAGTCGGCGATATAAAAAGGTTCGGTCATTTCAGAGGTTTGGGCTGTCTCGGGGGTGCTCATGGGGGCGGACATAGGCGTTGTCATAACCATCTTTACGGCGATACTTGCGGCAGGCGGTCCGACGACTCGCCCATACCCTTCTTATATCTTGGCTTGGGTTTGGGAAAAAGCCATCAGGCGACGCAGACCGCGACCTTTTTGTCTTTTCACATTGCCGGCGGGGTTCGGCCTTGTTAGGTGATGGAAAACAAAATCCACGAGAGGATAACATGGCACGAGACACCCAACGCTTCGCCATCAGCCACAGCGCGCCCGGCACCCAACGTGAAGTCATTGTACACAGCTACAACAAAGGCCATGGCGGAAAGATTGCCTATCTTCAAGGCGCTTTACATGCGGACGAAACCCCCGCCCTGTTGGTGCTGCACCACCTTACCCAACTCCTGGACGAGGCGGATGCTAAGGGGCAAGTCTTGGGCGAAATTCGCCTAGTGCCCTATGCCAACCCCATTGGTCTATCCCAGTTTCTGAACGGCCACCACATGGGGCGCTACGAACTCAGCAAGGGTGAGAATTTCAACAGGGGCTGGCCCAATCTCTCCTATGGCCTGGTAGGGCGGATGCGGGGACAACTGGGCGACAATGAAGCAGCCAACGTGGTGACCATACGTGCCGCCTTACGTGACGCCGTGTCCGGCCTGCCAGTCCATTCCGAGTTACAGTCTTTGCAGAAAATTCTCGCCAGCCAAGCCGTCGAAGCCGACTACGTCTGGGATTTGCACTGTGACAACGAATCACTGATGCACATCTATTTGATCCCCAGTCTTTGGCCAAAAGGGGCGGACCTGGCCGCCGAGCTGGCATGCTACGCAGTGCTCCTGGCTGCGGATTCCGGCGGCGGCCCCTTCGACGAATGCTTTACAACGCCTTGGACCAAACTGCAGGGCGCTTATCCGGACCATCCCATACCCACGGCTTGTTTCGGCACGACCATTGAACTCCGCGGACAAGCCGATGTTTCCGATGACTTGGCCAGGCAGGATGCCCGCGCCCTCTTTCGCAGCCTGCAGCGCGAAGGCCTGGTGGAGGGGGACCCGGGTCCATCGCCCGAGCCCAAATGTGAGGCAACCGATTTGACCGGCTGCCAAATCGTGCATGCGCCTGCGTCTGGGATCGTGGCCTATGAGGTCGGCGTGGGCGATCAATTGAAGAAAGGCCAGACCATCGCCTGGATCGTCGATCCCAGCCACGATCAGCCTCAAGAAGGCCGGCATGAGGTAATAAGCCAAACCGACGGGTTGCTCCTGGCCCGCTCGGATCGGCGCTACGTTGCCGCAGGTGAAAGCTTGGGCAAGGTTGTGGGACGTGAGGCGCTGGAGGGCCGCGAGATGGGGTCCCTCCTGGAACCGTAAGGTCTCCAAACAACTCTTTTTTCTTGAACAGCATCAGGGCATCGGGGTAGCAGGGTTCTATGACGCCGATGGAATTGATCAAGATTCTTGATGAACATGCGGCTTATCTCGACCCGGGACCAGGCGGCATGAGGGCCAACTTGTCCATGGTCGTGCTGCAGGGGTCATCGCTCTCAGGCAGTAATTTAAGGGGCGCCGCGCTCGCCGGCACTAACTTGAGCGACTGCGATCTTTCCGACAGTGATTTTTCCAAAGTCGACGCTTTCGGCGCTTCCTTTGCCCGCTCGGACCTCACCAATACAAACTTTACCGGAGCCGACCTCAGGGGTGCCGATTTTCGAGGCTCCAAGCTGAAGGGGACAAATTTAGCCCACGCGGACATGCGGCGCGGAACCTTGCTAAACAGCGATGGCACGGATGTGCGGGTGCTGCACGCCATGTTGGATGACGCCGATCTGGAGGAAGCCGACCTTTCCTACTCCCAACTGGAAGGCGTTGGTCTGGCCGGAGCCAATTTGGTCAATACCAACTGCGAAGGTGCCCGCATGACTGGTTGCGATCTGAGCAATACTCAGTTTTCGGGTGCCAATCTGAAGGGCGCATCGCTCAGCGGGTCCGATTTGTCCGGTTCCAATCTGGCTGGCGCCGATCTTCGCGACGCCGACCTGGAGATGGCCGACCTGCGGGACACGGACCTTTCGGATGCCGACTTGACCGGCGCCAACCTAGACGGCGCCAACATCGAAGGGGCCGAAACCAGTGGAACCCGTCTGACCCGTTCCACCGGCGACTTTAGCGAAAAGGTTCAAACTGCGCTTAGAAATCATCAAACCTGGGTCAATAGCAACGGGGCCAAGGGTGAACGTTGCGTTTTGGAAAACGAAAATCTGCACCACATCGACATGACCGGCATGGTACTGGATGGCGCTGACCTAAAAGGAGCGGATCTGAACGGGGCAAAACTCAAACGAACCCGCCTGGCCATGGCCGATCTTTCAGGCGCATTACTGGCCCATTGCGACCTGGCCGAGGCGGTTTTAAACGGTGTTAATCTGCGCGGCGCCGACCTGTCGAACGCAAATCTTTCCGATGTGACCTTTGCCGCCGTGGAGCTCTTGAGCCCCGAGAACAAGCCGACAGGCCGCTTTTGGTCGGCCAACCTTACATCGGTGGACTTTACCGAGGCCATATTGTGGCGCGCGGATTTCAGCACCGCCAATTTATCAGGTGCCATTTTTGACGAAGCGGACCTCAGCGGTGCCGATCTTAGCCAAGCCAAGATCGCCGGTGTTGGTTTCGAGGACGCCATCACGGAGGGCACCAAAATGCCCGAAGACGAATAGGCTAGATGACGGATAAGCCGTAACGGCTCAACGGCGAACTAAAAAACAAGTCAACGCTTGGCCAGGGGTAAGATTGAGAAAATCCCGCGGGAAGCTGAAGGGATTTGGCTGGGGCGGCAGGGATCGAACCTGCGAATGGCGGTATCAAAAACCGCTGCCTTACCACTTGGCTACGCCCCAATTTAGCGTGCAGCGCTGAGGCCACATCTGCCATACCCTCGAAAGGCAGCGCAAATTAACCCCGGTTTTCCAGCTTCGCAACCGTCCTTTTTGGGAATTCCTGTTGCAATTTTGATTAAGACCCGGAGCGTACAAACAAACTATGGCGAAAACGAACGATCATGAAAGCCACAAAGGCCGGGGCGCCTAAAAAAGCCGCGGCCAGAAGGCCGTCGGGATACCCCAGCCAAATAAAGATGGGCAAAAAGATCACACCATCGTCCGGATCAAATCCGCCGGCTCCCTGAAGCTCGCCGGCGCGAGGCCCACCCTTGGATTCGATGAAGGTCACCAAACCAAATATCAGTGCGACGGATAGGCCGGCCACCGCTCCCATGATCGGGGCAAGGCCGCCATAGTCCCCAGAGGTTAGCCCCAATCCCAGGCCAAAAAAGGCAATCGCATTGCAAAAGGCGTCGCTAAAAAGGTCCAATTTGTGCCCGAAATTGCTTTTTTTTTCGCTTAAACGGGCCAGCTCCCCATCGGCCCGATCCAAGAGCATGGAAACCAAAAAAAGGCCGGCGCCCCAGTGGCGCCAGGTATCGCTGCCTTCACCCAAGGCAATGGCAGCCGCGACACCGCCTAGCAAGCGAACAAGGGTGATTTGGTTAGGGGTCACCGGGGTGGATACTAATGGTCTAACCATCGGGCGCACCAAACGATGGATCCAAGTATTGTGGCTCACGGAGTTTTCACTCGGGGAAGATAGGTCATCGCATTGGGCAACTTTTCAAGTGGGTCCCTTTGCAGCCTTTCGGTAGACCCCTTAACCGCCGCTGCCGCCACCCACCAATCAGGATACTGCTCGGACACCATCAAGGCGGCCTTTTTTGCTGCCGCCGCCTCGGCAAACAGCCCAAAACAGGTCGCGCCGCTGCCCGACATACGCGCCAGAAGGCAATCTTGGGTCTTTGATAAGGCGGTTATACAGGTGCCGATAAACGGCGAAATCCGACCTGCGGCTTCTTCGAGGTCATTGGCAGCCAATGCCAAGCTCGCCATAAAGGAGTCAAGCGAACGCCAATTCTCCGGCAAGGCGGCGGGTACTGAGAATCTACCCTGCCGCTCTTTAAACACCTGAGCCGTTGAGACCGGGATCATGGCATTGACTAAAAGGAGCCACAGACCCGACGGGAGACGAATTGGTATTATCTCCTCCCCGACGCCACTCATATGGCAAGGCTCCCCCCTCAAGCAAACAGGCACGTCGGCCCCCAGACCCAAGGAGAGATCTGCAAGATCGCGCCTTTCCGGCTTCAATTCCCATAAACGGCAAAGGCCCCTCAAGGCGGCGGCGGCATCACTGGAGCCGCCACCGATCCCCGAGGCAACCGGCAAGTTCTTGCTGAGCTTGATCAGGGCCCCGGTCGACAGACCGTATCGGGCTTGCAGAGACCGGGCCGCTCCCATCACCAGATTTTCGGATGCTGCGCCCAAGTCACAGGCAAAAGGCCCTTCGACCTCTAGGGAAAGCTCATCGCTCGGCCAAAACTCCAACTGATCGCCCATCTGGGCAAAGACCACGAGAGACTGCAGATCGTGATAACCATTAGGTCGCTGGCCAGTCACCTGAAGCGTCAGGTTCACCTTGGCCGGCGCTTCTTCCACCACTGGCATGGCGCGGCTCAGATGTCTTTAGGTTCGTCTTTCAGGCCGCTTCTGAGTTTCTCCTCGATCAGTGGGACCTGATCATCCTCAGGCTCCAAGTTCAAGGCGCGGCGCCACTGAAAACGAGCTTCCATACGCCGATTCGCAAACCAAAGTGCATCACCAAGGTGATCGTTGATCACGGAGTCCTGCGGCCTTAATTCCACTGCCTGTTCCAAATACCGCACTGCGTTGTCATAATCCCCCAAACGGTAATAAGCCCAGCCTAAGGAATCGACGATGTAACCATCATCCGGGCGCAACTCGACCGCTCGGATCAGCATCTCTTCGGCCTCTTCCAGGTTGACGTTCTGCTCAACCCAGGAATAAGCGAGATAGTTCATCACGAAGGGCTGTTCAGGCTCCAGATCCAGAGCTTTCAAAAAATCCTCTTCCGCCAATGACCACTGATCTGAGCGTTCCAAGGCAATACCTCGGAAATAGAGAAGTGACCAATAGCGCGGCACCAGTTCACCCAAGCGTGCCTCTGCCCCATTGTACGCTTCCACCGCTTCCTCGAAGCGCTCTTGCGACCTCAGTAAATTGCCTTTGCGAAAGAGCGGCTCGAAGTGGTCCGGCCGTTCCGCCGCCAAACGATCCAGTTCACTCAGGGCGCGTTCGGAGTTGTCCAATTCCTCCAAGGCTTCGGCGATACGCAGGCCAACCATCCAGCTAAAGGGCGAGCCGGAATCCAATTGCTCATAAGCCGCCAGAGCATCCTCGCCGCGGCCCTGAGACTCCATGATCTCGCCCAAGAGCACCTGGGCCATGTCGAAGTCCGGTCTCAGTGCAAGAGCTTGGCGCACATAAATGAGAGCCAAATCGCTCGCCCGCTCCTGAGAAAGCAGGCTGGCAATATTAAAGAGCACCTCTGCCAAGCCATCCTTTGGTGTTGCCACGGCAGGCGCCGTGGACTTGCCGGATTCGACCCTTTCGAGCAAGGGTTCCATCAAGGTGGAGCCAGAGGCATTCTGCAAAAACCGGCGGTAGATCTCTGCCGCCTTTTCCGGCTCGTCGGAGCGCTCGTAAAAGTTTCCGCTTAGCCAGGAAAGCCGCAAGGTGCCGCCGGCGCCCGAATCAAGAGCTTTTTTATAGCCCTCCCTGGCGGCCTGGGTCCGACCGGCAACGTCATTCATGACCGCGTAATGAAGATCATACAGCAGGGCAAAACCGGAGGTCTCTTGCAGGGCCGCAATGTGGTCCATGGCCGCATCCGGGTCATTCATCGCAATATCTATCCAGCCCCTCATTAGGGGAGCAAGCAGGGAACTTAGCCCTTCATCGGGGAGTTTGGCCAAAATCTGGTCGGCCTTCTGCCAATCTTCTTTGGTCGCGGCGTCAACCGCCAACACCACATTGGCCAAGGCAAAATCCGGCTGGGTCTCGGTCAAGCGGTCAGCCAGACGTTTAGCGTCGCCCTGCCGGCCATCTGCGGCCACAAGCATAAAAACGGTTTGCGATAGCTCCAGATTTTCAGGATCAGCTTCCAGCGCCTTTAAGAGATAGTCCGATGCCGTGGTAAAATCTCGGTTATTGGCCGCCGCCAAACCGGCCAAATAGGCGCCATAGGGTGAGGCAATTTCCGGCGGCTCATCTGAAATCAAGTCTGCTTGCGCAACTTGCTCGGCCGAAGCCACTTGCGGCAGGCTCGCCGGCGGTTCGACAGATTGGGAGAGCTGAGCACCGCAAGCAGCAGGCAACAGGCCTAAAACTGCGACCATCCAGATGGGGCGAGACCAGAGGGCCGCCAAAGCCGATTGGCTGGAATTGGTTAACAAAGAGTTGCGTCTAGCATCCTGCTTTCGCTGTTTTTGGGTGGCTTGCAAAAACATCTCCCCTGTCCAAAGTGGTCGGCGTCAAAAAGCGATCAGCCGCACTCATAGCGAAAAATCGATCCAAAATAGGCGCAAAATCAAATTTGTGCGCCTCAGGATGACAGTCTATCTGAGGCCATCGACTCGCGACAATGCCGTCGTTACCACGAGTTCAGGATCGTCCCTCAGAGCCCGATCACCTTGGACCCTAGTCTAAAGTTGGCCTCACGCCGACCCATGACAAGATCTATCTTAATCGCAGTCCTTACAACAGTTCGTTAAGCACGACAAAACAGCCGGATGGGAGAGCAATTTGCACAGGATTCACATATTGGGATAGTTGGGCCCGCCGCCGCCTTCGGGCGTTATCCAGTTGATGTTCTGGTTGGGGTCCTTAATATCGCATGTTTTACAGTGAACGCAGTTTTGTGCATTGATCTGCAATCTTGGATTGGTGCCATCGTCATCTTTGACGATTTCATAAACCCCAGCAGGACAGAAGCGTTGCTCTGGCGCATCAAAGATTGCCAGATTGTATTTAATGGGGATCTCGGCATCTTTAAGCGTTAAATGGACCGGTTGGTCCTCTTCATGGTTCGTATTCGACAAAAAGACCGAAGAATTGCGATCGAAGGTGATTTCCCCATCTGGCTTGGGATACTCGATTTTCGGCATATCAGCAGCCGGTTTAAGACAAGTATGATCGGCATGCTTGTGATGGAAGGTCCAAGGCGCCTTGCCGCCAAACAGCTTTAGATCCAATCCCCCATAGGCCAGGGCACCGTAGAGACCCCATTTCGAAAAAGCCGGCCTGAAGTTACGGGCCTTGTGCAGCTCTTCATATACCCAAGAGGATTTGAACTTTTCTGGATAGGCTTCCAGTAGACCATAGCCTTCGTCCCCGCTGGTAAGCGCTTCAAATACGGCCTCGGCTGCTAGCATGCCCGATTTCATTGCGTTATGGCTGCCCTTAATTTTGGGAACGTTGAGAAAACCGGCCGTGCAACCGATCAAGACACCGCCTGGAAAGATGAGCTTGGGAATGGACTGCAAGCCTCCCTCGTTCAGCGCACGGGCCCCATAGGCCAAGCGTTTGCCTCCTTCCAGCATGGGCCGGATCGCAGGATGGGTCTTAAAACGCTGCATTTCCTCAAAGGGCGAAAGGTGGGGGTTTTCATAGTCGAGCCCCACCACATAGCCCACATAAGCCTGGTTATCTTCCAGATGATAGATGAAAGAACCGCCCCAGGTAGTGCTGTTCATGGGCCAGCCGGCGGTATGGATAACTGTACCGGTTTTGTGTTTTTCCGGATCAAGCTGCCAAAGCTCCTTAATACCGATCCCGAAGGTTTGCGGATCGCAATCGGCCCGCAGGTCAAAGCGCTCGAAGAGAGTCTTGGTCAGGGAACCGCGGCAGCCTTCGGCAAAGAATGTGTATTTGCCGTGAAGCTCGATACCGGGTGTGTAGGTGCCCTTTTCACTGCCATCCTTGCCGATGCCCATGTCGCCGGTAGCAACCCCCTTGACTCGACCCTGGTCGTCGTAAACCACTTCCGCGGCGGCAAATCCTGGATAGATTTCCGCCCCCAGAGCTTCCGCCTGCTCGCCCAGCCAACGGCAAACATTGCCCAGCGAGACTACGTAATTGCCGTGATTTTGCATTTGCGGCGGCAGGAGGCCAATCGGTACCGAGTGGGATCCCTTCTCGGTCAAAAGCATGAACTTTTCTTCGTCCACAGGCGCGTTCAAGGGCGCCCCCTGCTCTTTCCAGTCTGGGATCAACTCGTCCAGTGCCCGCGGCTCCAGTACCGCGCCGGAGAGAATATGGGCACCAACCTCGGAACCCTTCTCCAAGACACAAACGGAAATTTCCTGGCCGCTTTCGGCGCTCATCTGACGTAGCTTGATTGCTGCGGCCAACCCGGAAGGCCCGGCCCCAACAATAACCACGTCATATTCCATAAATTCCCGTTCCATACCTCAAGTTTCCTTTTTCTTGCGGCCTCTTGCCGTGCCCATCTCCAGATTGGTTTTCTATCGTGCAGGGTTTCCTACATCAATGAATCAATGACTAGGTTATCTGCGCACGACCATCCTTTGCGCCAAGACGACTTCCTTCTTTAATCCGCCGGCCTACAAATATCCTAAAGTGTCACGGCCAATTGGGTTGGAACTGAGTTAATCAAAATACAATAACAGCAGAAAAATAATGAAAAAAGGAGAGAAAAATATGTAAATTAAAAAGTAGAAATATAATTATTACTATATTTATTCATCTCTCAACAATGCTTATATCATAGTTAATTTTCCAG
>JBCCHN010000068.1:0-26481 GCA_039028695.1 Pseudomonadota bacterium
CGCCCCTGTCGATCAAGGCCTGCATCACCGCATAGCCATTTTCATGGCAGAAAGAGATCTGAGATCCACGCCGGGCGCTATCCCGCGGGCTGGCGAGGATTAGGTCGGGACAGTGTTGTTCCACCAAGCGGATGAAAAGCTCGCTCAGTTGGATGGACCGGGCGCGCAGGTTTTCCATCTCCACGGACTCCCAAACATCCAACGCCGCCTCCAAGGCGCTAAAGGCGATGATTGAGGGGGTACCCACCCGCAGGCGCTCCACACCCGGGCCGGGCCGGTAGTCCAGGTCGAAGGAAAAGGGCGCCGCGTGCCCCAACCAACCGGACAAGGCCGGGCGTACCTCATCCGCCCATCGGGGTGCCACGTAGATAAAGGCCGGCGCGCCAGGCCCCCCGTTGAGATACTTGTAGGTGCAGCCAACGGCGAAATCGGCCTTGGCGCCGGTCAGGTCCACGGGCAGGGCGCCGGCAGAATGAGCCAGATCCCACAAGGTGATCACCCCATGGGCCTGAGCCTTTTGGGTTAGGGCCGCCATGTCGTGGAGGCGCCCCGTGCGGTAATCCACCTCGGTCAGCATCAGGACGGCCACCTGGTCATCAATGGCGTCTTCGACCCCCTCTGGTTCCACCAGCTTTAATCTGTGCCCCTTGTCGAGGGATGTGATCAGGCCCTCGGCCATATAGAGATCCGAGGGGAAGTTGCCCCGGTCGGACAGGATAGTGCGGCGGCCGGGATTCATCTCCAGAGCTGCCGCCAGGGCCTGATAGACCTTGATGGAGAGGGTGTCGCCCATGGTCACGCTACCGGGCGGTGCGCCGATTAATCTGCCAATGCGATCGCCAATGCGTTGCGGCTGGTCCATCCAGCCGGCTTCGTTCCAGGCCTTGATCAGTAGCTCGCCCCATTCGGCCGCCATGGTTTGGGCAACCCGGGCCTCGGCAGCCTTGGGTAAGGGCCCCAAGGAGTTGCCGTCCAGATAAATAATGCCCTGGGGCAGGTGGAACAGTTCCCTCGTTTTCAAAAAATCGGTTGGGGGCAAAGCATGCCCTCCTTTACTTTGGATCGGCTTCGACCTTTTCGCCTAGTCTACAGGGACCTGTTTGTTATCTCAAAATCGTCCGGCAGGGTGACCTCAAGCAGCTCCAAATCCGGCGACCAATCGTGAAAGCGGTGGGTCTGGTCCGGCGGCAGACTGAAGCTATCGCCGGCTGACAGCTTATGAGGTTCCTCCCCTTGGCAATCGACCGTCAGCCCCCCGCTAAGAATAAAAGAAAAATGCAGGTCGGCGCCGTGACGAAACTCTATGGCTGAGGACTCGCCGCGGGGCCTGGCTACCATGACTCCGGCCAGGCCGCCGCTGGCCGCTGCTACGCCCGTCTCGCGCGCCTCAAAGCCCGGCAATCGCCAAGGGACCCAGCGTGCCTTTTCAACTTGATGGTGGCAGAAGACCTGGCCAGCAAAGCGGCGATCGGGTTCGCGGAGCGGTGTGGGCAGATCCAGGCCGTGATCGATCGTTGTGATGTGATCCGCTGGCACGCCGATTTCGACCACCTCCAGATTGTCCGAGGCTTCCAATACCCGGTGGCGGATCTCGGGGGGCTGGGTCACACAGTCCCCGGCGGAAAGGATAAAGGGTGGACCCTGATCCTCGTAAACCAGGCGCACCCAGCCTCGAGCGCAGTAAATCAACTGAAAGCGAACGGTGTGAAAATGCACCATGTCCGGTACCGGGCCCCCTTGGGGGATGCGAATGTGGGAGGCGATCATGGAACCCTGCAGTCGTCCCGGCAAAAGATCCCGATAGAGCATGCCGGCTCGCCCAACAGTCCAATCTTCGGGGCCCCCGAGAGCCTGGAAAGAGGCTTCGCTTTGCCGTTCGATAGGTGCCAGATGCGGCGCGTTCTCGCGTATTTTTATTTTTGTTCCGCCAGGTGAAACCAGTTCCGTCTCGCCCCCGGCCAGCTGATGGGGGGCAGAGGATAGAATGCGCAAAACGCCGCCGGGGCCGGGTCGGCTGCCCGTTAACCTGATCCGCAGGCCATGACCGTAAAGTACCGCGACAGCAGGGTTGTCCGAAGGGAAGATCTTTTCCAGGCGAAAGCCAAGGCCTCCGGTGAAAAAGGCCAAGTCTTTGGTCAGATCGGTGGTCGGCAATACTGCCTCGGCGAGACCCTCCGGGGGGGTGGTGAAACTTCCGTCTCGGGACATATTGGGCTTAGTGCGGATCGTACAACATAAGAGAAGCCTCTCGTTCGCCAAGGAAGCATAGCGCAAGATGCAGCAAAGCAAGGAGGATAAATTGTTTGGGGCGCCTTGGTCACGCGTTTCGCCGTGGCAGCGAAACAAATCCTATTGGGGCAGTCTTTTTATTGGGGCAGTCTTTTTATTGGGGCAGTCTTTCCACCGCAAAGGTACCTTCGCAATAGTCGCCCAGGACCGTCTGCCAGATCCCCACACCTTTTTCAAACTCAATGGCGCCGGTTAGTTCGGCTACTGTGATGCCGATGGTGGTGACTTCCCCCAAAAATTGTCCCTTTGCATCTACCGTGCCGTCAATGCCTAAAGTTTGGTCGGGCAATTGAGCAAAACCGTTCACCGTGCCATCGTCCACATTCACATTAAAAATGAAGGATGGGCAGGTGGTATCGTCCGAGGAGCCCAGCCCCTTCCACTTGCCGTCGAAATTATTCGCTGATAGGCCCGACGCCCCAACCAAAAGTATAGGCGCCGCCAATACCATGCCTTTAACGAATTCCCTCATTGCCCCATCCCTAAGAGCCCAGTTTTATTTGCTAGGATTTTAAAGGGGCATAATGCTGGAAAATAGCGAGAAAATCAATGATTTAATGGGCTTTACCAAACCCTAAAAGGCTGGGGGCCACCTTTGTTGGTTAACCGACAATCCCAATAAAGGGCAAATGTCGATAATTCTCGGCATAATCGATGCCGTACCCGGCGACAAAAACGTCATCAATTGGAAAGCCGGTAAAATCGATCGCGATCTCTATCTCACGACGGCTCGGTTTGTCGAGCAAGGCACAGCTCCAAATTCCCTCCGGCTCCCTCTGAGCGAGCAGCGCGTGGGCATAGGCCAGCGAACGACCCGTATCGGCGATGTCGTCCACCAAGAGCACCTTCTTGCCGGCGACCTCTGTGGGGACATCACCCAAGAGATGAACCTCACCGGCACTTTCCTTACTCATTCCGTAGCTGCTGAGGCGGATAAACTCGATTTGCGGCGTCGCTCCGGCACGGGATAAGGCCCGAGTCAGGTCCGCCATAAAAATAAAGCTGCCTTTCAGCAAACCGACCATCACAAAATCGGGCCCAATCTCCGAGACGATTTCCTGGGCCAGGGCGCCAATGCGGTTTTTTAGCCGTTCCACCGGGATCATCTCTTGGATCATGGTGCTCCTCTCCCGCGGCAGCTTTTTCCAGCCATTTTGCCGCGACCTAAAATTTACCCTGTTAACCAAGGATTTACCAAGATTTAACCGAAGATTATTGCCCTCGCGTTATACCCGTTTCAAAAGCAAATCACCACATTGGGGGATGTGGACTGTGTCTCTATCCGAAATTCGCTCAGATAACGCCGTGCGTATCGCGGTGATGTTGAACCAGGCAGTCTCGACCGAGGATGCCCTCTCGGCACTGTTGCCCAACCCTTGGACGGTCGGGCTGATCGCGGGCGAGGGGGGAAAACGCTTTGCCGTGTGCGAGGCACCGGCCAGCGAATCTGTGGACCGCTTTCAGGTGGAAAGGACCCTGCGTGCGGCGCTGGTCAAGGCACTCGACCACCAGGACGATGCCGCTTCGGGCCGTTTGGCCATCCATATGGATAATCCCTATTTTCTCGGTGGAACCAATAGCCTGTGGTTCCTGCGGGCCTGTAACGACAATCGGCCTTAAAGATCTCAACGGGAAAGGCGCCGCGGCGCTCAAATCCTCAAAAATTGTTCTTTTTTGTTGTTTTTTGTTGTTTTTTGCCCCGATTCTATGGCCTGAATAGGATCTGAACAGACAAACAAGATCCGTCTAAGGGGCAACTATTGAGTACGCTGCGGCAAAGCGAGATCCTGCGCTTGGTCAGACGCAAGGGTAATTGCACCATCGAGGAGCTGGCCCGGCAGCTAAAGGTATCCACCGAAACCATCCGGCGCAATGTGAAGCCCCTGGTATCTGGCCGGCTGGTTCAAAAGGTACATGGCGGGATTGTTCTGCCCGATGAGTTTGGCGAACCGCCCCTAAGAGCGCGTATGTCCCGCAACAAAGCTGCAAAGCTGGCCATCGCCGAGGGGGTGGCCGATCTCATCAGCAGCGGCGATTCCCTGATCATCGACTCTGGCTCGACCACCGCCTATGTGGCACGGGCCTTACTCGATCTAAAAAATCTGACGGTTGTGACCAATTCGGCCTACCTGGCCAATATCTTGGCCGCAGAGAACAGTCATCGCATTTTCCTGGCCGGCGGCGAAATGAGGGGACATGACGGTGCCGCATTTGGGCAGGATGCGATTACCTTTCTGGGGCGTTTCGAAGTGGACTATGCCGTGCTTTCGGTGGGTGCGATCCATGGTCAAGGCGGGTTTTTGGTTCATCATCTTTGCGAAGCGGATTTCTCGGGCACGGCAATCAAGCAGGCGCAAACGACGGTTTTCGCCGCCGATTCGTCAAAATTCGATCGTATGGCGCCTGTTAAACTATGCGATCTGGCGGCTGCCGATTATGTGGTGACAGATCGCTTACCCAGTGGCGAATTGCGTCGGCGCTTGGATCATGCTGAAGTCTCGATGGTTTTGGGTGCAGTCGCCTAACTGTCATCGCCTTGCCACATGGTTGTAATTAGTTTGGGTTATCTTGAAAATCTCACCTTAATGAGAGTGCAAATTTTTTTTGGGGGGGTTTGTTGACATGTAAAATATGGATGCATCTAATCAGATATATGAATTTTCGATGTGGGAGCTTCACTTCTAGAGTAGCGATCGCAAAAATTCTCATGGCAATGAGAAATAAAAATACGGGAGGAAATCATGACTTCTAAAAGGTTCAAAGATAGTATTACCACGGCCGTGGCCGTCGCGGGCCTGTTGGCTTTTTCTGCGCAGGCTGCCCAAGCCGAAACCGAGCTGACCGTCTATACTGCGGTTGAAGCCGAGGATTTGAAGCGCTACGCGGAGGCCTTCAACGAGGATCATCCGGACATTAAGATTCGCTGGGTTCGGGATTCCACCGGCATTGTCACCAACAAGTTGTTGGCGGAAAAAGATAACCCGCAGGCCGATGTGATCTGGGGCCTGGCAGCGACCAGCCTGATGATCATGAAAAATGAAGGTATGCTCGAGGCTTATCAGCCGGCTGGCCTGGACAAGCTGAACCCCAATTTCCGAGATGCCGAGGATCCTCCCTATTGGACGGGTATGGATGCCTGGGTCGCGGCCGTGTGCTTCAA
Organism: Pseudomonadota bacterium; assembly: GCA_039028695.1. GTDB lineage: Bacteria > Pseudomonadota > Alphaproteobacteria > Kiloniellales > Kiloniellaceae > JANQKX01. The sequence goes on from JBCCHN010000068.1 coordinate 5,450, forward strand.
CACGGTGGAAGGCGAAAAACATGGGCTGCCCGTGCCGACCAGTTGGAAAGAGCTAACCGATCCAGTTTACAAGGGCCACCTGGCCATGCCTAATCCCGGATCTTCCGGAACGGGCTTTTTGGACGTTTCCAGCTGGTTGCAGATGTTCGGCGAAGAGGGCGGATGGGAATTCATGGAAGCCCTGCACGCCAACATCAATCACTACACCCACTCCGGCTCCAAGCCCTGTAAGCAAGCGGCCGCCGGCGAAATTCCGATCGGCATTTCTTTTGCCTTTCGCGGGGCCAAGTCAAAGGCGCAAGGGGCCCCCTTGGAAATCGTCATTCCGTCTGAGGGAATCGGTTGGGATATGGAAGCTACCGCCATCGTTGCCGGTACGGGCAACTTAGAAGCAGCCCAAAAGCTGGTAGATTGGTCGATCAGCGAAAAGGCCAACAAGCTGTATAACGAAGGTTATGCGGTGGTCGCCATTTCGGAACTGGCCAAGCCGGTTGAGCATTTCCCCGAGGGAATCACCGATGCCATGATCAACAATGATTTCGAGTGGGCAGCGGCCAATAAAGCCAAAATCATTGAAGAATGGACCAGCCGCTTTGATGCCAAGTCCGAGCCGAAAAGCTGATTTCCTGTCACTGACATAAGATTTCAGTCCGTGCCGCCCCCCGAGTTTTTCTTTGGGGGGCGGTTCACATCTGATTGGGATAGCGACAACGGCATGAGCCCGGATCCGGCGGATGCGATGGTGAAGGGAATGCGATTGTCTCTTGATTATGTCGCGCTTTAAGTGAATGGGGTACAGTTTCAGTAGAGCCTGGATTTAATCGTGTTGGAAAGGTTCTTTAAAAATTCGCAAAAGAATGCTTCGATAATTCGTGCGTTATCGTAGGCGGCCGTGCGGCGGGGAAAGTAATGAGCGATTCTTACTTACGGGTCACGGATCTAGTTAAAAAATTTGGCCATTTTGTTGCTTTGCAGGACATTTCGCTTGAGGTGTTCGAGGGCGAATTTGTTTGCTTTTTGGGTCCGTCGGGCTGTGGCAAGACCACCCTTTTACGGGCTATTGCCGGTTTGGATATTCAGACCTATGGCAAAATTGAGCAGGCGGGACGGGATATTTCGGATCTGCCGCCATCGGAACGCGATTTTGGCATCGTTTTTCAGTCCTATGCCCTTTTTCCCAATTTGACGATTCACAAGAATATTGCCTATGGACTGGAGAACCGCAAACTCAACCGGGAACAGATCAATGATCGTGTTGCGGAATTGCTGAACCTGATCGGCTTGCCCGATCAAGGGGACAAATTCCCGGCCCAGCTTTCCGGCGGCCAGCAGCAGCGGATTGCCCTGGCCCGGGCCATTGCCACATCACCCGGCTTGTTGCTGCTGGATGAACCACTATCGGCACTCGACGCTAAGGTGCGGGCCCGCTTACGGCACGAGATAAAGGAGCTGCAGAGGACGCTGGGCGTTACGACGATTATGGTCACTCATGACCAGGAAGAAGCGCTCACCATGGCGGATCGCATCGTGGTCATGAACCACGGGGTTATTGACCAGGTCGGAACGCCCTTAGAAATTTACCGTGATCCGGCGACGCCTTTTGTTGCTGATTTTATTGGCACCATGAATTTTATCGACGCCCAGGTGGAAGGGGACTCCAGGGTTCGCATGGGACCTCTCACTCTGACTTGCGACACCAAGGGAATGTCAAAAGCTGCTCCTGTTACCTTGGCGCTACGGCCGGAAGATGTGTTGGTCCAAGGTGTCTCCGAAGAGCGCGAAAATGCCATTCGGGTCCAGGTCAGCGAGCACGAATTCTTGGGATCCTTTATACGCGCCGGATTGAAGATTCCCGGCATGGGGGATCAAACCATTCTGGCGGACATCTCCATAAACCGCTTGCGTCAGCAAGACGTGTCTGTCGGCACTGAGTTATTTGTCGCGCTCCCGGCGGACCATCTGCGGATCTTTGCTAAAGAGGCCATTCAAAACGAGGCGAGCGATGGCTGATGCCGTTGTAACTGCCGCCCCGCAGACCCGGAACGCCGTTCGGGCCAAATCCTCCCGCGATGATTGGATCATGCGCGGCTTTATGGCGATGATCGGCCTTTACCTCTTAATCGCCTTGGCCTTTCCGCTCTATGCCATGCTCTCCAAGTCAGTGGAGACCTATGCCTTTGATCTGAATTCCTTTGAAATTGAGGTGAATGACGGCAGTGGTTGGCTGTCCAAGGGGAGCGTTTTGGACCTGGCCGTTGCGGCGGGCGAATTCGATCCTACCGACCCGAGTGTTACCAGTGGCTATCGTCTCACACCGGCAGGTTTTTTTCCCGATTTTTCCTTTCGCGCACCAACTGAATACCGCATTCGAAATGTCTTAGAGGGTGGAGGGGGCTACATTGCCAAGGGCAAAATTGTCACGAGCACGGAATGGCAGGTCTTTTCCAGCAACGATTTCCGGCGCGTGTTGCTGCGACCGGCCGTGTCACTGGGACTGGGAAACTTTCTAGATTATTTTTCCACACCGGCCCTTTTCAACTCTATCTACAACAGCATCATCGTCTCTGTGATCAGCATGGTGATTACGGTCACCTTGGCCTTTTTCTTTGCTTATGCCCTGACCCGCAGCTGTATGCCCTTTAAGGGCGGCTTCAAGATCATTGCCATGATCCCCATCTTGGTGCCGTCCCTTTTGCCGGGCATTGCCTTGGTCTATCTATTCGGCAACCAAGGCATGATTAAAGAATTGCTCATGGGCTACCAAATTTATGGGCCCATCGGGATTGTGATTTCAGAAGTTTTTTACTGTTTTCCCCATGCCTTGATCATCATCATCACCGCCTTATCCATTGCCGATGCCCGTCTTTATGAAGCAGCGACCGTCTTGCGGGCCAGCAAGCTGCGCATTTTCTTTACGGTGACCATTCCGGGCGCGCGTTACGGATTGATTTCAGCGGCCTTTGTGGTCTTTACCCTGGTGATTACAGATTTTGGCGCGCCCAAGGTGATTGGCGGTCAGTTCAATGTCCTGGCCGTCGATATCTATAAGCAGGTTGTGGGCCAACAGAATTTCCAAATGGGCGCGGTGGTCAGTGTGATCCTTTTGGTCCCGGCGATCGTTGCCTTCTTTGTGGATCGGGCGGTTCAAAAGCGCCAAGTGGCCTTGCTGTCTGCCCGGGCAGTGGCCTACGAGCCGAAGCCCAGCAAGCGCTTTGATCTGTCCATGATGACCTTTTGCATCCTGGTTTCGATCTTCATTTTGGGCATGTTAGGGGTATGCCAATACGCGGCCCTGATTAAGTTCTGGCCCTATGATTTGTCCCTAGGCTTCACGAATTACAACTTCGATGTCATGGATGGGGGCGGCTGGGAGTCATTTTATAACTCCATCGAAATGGCCTTCTACACAGCCGTTTTCGGAACCATAGTGGTCTTTACCGGCGCCTATATGGTGGAAAAGGGCCGTGGCTTTCAAGGGGGCCGCAACGTCTTTCAGTTCCTGGCCATGATGCCCATGGCGGTGCCGGGTTTGGTGCTTGGTCTGGCCTATATCTTTTTCTTTAATAATCCGGACAATCCGCTGAATTTCATATACGGCACCATGGCCATCTTGGTGATTTGCACGGTGACCCACTTTTATACCGTGTCCCATCTGACCGCCTTGACGGCCCTTAAACAGATGGATCCGGAATTTGAGTATGTGTCCCAGTCCTTGAACCAGCCCTTTTACAAGATGATCTTCAAGGTAACGGTACCGGTGTGTTTGCCGGCTATTTTGGACGTTTCCATCTATCTCTTTGTCAACGCCATGACCACGGTGTCGGCCGTCGTCTTCCTCTATTCGCCTGAGACCACCTTGGCCTCGGTGGCGGTCCTTAATATGGATGATGCCGGCGATATAGCACCGGCCGCGGCCATGGGCATGGTGATCTTTTACACCAATGCCACGGTGCGCATCCTCCACGGCCTCGGGAGCCGTTTTATCTACGCCAGAACCCAATCCTGGCGCAGTCGGTGAGCCAACATGCTGACCACGGAAGACATTGAACGTTATCACCGCGAGGGTTACATCGTCCCACGGGATTACCGCTTGCCGCCAGAGGTTCTCGCCCAAGCACGAGAGGACTACCTTAGCCTCTTGGCGGCCAATGACGGTGTCGCCTCGGACATCATGCTAGGCCCCCATCTGAACAAGGCCGGGGCGCAGGGCATTAAGGGTTCAGCGACCTGGTTGGCTTTGGCCTCACGGCCCGAGATCATTGACATGGCGGCTCAGTTGATCGGCCCAGACATAATCCTCTGGGGCACCACGGTTTTCGGTAAGCCGGCCCACTCTGGCAAGGCCACGCCCTGGCATCAGGACGGGGACTACTATCCCATCCGGCCCTTGGAGGTCTTGACCATTTGGATGGCCTTGGACGATGCCACCCCGGAAAACGGCTGCATGCGATTCATTCCCGGCTCCCACCGCCAGCGCACACTCTTTTCCCATCATTGGAAGGAAGGTACGGACCTGACCATCAACTTGACCTGCGACCAGGCGCACTTCGATGAGACGACCGCCGTGGACCTGGCCTTACAGGCCGGCCAAATCTCCTTTCACGATGTCTATATGATCCATGAATCAGGGCCGAACCGGACGGATCACCGGCGGGCGGCCTTTGTGGTGCGCCTCATGCCGGCGACCAGTTTTTACGATCATGTCCTGGGCGCTGTAATGGGCAAGCAACACCCGGCCCAAGATTATGGCGGCCGGGCCTTGTTTCTCTTGCGGGGTGCCGATAAATCCGGCCGCAACAATTTTTCCATAGGGCACTGATTGAGCGGCCACTCACTAATGGTCAATCCACAACGAAAGTGGGCTTAAACGACGCTGGCGCCAAGGACTCTTCAGGCCCTAGGATATCCACATTCTCCAATTCCACCAGTTCGATGACCGGCCCCGCATGGGGGGCGGTAAGCTTGTCTTCTAAAAGGCGGACGGCCTGATCGATCCCCAAGCGCCCTTGCAAGACCGGAAAGTCTGTCGGTGCGGCTAAGACTCGACCCCGCTTGATGCCACGATAAACCGCATGGGTGAAATAGTCGGCCAGAACGGCGATTTGGTCGCTCAGCCCTCGAGCGCGAAGGATGCTGACGGCGGCCTCGGCGGTGACGGCCGAACCCACGATGTAGTCTACATCTGGGCGTTCCTCCAGCGCCTCTTCGACCAAGATTTGCTGGATCTCTTTTCCTGTGTCCCCATATTTGGTGACGACGATTTCTGCCGAGCTTTCGTCAAGGGCGTTGTGGAATCCTTGTTCCACAAAGGGCACCCAGCCCGAGCCTTCCGGGCCTGGGAACCAGGCGACCTTGACCGGCGGGGAGCCGACCGGGTGTACCCGTGCGAGGTATTCGCCAATGCGTTGGCCCATGGTGATCCAGGATACCCCGGCTTTGGCGCTGATGCCCGGATCGGCGATGTCGTTGACCACGGCAACCACCGGGATGCGCTTGGCGATCTCCAAAATGGTGGGCGTCAAGCCCTCAAAGCTGACCGTGCCGACCACCAGGATGTCCGCCTTGCCGTCAGCGGTGCAATCAGTGATCTGTGCAATCTGCCGTTCCAGGTTCGGATATCCTCCGGCTTCGACCACCCGTAGCGCCACCCCGAGCCGGCGGGCCTCTTCCACCATGCCGTAATTGACGCTGAGCCAGTAAGAATCCTTAAGATGGGGGTAGGAGGCACAGATGCGCCACTTCTTTTCGGCCTTGGCCAGGGGCTGGTAGGTTACCACCTCCGATGGGCTTTGAAAGTCCAAGGGTTTGGACCAGACTTCCAGATTCCAACTGGGTGGCTCAGCGCTTTGCCCAGTCGATCCGTGGGCCACGGCAAGGGCGACCATGGCCAAGGCGCCAATAGCCAAGGCTCTGATATTACATCGAAAACCGTGATGCGGTCGGCGAAATTTGGCGCTCTGCCCCATAATCGGCCATAATGCCCCAACGACGCGGCATAGTCCAATTGCCGACGATACAATGGGATGGATTGGGTGTGGTGGAGAGGCTGAAAAACCTGCGTATCGGGATCGCCGGGCGATTGCTGCTCGCGTTTGCCGGCGTGGCCATGTTCACGCTGGTCTCAGGAGCGATCGGTGGCCTGGTCTTGCGCAATATCGAAACCACTCAGACCACCATTGTGGAAAAAGCATTGCCGGCCGTTGCCGATGCCCAAGCCGTGGCGGAAATCTCGGCCCGTGTCATTGCCCAGGGATCCTTGCTCACCAACGCATCCAGCCAACCGGTGCGCCAACGGGTTTCCCAAGCCATTGAGCGTCGTGCGCAAAACCTTGAAGAACTTTTGGCGCGGATCGAAAGTTACGATTTGCGCTCCGACCAGTTGCCGGCCCTCCGTCAAAGCGTCACTCGATTGCTGTCCAACCTGTCCCAGCAGGACGATCTGGTCAGTGCGCGCATTTTCAGGAGCGAACGTCTGGGTCAGGATATCGAAAGCGGCCTGACCGCCGCTCAGGATCTGTCCGCCCTGTCAGAGACCTTGGTGTCCAACGCGGCCTCGGGCACCACGGCGGTTATCTCCAATCTTTACGAGTTGGTGGAAAGCCGAGAGCGCATGGGGGAGTCCCTGGATGCATTGGACCGGCTCTTAGAGGAGGATGTTTATCTGTTGGAGCGCATGTTCGAGCTTCGTATGCGCAGTTCTGAGGTCGGCTTGCTGCTTAATCAACTTCGCCGGGCCGGCACACCCGAGGAGGTTCAAGCCACCGAGCAAGCGGTTAATTTCAACCTGCGCATTCTGCAACGTCGTGTGGACGGCATTTCCGATCCGGTTCGGCACGATCAAGCCGGCGATCTCTTTAGCGGTCTGTTGAAGGTTTCTACCGAACCGCGCACGAACATTTTTGAATTGCGCCGCTCCATCTTGCTGGCTGACCGTCAATTGTCAGCGCTCACCGCGGCCAATGAACAGCTTGCCGAATCCCTGGCGGCTCACGTCTCGCAACTGGTCGATCAAACCAAGGCGCTGGCCGACCAAACCACCGGTGTGGCCAAACAAGCCGTACAGGGCGGCCTCTTTACCATCGTGGGCCAATCGGTTCTTTTTTTCGTGGTGGCAGCCTTGATTACCTGGTTATACGTGCAGCGGGATGTGATCAATCGTTTAACTTCCTTGGCCGGCATTATGCAACGTCTGGCCAAGGGCGACTTGGAGGTTGCCGTCCCCGTGTCCGGCCGGGATGAATTGTCAGATATGGCCCGTACGGTCGAGGTCTTTAAGGATCAGGCCATCGTAAAGCGGTCCTTGGAGCAGGAGAGGGTTCGCACGGAAGCGGAGCTGCGCCGCCATAAGGGTGAGCTAGAGGATCTGGTGGCCGAGCGGACCAGACAATTAAGTGACACGAACTTTCGTCTCCGCGAAGAGGTCTTAAGCCACCAAGAAGCGCGCCAAGTGGCGGAACGGGCCAACCGAGCCAAATCCGAGTTCCTCGCCGCCATGAGCCATGAAATTCGTACACCCATGAGCGGCATCTTGGGCATGTTGCGGATCCTCAGTGATTCCCCTCTCTCCGATGCGCAACGGGCCCGTTTGTCGGTGGTGCGGTCCTCCAGCCAGACCCTATTGGGCATCCTCAGTGATATTCTGGACTATTCGAAAATCGAATCCGGCGAAATCGACGTGGAGGCTGTGGACTTTGAGTTGCCTCAGTTGGTTGAAGACTTGGTAACCGTTTTGCGTTTTCGGGCCGAAGCCAAGAACATTTCGTTAGATTTTCAGATCGCCCCGGATGTGCCCCCCTATTTAAAGGGGGATTCGGGTAAGCTCAGCCAAGTGTTGATAAACCTAATCGGCAATGGGGTGAAATTCACCAGGCAAGGCCAGGTCAAGCTTGTTGTCGAGTTGGAAGAGGCCAGTGCCGAAGAGGCGATCCGATTGGCCTTTCGGGTGTCCGATAGTGGCCCCGGCATCGATAAGGACGTTCAGGATCGTTTGTTCGAGGCCTTTTTTCAGGCCGGCGGCGGAAAGTCGGGCACCCATGACGGTACCGGACTGGGCTTGGCCATTTGTCGAAGGTTGGTAGAGGCCATGGGCGGGCAGATTCAGGTGCAAAGCGTTTTCGATCAGGGAACGACCGTGTCCTTTTCCCTGCCCTTCTCTCTGGGCGATCCAACCGCCATTGCGGATCAAAATGTAGCCCTTCCGATAGGCGATTCCGGGTTGGGGCGAAAGGCGGTTTTGCTGGTCGAGGATAACGAGGTGAATGCCATCGTGGTGCGTACCTTCCTGGAAAAGCAAGGACATGACGTAACCGTTGTCCAGGACGGGGAGGGTGCGGTTTCGCAGGTGATCTCTGCCACCTTTGACGTGGTGCTCATGGACATTAGCTTGCCTGGCATTGACGGGGTTCAGGCAACGGCCCAAATCCGTGCTCTCGATGATCCCAGCAAGGCGGAAATTCCCATCGTCGCCATGTCCGCCCATGTCTTCCATAATGAGATCACTCAGCACCTGGAGGCCGGTATGGATGCCTTCATCGGCAAGCCTGTGTCTCCCGAGCGCTTGTCCGAGGTGCTGCGGGACCTCTTAATGCATGGCAAATGGGGTACGGCTTTGTTTGATAAGGCGGTTGGCGACGAGCCCTTCCCACTCCTCGACCCCCGCACCTTGCAGGAGGATTTTCTGCTTCTGGGGCATGAAAAAACCGCTCGCATGGTCGGCGCCTTCGAAGACATGGCCATGGCAGCGGATGGAGCCTTGGCCGCCGCCCTGCCGAACCACCATTGGACCGATATAGCTGCAGAGGCTCATAAGCTGAGAGGGGCGGCCGGAAGTCTGGGTCTGCGGGCCTTGGAACAAACCGCGGGGGATTTGGAAAAGGCAGCCCGGGCCCACGATGGTGCCCGCCTTGTTGCGCCGGCGCAAGCCTTGCCCGATCTCTTGCTGCGCTCTCGCGAGGGCCTCAATGAACTGTGGCAGGGCTTGGAGCGGCAGCGCCTGGAAGCTCTCGCCGACGGCAAAAATGATGATGCCACCGAGGCAAAGGATCAGCGCGCGGACGAGCTTTCCATAGCCAACACATAACCTTCCCCGTGGGCCGTCACGAAAATCTCCGGGTCCTTGGGGTCAATTTCTATTTTTTGGCGCAGGCGGCGGACCAAGACGTCAATGGTACGATCATTCGGCGCCCATGAACGGTGCGTAATCAGATCCAATAGCCGATCGCGGCTGAGGACTTCACCGGGCCGGGCGGTAAAGGCGCTGAGCAGCTCGAATTCGGCGCGAGTTAAAGACACCCGATCGCCGCGCGGATCGGTCAGGCGGCGGGTGCGGGTGTCCAGGTGCCAACCGGCAAAGCGGCGCAAGGGCGTCTCGGGGCGCGTGGCGCCAGAGGTCCGGCGAAGCAGGTTCTTGGCTCGCGCCAAAAGCTCGCGGGGATTAAAAGGCTTGGTGACGTAGTCGTCGGCACCCATTTCAAGGCCTACGATGCGATCGATATCTTCGCTGCGGCCGGTGACCAGGATAATGCCAATTTCGGAATGGGCGCGCACTTCGCGGGTCAGCTCCAAGCCATCCTCGCCCGGCAGGTTGATATCCAGCAGCAGCAGGTCAATGGGGTCTTCAACCATGGTCCGGCGCATTTGCAAACCATCCGAGGCCTCGCTGACCCGATGGCCAGCCGCCTCCAGATAGCCCGCCAGTTTGGCCCGGTTGACCTCGTCGTCTTCGACCACCAGAACGTGGGCAGCTGGTGTCACCATTGTCCTCCTGTTTTCCCATCCACCCTCTGTTTTTTTATCGCGCGTGGACGTCAGTTTTAAATTTAACAATTTTTTACAAATTTTTACAAGCTGTTCATTTTAGACTCCTACGTCATTCACAACTGGTCGGTATCCTGTCATTTGGACCTCCACTTCTGGAGGATCTGAAAAGGACGATGAGGAGCGGACCAAACCGCCCCCCCGAACGAGGAGGAAAGAATGAAATCAGTAAAGTATGTGATGGCGTCGGCCTGTATGGGCGCCATGATGGCTTTTTCGGTCGGTGCCATGGCCGAGTCGTCGGATCCCATTAAGGTGCCGATCCATAATTGGTCCAGTCAGATTGTCGGCGCCAACATTGTCGGAAAGATCCTGAACGAGGCTGGCTATGAGGTGGAATATATCCCAGCCGACAGTCAGGTAGTTTACACCTCCATGTGCGAGGGTGACATAGACTTGGTGCATGAAGTTTGGCAAGGCGCTTTCGGTGTGGCCTTTGAAAAGGTTGTGGACGAGGGCTGCGTGGTCGATGCCGCGACCCACGATGCCAAAACCCGTGAGGAATGGTGGTATCCCGCCTATGTTGAAGAGGCCTGCCCCGGCTTGCCCGATTGGGAAGCATTGAACAATTGCGCCGAGCTCTTTACCTCGCCCGAAACCGCGCCCAAGGGCCGTTTCTTGGCCGGTCCCGTGGACTGGTTGAAGCATGACCACGAGCGTGTCGAGGGTTTGGGCATGAACTTCGAAGTGGTGAACGCAGGTTCCGCCGCTGCTCTATGGGCCGAATTGGATTCCGCTTCCAAGCGCAATGCGCCCATCGTGCTGTTCAACTGGACGCCCAACTTCATCGAAGCCATCTACGAGGGCAAATTCATCGAGTTTCCCGAGTATGGCGAGGGTTGCTTGGATGATCCCGCGTGGGGCCTCAATCCGGAAAAGACCTACGATTGCGGCAACCCCAAGGATGGCTATCTGAAAATCGGTGTCTGGGAAGGCATGCCGGAAAAATGGCCGGGTGCTTATGGCATCGTGCAAAAGATGAACTTTTCCAACCTGGATATTGCCGTGATGGCCAAGCTGGCCGATGTGGACGGCATGGAGCCTGAAGAGGCCGCCGACCAATGGTTGGCTGATAATGAAGCCAGGTGGCGCGGCTGGGTCGATGGAGCCGGCAGCTAACTTTTAATTCCCGGCACCCTGGCATCCCGTCATGGGCTGCTTTGGTGCCGGGATTTTCCCTGCACTCTTGTTACCCTTCGAATTTTGAAGTCCCCCCATTATCGGGTAAGATGGCTTTTGGGCTATGGTGGCCTTTGGGGTAGGGTAACGGGCAGCCGGTCGATTGTCGCTCTTGGGGGATCAATCAAAAATCAAATAATAATTCGGCCTGCAGCCTTAAACCGAACAGGGTTCTTGGGGAGAGCATGAATGAGTGACGCCATATTGCAGTGTCGGAATGTTTGGAAGCTCTACGGCGATGATCCGGAGGGCTTTTTGCAAAGTCACAACGGCAATCCTGATTTCGAAACCATTCAAAAGGCCGGCTATATTCCGGCAGTTCGGGATGCGTCCTTGGATGTATATTCCGGTGAAATTCTGGTCATCATGGGGTTGTCCGGCTCCGGTAAGTCCACGCTGGTGCGCTGTCTCTCCCGTTTGATTGATGCGACGGGTGGTGAGATTCTCTTTGAAGGCAGCGATCTTTTGCGGGCCAGCGAGAAAGAAATGATCGAATTGCGGCGCCACCGCATGGGCATGGTCTTTCAAAATTTTGCCCTTTTGCCCCATCGTACCGTCCTGCAAAACGTGGCCTTCCCCCTTGAGGTTCAGGGAGAAGACCGCCCGACCCGGGAAGAACGGGCCAAACAAATGATCGAGCTGGTGGGTCTTCAGGGACGTGAAGGCTATTACCCCCGCGAATTGTCGGGCGGACAGCAACAGCGGGTCGGCATTGCCCGGTCTTTGGCCGTGGGTCCGGATCTGTGGTTCCTGGACGAACCTTTTTCCGCGCTGGACCCCTTGATCCGGCGGGAAATGCAGAATGAGTTTCTGCGCCTTCAGGCCATGCTGCACAAAACAATCGTCTTCATCACCCACGACTTTGACGAGGCAATCCGCCTGGCCGATCGCATCGCCATCATGAAGGACGGTGCCATTGATCAGTTGGGCACCGCCGAGGAGCTTATCACCCATCCCGCCACCGACTATGTCCGCGAGTTCACCAAGGAAATCTCTCGCGATAAGTTACTGACGGTACAGAGCATCATGTCGGTCAATGGTGCGGCACCGGACCTGGACGCGCTGAGCGATACGATCAGCGGTGACGAAAAGCTGGCTGCCGCGGCCGGGCGACTCTTGCGCGCGGGCGGGCCTGTTAAGGTTCTCAATGCCGAGGGCGTGGCCGTGGGGGTGGTCACCCGTGATCAGGTTGTGGATGCCCTATTCGGGGATGGGGTCGACTCAGGAACGGCTGAAAAGTCAGGACACGAGGCTGCGCCATGACAGCTGCGGACCTAGAGGTCTCCCCTTCACAGGGCAGTGCCGCGCCGAAGCGGAGCAATGCCTATTTGGGGGTGGCCCTGGTTCTTGCGCCTTTTGTGCTCCTTATAGCTTTGAGGCCTATCTTGCCGCAATGGGCCGATGTGTGGCCCGACGCCTGGGCGGTCCCCTTCGTGGACTGGGTGAATGCCATCGTCGGCGTATTGACCAAATACGAGATCCTCGGCCTCTTTACGGTGAAAGATGTAACCCGGGCCGTTGCGGAAGTCGTCGAATGGCCTCTGGATTTTGTCCAAGGCCTCCTGGTATCGGGCTTCCGCGGATTGGGACTGCCGGCCCTGCCCTGGATTATGATCGTCGGCTTGGCGGCCATCTTGGGCTGGTGGCTCAAGGGTTGGCGGCTGGCCCTGCTGGCCGGCGGCTGCATTTTCTATATCGCGCTCTTTGGCAAGTGGAAGCTTTCCATGATTACCCTCTCGGTGATTCTGGTAGCCGCCCCCATAGCCGGCTTGGCCGGGTTGTTTTTGGGGATTGCGGCGGTCAAGTGGCGTGGATTCGAGCGAATGCTGTGGCCGATCCTGAATGTCATGCAGTCCATGCCCCATTTCTCCTACTTGATACCGGTCGCGGTTTTTATCGGCGTGTCCCACCGGGCCGGTGCCATTGCAACTATCCTCTTTGCCATTCCGCCTATGACCCGTCTCACCATCCTTGGCCTGCGTGGTGTAGGGCAAGAGGTCATCGAGGCCGGTGTCATGGCAGGCTGCACCTCCCGTCAAATGCTCTGGAAGGTGCGGGTACCTGCAGCGCGCCATATGCTCATGGTCGGGGTCAATCAGGTCATCATGCAATGCCTGGCCATGGTCGTAATCGCCTCCTTCGTGGGGGCCAAAGGCTTGGGTCAGGATCTCCTCTTCCGGCTGCAGTCCTTGCGCATTGGCCAGGCTTTGGAGATCGGGGTTGCCATCGTCTTTATCGCCGTGATGCTGGACCGTCTATCTCTGGCTCTCAGTGAAAAGCAGCCCGAACAGATAAAATCAGGTCCCTTCTGGCAGGTGCATCCCTTCTTGAGCGCGGCGGGCGCGGTTATCATCTTGTCGATCATCGCCGCCTTTATCACGCCGGTGGCCCAGGTCTATCCCAAGGCTTGGACCATCACCACGGCTCCCTTCTGGGACGCCCTAGTGGATTTCGTGACCATCTATCTGCATGATCCCCTCTCGATTTTTAGGGACGGTTTATTGATCCATGTGCTGATTCCCCTGCGTAGTTTTTTTCAATGGATCCCCTGGGTTGCCGTCGCCGCCCTGGTGGCGGCAATCGGGTGGCGCTTGGGTGGCCTGCGCTTGGCCATCACCAGTTCCGCCTTTGTGGTCTATATCGCCCTTACCGGTTATTGGGAGCGGGCCTCGATCACCGCCTATATGGTCTTTTTTGCCCTTTTGGTCTGCGTGGCTTTTGGACTGCCCCTGGGTATCTGGGCGGCTAAGACCGAGACGCGGGCCTCGGTGGTGCGCTTTTTGTGTGACACCTTCCAAACCTTCCCCTCCTTCATTTACCTGATTCCGGTGATCATGCTGTTTCAGGTGGGTGATGTGGCCGCCATTTCCGCCATCGTCATCTATGCTTCCATCCCCACGGTGCGTTACACCATCCTGGGCCTGCGGGCCGTGCCCCATCAAACCATCGAGGGGGCTATCACCTCGGGCTGTACGCCACGCCAGGTCTTGTGGAAGGTGCGCATGCCGCTGGCTTTGCCCGAGATTATGTTGGGCGTCAATCAGACCATCATGTTTGCTCTCTTCATGGTGATCATCGCCGCCTTTATCGGGACCAAGGATCTGGGTCAGGAAATCTTTCGGGCGTTGACCTTTGCCGATGCGGGCAAGGGTTTGGTTGTGGGCTTCTGTGTGGCTGCCATCGGCTTGACTGCCGATCAACTCATCACAGTTTGGGCGGAGAAGCGCAAAAAGATTCTCGGCTTGGCCTAGCGACGGGGAAGACGGCGAGGTGGGCGAGGACCGGCATATCAGATCGCCCCGATTGGCGTTCGTGGCTGCGCTCTTGCTCAGCGCCTCACTTGGTACCATCCATGCTTTTAGTGTCCTGATCGAGCCTTTGGAATCGAGCTATCAGGCAAACCGTGGAGCTGTCTCCTTCATTTACTCTCTAGCCTTGGTCAGTTTGACAGTTGCGGTTTTGCTCAGTCATCGCGTGTTTGAAAGGTGTTCGCCGGCGGCAATTATTCTGACCGTTGCGGGTGGGGTCTCCTTTGGTCTCCTGACGGCCGGAATGGGGGACACATTATTTTCCGCTATCCTCGGATACGGCCTGATATTTGGGTTCGCCAATGGCCTTGGCTATGCCTTGGCACTACAGTTGGCCGGACACGCTTATCCCGACCGAAGGGGAATTTTCATGGGAGCGGTGACCGCCATCTATGCCCTCGGCGCTTTGCTTCAGGCCCAGTTTCTACAGACCTTTTTGGATGCCTTTGGCCTCGGCGGCGCCTTTTATGCCTGGGCGATTTCATTGGTCCTCTTCATCATCATGGCAGCCGCTGCGGCCAGGAAGTCGGCAATCGGTCTTTCCAAAGAGCCAGCGAAATCCCGTGTAGCGGCCAAACCCCTCGCGAAGGCCCATTTGGCATGGCTCTGGACAGGGTACTTTACGGGTTGTACCGCCGGCCTCATGGCCATTGGCCATGCAGCGGCTCTGGTATCGGCAGCCGGTGGCTCCGCGGCTTTGGCGGCTCTCGGTATAGTTATTATTTCGCTGGGTAATGGCGTGGCGGGACTCCTGGCGGGCTATGGGGCGGACCGCTTTTCTTTGCGCCTCTTGATGGCTACACTACCGGTGATCTCCATTGTGGGGTTGCTGGCGCTGGCGGTTGTCGATGACCCCGCGGCAGCCATTGTGGCACTGGGTGTCGTGGGCTTTGCCTATGGGGCCATCATTTCTATTTATCCCGTAGCCGCCTCCCGCTTTTTTGGATTAGCTGCGGGTGCCAAGGCCTATGGCATCATCTTTACCGCTTGGGGTGTTGCCGGGATGGTGGGTCCCCTCATGGCCGGGCATTTCTACGACAGCAGCGGCAGCTACGCGCTTGCGCTTTATCTTGCCGCCGGGATTGCCGTTCTTTCCAGCCTGGCCATCGTTTTCATGCCCAAAGTCAATCCGACGTAGCTGGGGGCGCCTCGCCGGCCTTGTCCGAAACCTCTTGACCCCATTGAAAGAATCCTTTGGCCGCCTCGGTCAGTCGGTCGCGATGCTGGTCATCCGCGGCAATCCAAATGATGACCCAGGAAATCGCCGTAGTGGCCACTAGGGCTTGGAATGCCGACTTGACCCGAGGGCGGTTAAGGAATTCGGTCAGCCGCTGTCGATTGCTGTGGAAGGTTGTCCAGAACCACCCGATCAAGCGAAAGGGGGCCAAAAAGTAAGCCTTAAGAAATTCCCGGGACACGGTCTAACGCTTATCTATGGAGGGATCCTCATGCCTTATCCGGATTGTTTGGGCTTGCCCCAGTCAAAGCCAATCAGGAAACAACCGGTCTCACTGCGTGAATTGTGCTGGCTACCCGGCGGATAGCTGACGAAGTCGCCGGGCCCCAGCTTGGTGCCGTCGGGCTCGATCAAGTCGCCTTCCAGGATGAGGAAGTCCTCCATGCCACGATGCTCATGCCAGATGGTCTCCGCGCCGGCCTGCATGCGGATGGCGTAGCAGCCATTTGCGTCGTCATTGTAGGTCAGCGGCAGCCATTCCATGTCTTCCTGTTTGGGGCCTTCCATGTCGTAGACCCGGAATTTCGCGTCATAGATATTGGTGATCTGGCGACCCTTAGCGTGTTCGGACATGATTTTCAGTCCTTCTACCTTATTTTATTTTTGCCGCGCCCGCGTTTCCCGTCAGGCCGCTGTGGGCCGGACGGGAAGCGGGTCGGCATTATTCGGCCGGATCGGTCTGCAGGTAACTCTCAAGAGAATCGTCCAGGGCGTCTTTCCATTTTGTATGATGGACCGGCGCCATGGTCCCTGTCATCACCGACTTATAGCCGTTGTCCCGGAA
The DNA here is from genome assembly GCA_039028695.1 of Pseudomonadota bacterium. Classification (GTDB taxonomy): domain Bacteria; phylum Pseudomonadota; class Alphaproteobacteria; order Kiloniellales; family Kiloniellaceae; genus JANQKX01. Next base: position 21,774 of record JBCCHN010000068.1, read on the forward strand.
GGTCATTATATCGAGTTTTTTGTGTTTTTTCCATTGGTAGAAGGCTTCATTGGCCCCTTCAATGTCGAAACTGGGATAATCTGTCAGCTCGATCAGGCGCCGGGTGTAGTCTCCCTGATAGGCGATGCAGGCATAGTCATCGGCCAGGTCGTCTTCCTCGTTGCGCCAATGGGCGATGTCCTTGTCCATCTCCTCTTTCGAGGCGGGCACCTCCAGGCGCCCCATTATCACGTCTCGGGCGTACCAGGCTTGGGCATCAAACATGTTGAAGGTGTACCACTGATCCTGCATGCCCAGATAAAGCAGCCTGGGATTGGCGGTCCAAACCACCCCGTTATAAAGATCGACGGGATAGAGCCGGTTGTTGGTTTTGAGTTTCAGCTCCTCGGCCATGAAGGGGAAGTGGTGCAAATAGCCGGTGCAGAGGATGATGGCGTCCACCTCGGCGGTGGTGCCATCCTTAAAAGTGGCGGTATTTTTCTCCACCTTCTGCAAGAGTGGAACCTCTTTCCAATTATCCGGCCAGTCATAGCCCATGGGCGCGGTGCGGTGGCTGACGGTGATCGACTTGGCCCCGTATTTCCAGCACTGCGAGCCAATGTCCTCGGCCGAGTAACTGGTGCCGATGATCAGGATGTCCTTATCCTTGAACTCCATGGCGTCGCGGAAGTCATGGGCATGTAGGACCCGGCCGTTAAAGGTCTCGAAGCCTTCGAACTGGGGCACGTTGGGGGTGGAGAAGTGACCGCTTGCGACCACTACAAAGTCGAACTCTTCGGTATACTCCCTGTCCTTTTCATGGTCCTTGACGGTGACCGTGAAAAGACCCGAACCCTCGTCGAAGGTGACGTGGCGAACCGGGCTTTTGAAGCGAATCCACTTGCGTACGTCGGCTTTTTCTACCCGGCCCTTGATATAGTCGAAGAGCACGGCCCGCGGCGGGTAAGACGCGATTGGCCGGCCAAAATGTTCCTCAAAGCTATAGTCGGCGAATTCCAAGCCTTCCTTGGGTCCATTGGACCAAAGGTAGCGATACATGGAGCCGTGGACCGGTTCCCCGTGTTCGTCTAGGCCGGTACGCCAGGTGTAGTTCCACAGGCCGCCCCAATCATCCTGCTTTTCAAAACAAACGATCTCGGGGATCTCCGCGCCCTTGTTGGCGGCTGACTGAAAGGCCCGAAGTTGCGCCAATCCCGATGGCCCGGCGCCGATGACCGCAACCCTTTTACCCATGAATCCTCCTCCTTATTTTACTGTACGTTGCCTTGCCGCCGCTCGGCTTTGTCATTCCCACTCGTTCAATAAATGTCAGCGCGTTCAAGCGACGGCATTACTCTAAAAAATCATATCCCCAAATAAGCTTTGCGAACATGTTCGTTGTCCATCAGGCTTTTGGCCTCGCCTTCCAGGGCCACGTTGCCGGTCTCCAGCACATAACCGTGTCGCGCCAGCTCGAGCGCCAATTCTGCATTTTGCTCAACCAGCACAATCGACACGCCCTGCTTGTTGATCTCCACCATGATCTGAGCAATATCCCTTACGATCGTCGGGGCTAGGCCCAAGGACGGTTCATCCAGCAGCAAGAGGCGTGGCTTGGACATGAGCGCCCGCCCGATGGACAGCATCTGTTGCTCGCCACCGCTCATGGTGCCGGCCATTTGATTGCGTCGTTCCTTGAGCCGGGGGAAGCGATCGAAGACGGATTCTAAATCCTGGCGAATGGCTGTTTGATCATCCCGCGTAAAGGCGCCCAAAAGCAGATTCTCGGTGACCGACAGGTCCTTAAAGATTCTCCGACCCTCGGGCACGTGGGCAATTCCCATCTTGACGATGGCATCGGGGGACAAGCGGTCGATACGTTGCCCTTGGAAGTGGATTTCCCCGGTACTTGGGTGGCTGAGGCCAGAAATAGTGCGCAAGGTCGTGCTCTTGCCGGCACCGTTGGAGCCGATCAGGGTCACGAAGTCCTGTTCGCCCACTTCGAGGGAAACTCCCTTCAGGGCGGCCACGGGCCCATAGTGCACATGAATATCGTCGACTTTCAAAAGCATATCAGTTCGCACCGCCCAAATAGGCCTCAATGACTTTTTCGTTGTTGCGAACCTCCTCGGGCGTACCCTGGGCCAGAACCTGACCGAAATTCAACACCGTCAGATAGCCGCAGAGCCCCATAACCGCCTTCATATCGTGTTCCACCAGGACAATGGTCACGCCCGATTCATTGACCCTGCGGGTCAGCTCCATCATGTGGCTGGTTTCTTCGGCATTCATGCCGGCAAAGGGTTCGTCCATCAGCATCAATTGAGGCTCCGACACCAACGCGATGGCGACCGCCAGCGCCCGCTGCGAGCCCAGGGGCAGTTCCGAGGCCAATTGATCCTTGCGTTCGGACAGACCCATGAAGTCCAGAACCTCGTCGACCTTTGCCGCCGCCGCCTTCTGCTTGGCCCGGTCCAGGCCCAGCAACGCCGATAAGATGTTTGTACGCGCTTTGATGTGTGCGCCCACCAAGGCGTTTTGGAAAACCGTCAGCTCTTGGAAGAGGGTGGTTTCCTGAAAGGTGCGAACGATGCCTTGCTCGGCAATGCTGTGGGGCTTTTTGCCTTCAATACCGTGACCCTTAAAAAGGATATTTCCTTTGGTGGGAGCGTAAAAGCCGGCGATGTTCTTAAAGAGGGTGCTTTTACCAGCCCCATTGGGTCCGATAAGACCTCGGATTTCCCCTTCCTCGATCTGAAAACTGACATCGTCCAGGGCGGTGAGGCCACCGAACTGCTTGGTCAGGTTTTTGACGTCCAGGAAGGCCATTACCGATCTCTCACGCTTCTTTCGACTCGCTCAGGGCCGACTCTTTACCGCCCCGCCCCAATCCAAATCCGACTTTTAGTCTCTGGGGTATGCTTTCCAGTCCCTTGGGTAGGAACAGGATGGCTAAAATCAGCATCCCCCCATAGATCGCCGGCCGCACGATTTCGAAGTCGCGAATGGCTTCGTCGAAAACCGTCAAAACGATGACCCCGACGATGGGACCGTAAAATGTTCCATAGCCGCCCACGATGACCCAGATCAAAATGAAGACCATAAAGCCGATAGTGAACTGGTTCGGTGTGACCGAGCCCAGGTAGTGAATTTTCAACGCGCCGGCGATGCCGACAAAAAAGGAACCGAGTATGAAAGCCAAAGCCCGGTAGCGCCAGGCATCCACACCGACCGATTCGGCTAGGGGCGTTTTCCAGTGAATGGCGTGCAGGGTCAGGCCAACCCGTGAGTGCTCGATACGGTACAGCAAGAAGAGGCAAAATCCCACGACCACCAGGCAAAAATAGTAGTAGGGGATGGGGTCCAGGAAATCGATGCCAAAGACAATCGGTGCTTCCACGCCTCTCAGTCCGCTGGTGCCGCCGAAGACCGAGACCCATTCCACCCAAACCAGACGGATCGCTTCGCCCGCGGCAAAGGAACCGATCAGAAAGTAAAACTGGGTCATGCGCAGCAGGGGAAAACACAACAGCCCCGCGACCAATCCGGCAACGATCCCCGCCAAGGGAAGGGTAAACCAGATCTCTAGGCCCAAGTGGTTGAAGGCTAGCGTTGCGGTATAGGCGCCCACGCCCAGCATGACCGCGTGAATCAAGGACCACTCCCCGGTCAGGGTGACCAGGCGATAGCTGCACACCACCAGCACGTTGATGGTCAGGAACAGGACCAGATCTTGGTGATGAAAGCTCAGGAAATGGGGCAGTATGACCAGAAAGGCGGCGAGCGCCAGCCAGGCGGCCAGGCGCGCCGGAAGGGGCAGGCTCGACTTACTCACTGACCCGCACCCCCATGATGCCCGTCGGCTTGACAATCAGCACGATGACCATCAACACCAGGCCGCTGATGGTGGCCACCGTGGCGCCGAAGTAGACCGTCATATAGGTATGGAAAACCGCGTAAATGACAGCGGCCACGATGGCGCCGGACAGACTGCCGACACCGCCCACGATGGTTACGATAAAGGCCGTGACGATCACATTATGGCCCATATGGGGGTTGATGTTTCCCAAGGGCGCGATCAAGCCGCCCGCCAACCCGGCTAGGGCAGCACCGACGCTAATGGCGATCAGGGAAATTTTATCCGTATTAATGCCCTGTAGGGCCGCGGCTTCCCGGTCCATGGCAACGGCCCTGAGCGCCCAACCGAATTTGGTGCGGGTCAGGAAGAACCAAAGCGTGACCAGCGCAGCAACAGAGATGCCCAGACTGAACAGGCGCTGATAGGGAATACGGAACAAATCGAAGATTACCAGGGTGCCATGATAGGGCGGCGGCACTTGTTTCGATGGCCCGTCGCCCCCGACCAACGTGGCGATGACCTGCAGAATAAAAAGCACACCGATGGAACAGATGAGACCTGCCAAGGGGTCCGAGCGGGTGGGCCGGAAAAGCGTGCGCTCCATTACCAATCCGATGGCGGTTACCAGGATAACAGCCACGCCGATCGAGGGGATGTATCCCCATCCCAATTGGGCGTGGACGACCCAGATGGTGAAGGCGCCGGCCATTACCAGCTCGCCATGGGCAAAGTTAACAACGCGCATGACGCCGAAAATCAGCACCAGACCGATGGCGAAGAGGGAATAGAAGCCGCCCTGGATAAGGCCGTTTACGAGAGACTGGAGAATCAGTTCCATCTAAAAACTCTAAGGTGTCCCTATGGAGTAAA
>JBCCHN010000069.1:0-26465 GCA_039028695.1 Pseudomonadota bacterium
GCCGGAACTCCGGCATCTTTTTTATGTCCGCAGCCGCTGGCGTGGTCACCATTGCCGTCACATGGATAACCCATCGGATCTCCTCGGGCGACGACACAATCGACCACTATATCAATCTGGCGCTCAGTGCCGCATTTGCGACGGCATTGGGGGGGCTGATCATCGCCTTTTTCCGGGAAACCAAACACCCGCCAAAAAGCACACAAATAAAAGCGACGGACGAAGCAGCAACGACAGAGAAAAAGCCCAGCCTGCTCAAACGTTTAAAAAAGCTTCAGCTTGTTTTGCAGTTCCGCTGGTTCCGCCGTTACCTCTACATGCGCTGCTTGACAGCCACCGTGATCGTGGCCATGCCATTTTATGCGGTTCACGGTGCGACCCACCATGCCCATAAACATGCGGCCGGGCTGAGCGCTTTCGTAATTGCGACAAGCGTAGCGGTTATCCTTTGCGGGCCATTGTGGCAATGGCTCGGCAAACGGTCACAGCGTTTTTCCATGGCATTGGGCTCAGCGGTGGTCGGGCTGGCCGGCATCTGGGCCTTGGTAATCGAGCAGGTCGCAACGCTGCAAACAGTGGTCGCCCATTCATTCGTCTTTGCATTGGCGGCAGCAGGCATTCAAGCCGTAAACGGGTCCCGGATGCTCTTCCTGATCGATGCCGCACCCAAGGAAGAGCTGACCTATTACGTTGCCATCAGCAACACGGTTAGCGCTATCCTCGCACTTATTGTCGCTAGTTTTTTTGGCTATATCGCCCAGATACAGGGGGTCCATTGGCCCGTCGTGCTTGTCGTCATTTTGAATTTCCTATCCGCCGCTTATGCCTTGACTTTGACCGAACCAACCTCAAGCCCACAAACCGGCGAATAGCTAATTTCCGATTTGATAACACCCATCAAGAAAGGCCGATCATCAGCAAAAAATTCCACAAATACACTGCCCCAAAAAACGGTTTCTAAAGTCGTCATTTCGACCCCCAAAAAAAGCACTACATCATGCAAAAAATCGGTCCAAAAATACCGACCGCAAAATTGACTCATGATAAGGTAATTTCTTTTTTTCAAACCTTTTAGGGACAGACCAAGATCAGGAACTAAAGAAATTATAAAATTAATTAAATCAATATTTTACGTTTTATTCTCATCCGCATTCCGATGAATTTACATGAGTAGGTTTCATGGCCACTCACATCGGTGAAGCAGATAGCTCTATGGAAGAAAACCGCACCTTTCACGGCCGACGGAGGCCTACCAATCCCAGGCACCCCAGCGGAGCAATCGGCAAATTTCCTTTAATGAGAACTGCCACCGTGTTAATCAGTTTGGTCTGACCTATCTCGAATGAAAGATCAAATACAAGTAGGATTACAAACTATGATTTTTGCCTGTCTCAACCAGTTGGACAAGCTGGGCTTCGTCGACCATGCACGCGCCCATTGCGATATTCCTTGCGGCATTTATGACCCGTCCACAGCCTTGATTGCCGCCGTTTCTGTTGTTCGCATCATGGACATCATGCACGAGGGCGCATCTGGTCGCAGCGCGGACCCCGTTGCGCTATCCAATTTCCTGGCCCGGAATGCCTTGCGGAAAGAGGAAGAAGCGGAAAAGGTGAAACAAGAGGTGCGCATCATTTGGGGCGACTATTTTAAGGCACCCATGATTGAGGCCCATCCTGAAATTCACGCTTTGACTCATTCGATCATGCAAAAAGGTAGCGCCTGCAAGCAGGATGTCCATCGCGAGGATGCTCTCGCACTGGTGGACCTGGTAAATCAGTTTGCGGAGATTTTCTGGAAGACGAAAAATACCGCTACTGAACGCAAAAAGACCCCTTATGCACCCAATCTGGAAATCGTCCACCCGGTGCTATAGTGCGCTTTTTCGGCTGGCACCTGGTAAAAGTCAGCGGAAACAGTATGAAACCACTTTTGGAAGATGGCAGCTTTGCCGTCTTCCATAGGGCTAAGGCTGTAAAGGCCGGTGATGTGGTGCTTGTTGACCATCAGAAGTTTGGCCGCATCATCAAATCGGTAAAAGGCAGAGATAGCAACGGCATTTCATTGATGGGTCTGCATCCAGACTCCATGCCGCCGGAGAAGCTGGGCCACATCAGCGAAAAGAGAATAATCGGCAGGCTGGTTTGGCAACTTAACCAATAGTTGCCTCACCAATCTATTGAAGACGAAATTGGACTGGCACAACTAATTCAAGTCCTTGACCGTCCAGATCGTCAGGCATCGGCGGCAAGGGGGCGGCTCGCTCTATCATAGCTTGGACTTCTCGATCCAATAGCTCGTGGCCCGACGTCGCGTGAATTCGGTAGTCGAGCAATTGGCCGTCGCGATCAATGGAAAAGTAAAGATAGGCTATGCCTTCCAAGCGCCGACGTTTGGCGCGGCTGGGATATTTTTTGTGAGATTCAAGCCAAGCCTGAATAATTGACGCATAATCTCGCGCGGCCCCCGGCCGACCGCCGCCCGAAGTAGAGTTGCCTACGCCGGCCCCTTCATTAGCCTGATTGCCTGACGCCCCCGCAGATCCGGCATCGGATGTTGGACCCCTTTGCTTTGCCTGACTCTCGGTCGCCGGAGACGTCGCCGTATCATTTTTGGGCTTGATATCAGCCGCCGCAGCCACAGCGAGCTGCGTTTCAGGCTTTGATTTTGGAAGTGGCGGGATGTTCCGCGTGCTGGCCTCGTTTAGCACAGGTGCAGGCGTCTCATTAACGCCTTGCAGCACCGGCTCTTGGATCGTAGCGTCTAGAGTCTGAACCTCTTGAGGTGCCACGTCAGCAACGATGGTATTCAGGTCGAGTCCTTTTGTTATTGAGTTTAAAGGACGCAAAAGTGCTGAGTCTTCCCGCAGGAAGCCTTGCGGCAGATTCACGCCCTTAATGTCTTCTGCGAATTCACCTAAGCCCGGCGCTAAGACCGGCGCTAAGACCGGCGCTAAGGCAGGCACTTCAATCACATCTGAGTTCGACTCCAAACCAAGGGGCGCCACCTCGGCAACATCCATAGGCCCAACGGCCCGAGCAGAAGGTGTCTCAAGAGGCGCGTTGGGCGCGGCGTTCGACGGTGGAACGGCCTTCCCATCGTAGGCTTCACGAACCTCTGCAGGAAGCAGATCAATGGCATCATTCGGTCTAACGATGTCAGCGGGCTCAGATACTACATCGGCCTCCGCGGCCACCAGTCCTTCGACCAGTTCCACATCCGTTGCTTCATTTTGAGGAACAGCACCAGGGCTGCCGCCGGCGGCACCCAGAGCAATTTCCAAGCCGCCAAGGCCAATCGACTCTGCGCCGGATTCTGAAGGCTCCCAAAAGAATCCCAAGAACCCAATATGAACGGAGATTGCCAAGAAGAGGGCGACACCCCAATGCCGCGCGCGGATCGTGATCATCGGTTAGGAAGCTCAGTCAATAAACGAAGCTTTTCGACGCCCGCTTCGCGAAGAGTATCCAAGATGGAAACGACCTTGACAGCTTCCACGCCTCGATCTGCCTTTATCTGCACTTGCCTCTCGGGGTGGTCTTCCACTTCGTTGCGGACCGCTAACAACAGGCCGTTGTTTTCGATCTCAAGGCCTTCAAGGACAATGCGACCATCTTGCCCAACCAAAATGGTGATCGCCTCAGCTTGCGCATGTGACTGACTGGCGGATTCCGGCACCTGCACCCAAAAAGCGTCCGGCGCCGTTAACCGCCCGGCAAGCATGAAGAAAATCAGCAGTAAAAAAACCACATTGATCAGTGGCAGCAAAGGTTCGGGATTCTTGCGCGGACCGCCGATTCTACGGATGTGCATGGAGGCCCCCGCTCATTGCTTGCCAGTATGAAAAAATGAGACGTTTTGGATGCCGGCCTGATCGACTAATTCAAGAATGATGACAGCCCGTTGAAGCGGTACCCCTTTTGCCGGCTTTATCAGTATTTTTTGAGTCGGCCTTACCCGAGCGAGCCGACTTAGTTGCCGCGACAGTTCTTCATCGGATATCACCTGACCGGAAAGGCGGAGACCATCCGGCGTAACTTCTAGGAAAACGCTGCCCTTTGCTCCAGCCCCTTGACCGGCGCGTTGCGGCACATCGATTTCGATTTGTCGCCACTGCGTGAAATTCGATGCCAACATGAAAAAGACGAGAAGGATAAACACCACATCGATAAGGGGGGTGAGACTAATCCGAGCGCGCCTGCGAGGAGGCCTGCGAGCGGGCCTATTGGCTTGGGACAACAACTGCATCTGCTGCTTCATCTGCTGATGGCGCCTGAAATTTCTTTGCTAGATTTCGCGTGAAAACTTGCGTGACAGCATCTTCCATCTGGTGAGCGACCTCTTCGGACTTTCCCTCGAACCAGTTGGTTACGGCCACCACCGGTATCGCAACGGCCAAGCCGACAGCCGTGGTCAGCAGTGCCTCCCAAATTCCATCCGACAATACGGACGGGTTGACTTGGTTTCCTGCTTCGGACAAGGCTTGAAAGGCATCGATCATTCCCAGGACCGTGCCAAACAAACCTAGCAGCGGTGCCAATGTTCCGATGGTCTCCAAAGCACCCAAATAGCTTCGTAAGCTCTGCAGGTATTTTTGCCCCAAGCGTTGCAGCTCTTCGCGCACGAGGCTCTCCGAATGGCCTTCGAACTGGGTCCGAATAGCGAAAGCGAGCACCTGGGCCACCGGGTTCTGAGACTCCGAGCTAAGGCGATGGGCCTTGCGTATTTCTCCTATTCGAAAGGCCTCGAGCGCCGCCTCCACTGACTTATGATCCCAGATCTTCACGGCCCAGAACTGCCAAATTTTTAAAAAAATGAGGCATAGCGCTAAGACAGAAACGGCAATCAGAATCACCACAACCACGCCGCCGGCGCCAACCAAATTTGCAATTTGGTCAATGAAGGCACTGGTAGACCCGACCGCCTGATCAGCACCTGCCGAATCATTGGCAATGCTGACTGTATTACTTGTAAGCTCTGACAAGGGAAACGGATCCTTTGCAGTTTAGAATCTTCGATAGACGGGACTCTATTTCAAAAAGGTCACCCCACCCCGGGCTGAGACCTGCAAAAGGCTCCAACAGTCTTGCAATTGCCCGGACACTGTCTGACAAGTGATGACCTCATTTAAAAGAATGCTGCCGATCCCATCGCAACGACTTCCGCCGATATCAAAAACCTTCAGGCTGGTCTTTCCTGGACGTAGCGGCGCTCCTTCAACCGCCAGTCTGTTCGCGACGATGCCGTCGGCATCAAACATCACCAGGTCCAACTTAAGGCCTTCGAAAAACTCCTCTGTTTTATTGCTCAAAACCAAATAAGCTCGGCAGGCATTCTCGGCCGGCTCTAGTTTGTTCAGTTCAACTGAAAGGGTCGGCGCTTCCGCTGATAATGGTCGACTCATAACAAACAAAAAAGAAAGCACTATGAGGCCGGAAAAGAGCATGCACCGGCAATCGACTTTGAAAGTCACAGGCCACAGAGAATGGCTGTTACCTGCGCAATCTTCAGCAAAATCTCCACTCAATCGACTCAATCCCAACCAAGAAGAATTCACTTGCAAATGCGAGTTATTCGCAATTTTTTACCATTCCGCTGTTGACCATTCCAGCGTTTGTTTGTGCCCATTCCTATTCCGTCGTGTCGCGAGGCACCATTGAGGAATCGCTTCGTCTCGCTGAAAAGAACCAGAGCATCAAACACCAGGCCAAGTTTAACTGACATGGATACTCGTTCTGTGGCTACTTACAAAAGTAAGACGATTAAGGCAGCCCAAATGCTCGATGAAGAATCGATTTTCTGATAACAAGCTCAAAAACCAGCCGGGGTATATCGCGGCCCATAATATCTCTTCTATAGAAGCGATCCGCCTCTCAAAGGTGACGCACGCTTTCTTCAAATTTGGCCTGCGACGCCGCAGCTTCCAGTGGCGATGGAAGGAGCCAGTTCGAAAAGACGGAATGAAAAACCAACTCTAACTTCGGTTAAGTTTCCGGTCTGTGAAGGGGATTATGCTAGGCTTTTTATTGTGCAGCCCAAAAGCCATGGTACCGTTACTTCCCTGTCTGGGTCCCCGTAAAAACCAGGTTTGCAAGCGGCTCCCCGGTAACGGCCCGTTTCATATTACCAGCTATGAAGGTCCAACGTCTTTCAATTTGTTCTTTGGTCCAAGAGCTTTGGTGAGCACTTAAGATCACATTGTCCAGCTTTTCGAAGGGATAGTTGGCGGGCCAAAAATCCGTTTGGCTACGCTCATCATAATTGTACCATACATCAATGATCGCCCCCCCGATCTGTCTGGATGAAAGAGCATCATAAAGCGCGTGTTCCTCAATGACTTCACCTCTGGCCACGTTGATTATGACGCCGTCAGGCCGCATCCTCATTAACCGCTTTCGGTCAATCATCCCCCGCGTTTCTTGGTTTAAGTCACAAGCGACAACAACAAAATGACTCTCCGACAACAACTCCTCTAGACGATCAGGCGGGCCGAGCCAATCAAGCATATCTGGGCATTTGCCTTTGCGTCTTCTCACCCCGATCACACGCATTTCAAAGGCCTTGGCTCTTTCTGCAATCTGCTCGCCGATGTGCCCATACCCGACGATGCCGATGGTTTTACCCCTTATTTCTCCATGAAACGGGAATTGACTGTCCCAACGATTGCCCCAGCCATGAGAACGAAAACTCTTATTCATCTTGCTGAGACCGATCTGCCATTCGAGAATTCCCAAAAGGACATACTCTGCAATAGCGGTCTCGTGTTCGAAGGTATTGCAAACGGGGACACCAGCTGGAAAGTCTTCCGGCGCACAGAAATCATACCCCGTCCATGGAACCTGATATAGCCTCAGTTTAGGCAGGTTAGGCCATTTTTGTAGGGGCAACTCACCGCCGATGATTACATCCGCTTGAGCAGCTAAAAGCTCAAAGTCTCCAAGACTGTTTTTATCCGGATCCCACTCAAGGACGTCCCAATGGGGGCCTGCCATTTCTCTAAGAAACTCGGCATTCTTCGTTGGAAGGCTTCCTTGGATAAGAGCAGTGGGCATTGCAATGATCTTTTAGGTTAACCAACCGATGCCGAGGAATATATAGCTTATCGGAGGCACCGAACGCGGCAGTTTTTCTTCCGCGCCAAATGACGTTTTATGCTGGTCGCCGGGCCTAATCGTTTGAGGGCGGCACCTCGTTGCCGCGACACGCCCTTGACGGCGACAGATTTGAGGCCTTGACTCTCAGCAGCGTTAGCAATGCTTTGCCCAATCGGACTCCCGCTCATCAAGCCAATTGGCAACAGCCTCATAGGCTTCGACTTTTTTGCACTCTGGATGATAGTGTTGAAACACACGCACAGCGGCCTCATATGCGTGACTTTCGTCGTCTCCTCGAGACTTTAGAGCTTGATAGACGTTTATGGCTGCCGCTCTGCAGCTACAGGCACGTGTCATAATTCATATTCTCCAAAAAAAGTCGCCAGAACCCGGGGGATAGTGAACCTCGCGCCGCATTTAGGCAAACTCGAATTTAAGCTGATCCATTCGGTTCACGCTGAGGTAGATAATCGCAAGTTTGTTCGCCAAGAGTTTTGGGTAGTTTTAGCAAAAAAAACTATTCTTAATTTTTTTACTTTTATAGCCGCAATCTTAGATTTTTTAAAGCGACCAATCCAATTCATTGTCCCTCAAGAAGAGCCTGGACCCCTTGTTCAAGAAACGCTCGCGTCTCGTCACGCCGCCTCGCTGTCGGCCTGGGGAATGAGAAAAACTTCGATCAGGCAGGCGCTGACAATCAACGCCGCGCCAGCCCATTCGACCATCGAAAGGCTTTCTTCGGGCAGAAGCATGCTGGCGGTAAGCACCGCGGTCAACACTTCGGACATCATCAAGAGGCCAACCCGCCCTGGAAAGAGAAATTTTTGAGCCCAGAATAATAGGGTGACCGCCGGCAGAAACGCGATCACGGAGATCAGACCGGCAGCGGGCAGAGCCGCCGTCAAACGGTCTATTTCCGGCACCTCGGCAATGCCCACAGCCTGGATTAGGACAATAGCGGCGAGGCCTGTAATCAGGAACTGAAACATGGTCATGCTGGCTAGCGGCACCTGTTCGTAGCGCTTGATAATGGCCGCGCCCAAGGCCCAGAAGACCCCCGATAGCAGAGCGAAGAGATCGCCGATATTAAGAGGAACAGAGCCGCCACCCGAGACCAGCAGCAGCAAACCGCCCAAGCCTACGCCGATCGCCAACCAGCGCTGCCAGCTGGCGCGTTCGCCCAGCCAGATAAGGCCAATCAGTGTGGCCCAGATCGGGGTCAGGTAAAACAACAGGGTGGCGCGCACGACAGAGGAGTAAATAAGCCCCGAAGCGTAAAGCGCCAGGCCAAGCCCCGTCAGGACGCCGATCGCTAATGCCTGGCTAACGTGCGCCCGATGACGTCCCCAAGCGAGCAGCACAAAAGGCAGCAATACCACGCCGGCCGGCAAGTTTAACAGCGCAACCGCCCAGCCACCGCCAATGCCCTGACCCTCCAGGTAGCGCAAGGGAATCCAATAGAGCCCCCAGAGCGCAGCCGAAAAAAACACCACGCCGGAGGCGAATCCTTGGCTGGGAGGATTGAATCGCATGTTCCTGAAACTCCTAAAAGCGGGCGCCCATCACTTAAGGTAACCTTAGGGCCGAACGCGACCCGGCACCTATAAGAATTTTCCAAGAACCAATAAATTATGGCTTTTCTAATCTTGCCGGAATTCATATGATCTCTCTTTAGAAGTTAGTTTTTCTAAATAATAAGATGTCTGACTGGCTACCCTCCCTCAATGCTCTGCGGGCGTTCGAAGCGCTCGCCCGGCACCTAAGCTATCAGGCGGCTGCAGAGGAGCTGAAGGTTACGCCGGCCGCGGTCAAGCAGCTTGTGGCCAAGCTTGAGGCGGCCATGGGCACGTCCCTGGTGCAGCGCCAGGGACGGGGGCTTGCCCTGACGCCGCGCGGCCGCGCCGGGTGCGTCGATCTGGTCGAAGCGATGGACCATTTAGGTGCAGCAGTGCGCAAGATGCGTGGGCAGAACAGGCAGCAACGGCTGATCGTCACGGTCGAGGCCTCCTTCGCCTCAACCTGGCTGGCACCCAAGCTTGCCGGCTTTCACGCCATCCACCCCAAGGTTAGCGTACTGGTCGATTCCTCGCCCGAGATTGTCGACTTGGCGCACAGTGATGCCGACATCGCGATCCGCTACGGGGTCGTGCCCGGCCGGGATCTGGTGGTTCGGCGCATTTTCGACGACCGCGTCTTTCCCGCCTGCTCACCTGGCTTAGCCCATGGCCCACCTGCCTTGGCGAGCCTAGAGGATCTAGCGGCAGTGACCCTGATCCATTTCGACATGACCCATCAGCCTTGGGCAATTGCGACCCAAGAGTGGTTCATCTGGAAAAATTGGTTATCTCATATCGGCGCCCCAGGCTTGGCGACGGACGATGGTCTGCATTTCAACGATTACGGCCAGGCAATCCAAGCCGCCATCGCCGGCCAGGGTGTGGCGCTCGCGAGCGGGCCGATCCTGCACGACCAAATCACCGCGGGCCTGCTGGTACGGCCCTTCACCGAGGAGATCGCGCTTGAGATCGGTTACGACGTGGTCACCACGCACCAGGCCGCCGAGCGCCCGGAGGTCGCAGCCTTTATCGCCTGGATTCTCGAAGAGGCCGCCGCCGCGACGTGAGATCTCATCCGGTGTGCGGCGTCCCTGGTCAAACCATTGCTGAAGCGGCTACTCAGGGCTCGGTAAATTATTCGGGGACGATAGACCCGTCTGCTAGCCCAGACCCAAAGATATGTCAGTCCGTTAAGCGGTCTAAAGCGGTCTCATCAACAGAAAGACGAGCCCGAAATGGCATGCCAAACCCACGCCGCTCGCGGTCGAGGAGAAGGTTCTTTGCCTCAAGTGGACGTACCATCTCAGAGCCATTAGAATCGTCAGGCATCTGGAGCGCAACTACGGCATCGAAATCGTTCGGACGAGCGCCTATCGAATCTTATGTCACCATGGGCTCGATTATCTGCCAAAGGGCATACGGCATGCTTACATCAAGCCGCGTTCGCCTCAATTGAATGGCAAGGTCGAACGGTCGCACCGGTCCGATCGCCGGGTCGCCGGACGCTACGAGTTTGATGGCACCTCTGTCTCCCCGAGATAGGCGTTTAAGATAGCTCCCTCTCGAATTGCTTCAGCCCCGGTCCCCGTCCAAGCCAACCGCCCGGTATCCAGAATGGCCAATCTATCAGAACTATCGATCACCCGTTCGGTGCTCTGTTCAACCAATAATATTGAAAATCCCTCGCTGCGCAGATGACGCAATACGCGATAGCATTCGTCAATGGCGATGGGCATAAGACCCAGAGACAGTTCATCCACCAAAAGGACCGAAGGCTCCGCCATCATGGCCCGGCCCAGAGCAAGCATTTGTTGCTCACCGCCCGAGAGGGAACCCGCAAGCTGGGATCTACGCTCCGACAGTCTGTGAAAGGCCTGAAACACCCGCTCGCGATTACGCTGGTCCGCCTTTTTGTCGAGCCTGATGCCCCCGATGGTCAAATTCTCATCGACCGTTAGGTCCGCGAAAACCCGGCGCCCTTCTGGGACAAGGGCTATGCCGCACATGGCGCGAAGATGGGCCGGGACGGACGTAATATCTTTTCCTTCCAATATAACCCTGCCGGCGACGGGTCGGATCAAACCGGCCAACGCCATAATTGTCGTGGTTTTACCCGCACCGTTCGCGCCGATCAGACCGAGAATTTCGCCGCGCCCCACCGTGAAGGAAACCTCTTCAACAGCCATAATGTCACCGTAGGCGCAGGATAATCTCTTCACTTCCAACATCAGGCCTCCCCCCCTCCCAAATAGGCGCGCTGCAACTTCGGGCTGGCCATGACTTCAGAGGTCGGCCCTCGTAAGAGAGGCTTGCCGTTGTCCTGGACGTAGAGCTGGGGGCAGATTCGAGCGACCTCGCGGATATTGTGCTCAATCAGCAAAATACTAAGACCATCGCCCACCAGTGAGGCGATGAGGTCAGCCATGTTGTGGGCCTCGGTCTGGTTCAATCCGGCCAAGGGCTCATCGAGCAATAGCAGAGTGGGTTCCGAGGCAAGGGCGCGGGCCACCTCCAACCGTTTAAGGTAGCCCAACGGCAGCTCGGCGGGCATGGCTTCTGCCACATCGCCAAGTCCAACTAAATCGAGCAAATGGCGTGCCTTGGCCCTCTCCGCATCGCGATCGATGGCAAAAAACGAGCCTAGGGGCCTGGCCATACGTCCCGCCCCGGCGGCAAGCGCCACGTTGTCTGTCAAGTTTAAAGCCCGTAGGGGTTTCACGATTTGCTGTGCAAGGGCCAAGCCCGAGCGGATGCGCCGATCCGTCGGCAGTGCGGTGATGTCCCTGCCCCGGAAAAAAACCCGGCCTTCTTGAGGCTTCACAATGCCGGTAATGACGCGCATCAGGGTTGTCTTGCCCGCCCCGTTGGGGCCGATGAAACCAAGCAGGCTGTTTTCATCCAATTCCAATGAAACCTGATCCACAGCGCAAACGCCGCCAAAGCGCAGGGTGACCTTTTCGACGGACAAAAGACTCATTGCCTAAACCTTGTGCCGAGGGAGCGGGCGAGTCCCGCAAGGCCGTCCGGCGCAAATCGCATCACCAGGAACAAAAGCGCCCCATAGAGTAATAGTTTGTAGTCATCAATGAACTGAAACCACAAAGGCATGACCGAAAGCAGGCTCGCGGCCAAGGCCACGCCCCAAATCGAGCCCACCCCACCGATTATCACCATCGCCAGAACCGTGACCGACTCGACAAATCCAAAACTATCCGGTCCGATAAAGCGAATATGATGGGCATAGAGCCCGCCAGCTACGCCCGCGCCCGCCGTGCCGATGACAAAGGCCCAGAGCTTGAAGCGGGTCACGTCAATTCCCAGAACGCGCGCCGTGTCCTCATCATCGGAAATGGACTCAAAGGCAAACCCCATCCAAGATCGTCGAATATGGATGGCCAATAAAATGAATAAAAGCATGCAGATCACCGACAGGCCGAGCAGTCCCGGCCGCCCAAACATCACCTGGGGTATGCCCGAAATGCCGACTTCCCCGCCCAATGCCTCTTGCTTGCGCACAAATCCCACAAATAAAAAGGTGGCCCCCATCGTGGTAATCGCAAGAAAGTCATGACGCACGCGAAGGGAAGCCGCCCCCACGATAAGGCCGATCGCACCGGCCAAAAAAGCCGCCGGCATCAAGGCAATGACCAAAGGGGTACCCGCCTTGGTCAACAGCGCGGCCGTATAGGCCCCAATGCCAAAAAAAGCCGCATGACCCAAACTCACCTGACCGCAGAAGCCGGTAATCACGTTTAACGACAATGCAAAGAGGACCGCGATGGCCATGGTTGTCAAAAGGGTGATTTCATAAGCCACTGCAAATTTATCCCCGGCTCATCAGGCCCTGAGGCCGGACCATCAAAACGAGGATGAGGAAAGCAAAAGCGATGGCGTCCCGGTCCAGAAAATGGCCCATGTAGATGGTGCCGAAAGCCTCTATAACGCCTAAAGCCAGTGCGGCGATGAGGGTGCCGCGTACTGATCCCAGTCCCCCCAACACGATGATCGCCAAGGCCTTGTAAGAGGGCACTGCACCCATTGTGGGTTCAACCAAATTATTCAATAAGGCCACCATCACGCCGGCCGCGGCGGCCAAAGCCGATCCGATGAAAAAATTGAAATAGCGGACATTTTCGATGTTAACCCCGAAACTTCGCGCCATATCAGGATCTGTCACACTGGCTCGCCAGGCCACCCCGGTACGCGTGGTAGAGGAGAGCCAGCCAAGCACACCGATAGAGACGGTCGCGAAGACCACTACGAGAAGACGGGCCTCGCTTAAAAATACCCCCGGCAAAATCTCTATTTGGGCCTGTAGTGGCGGCGACGCAAAGGAAAGGCCATAGGCGCCAAAGACAATGCGATAGATTTCTTCCGCCGCGATGAAAAGCCCAATGGATGCAATCAGTGCGACGAGGGGCGGCTGCTCCAAGAGCGGCCGATAGGCAAAGCGATAAACGGCGATCCCCAACAGTCCAACCGCGACCATGGCGCAGGCCAGTGCAAGAGAAAAGCTGCCGGTTTGATTGGTCACGAGGACGCCGATGTAGCCGCCCAATGTGAAAAGGGCCGCATGGGCGACGTGCAAAATGCGCAACAAGCCGTAGACCAAGGTAAGCCCAAGAGCGATCAGCGCATAGATCGCTCCTTGAACCAAACCCTGAACGGTCAATTCGAGAAAGAGCATGGAATCCGACGGAAAGGCTCAGCCCCGAGTCCTCAATGAGGACCCGGAAGGCCCTTGGATTTATTCAGAAGGCGGCGCCAGGAGAATGGAATCGGAAATAATGCCGTAGCGATGCCAATTTCCATCGCGGACCACTTGGACTTGGACGTCCTTTTCCACCTCTCCGAGCTGATTAAAGGAGATGTCGCCCGTGGCGGCGGATATTTTGGTGTCGGCGATCGCCGCCCGCAAGGCGTCCCGGTCACCGGACCCGGCTTTTCTCAAAGCTTCCGCCAAAACAAGAACCGCCGTGTGGGTCGAGGCGCCAACCATGTCCGCCGGATAGCCGGCCTTTTTCCCAAACCCACTGATAAAATCACGAGTTTGCGGACTGTCGGAATCCCGGTCCAGGGAGGTGGTGATGACCACACCCTCGGCATCCGGCCCGGCAATCTCGATGAACTTCTGACTGTCATAGCCCTCCTGTCCGATAACCGGGACATCGACACCCGCCGCCCGAAGCTGGCGCACCAGGGGGCCTGCCGTGAAGAAGTACCCCGATGCGTAGATCGCATCTGGATTATCAGCCTTGACCGCGGAAACGATGGGGCCGAATTCGCGGTCCTTAATGGAGTATTCGTACTCGTTCAATATCTCGATGCCAAAATTCGCTGCCTGCTCCTTAAAGCCCTGGGCGAGGGATTTCCCGAAATCATTGTTGAGAGTTATGATCGAAACCCGTTTCAGACCCATGTCATCCCCAATTAGCTTCGCCCCTGCTCGACCTTGAACCTCGCCCATAAAGGAGGTGCGGAACACATAGTCTCCGGCACGGGTGATGTCAGGATGAACCGCATAGGCAGCGATGTAAGGGGTGGCATTTTCCTGAAATATAGTCGCGGCGGCGCGTGTAGAGCCGGAATAACTACCAGAAATACCCGCGATTACTTCATCTTGCGCCGTCATGCGAACCGCCAAGGGAGCCGCTTCCTTAGGGCTAGCCTGATCGTCATAAACGACCAACTCCAACGGGCTGCCATTGATGCCGCCATCGGCATTAATCTGCTCCACTGCCAGCTCAGCGCCAACAAGGGCCGAATTGCCATCCGCGGCGGCAAACCCGGTCAAGGGTGCATTGAAGCCAATCTTGATATTCTCCGCCAAGGCCGAACTGGCCGTGCCCAATCCTGCGATACTCAATCCTGTCATCGCCGTCACCGCTAGGCTCAGCAATCCCGTTCGCAACAATTTTCGGCGTATCATGATTGGGTCCCTTCCTTTTTTATACAGGCTTACAAGGTAAACCCGCCTGTAATATGTGGTCAAGCGAACCGCCAAGGGATCTCTCGCAGACGCACGCAATCCAAAGAAAAACAGGCAAGCCGTCCCCGTAATATTGGAAAGGGCGCAACCGCGAAAGGCATGGAATCGATCCAAAAAAATGGCCCGCGACCTTTTCGATCGTCGCGTAGTGGCTCAAAGCCAAAAAATTCCTGCCCCGGAGAGATCACTAATTGCATTATTGCACCAATTTTCACATCATGAACAATCAGCAAGAAGCGCTTTTTCTCGCGTTTATACGTTGAGGCATGGTGGCACAATCGATCGGCAAGCCGACGCTCTTTGCTAGGTTCGGAATTCCTAGGGATACCCGTGGGGTGGACGAGGCACCCCTAAGAAATGCCGAATTTTTGGTGCCCAAGACGTCGCGCCGAGCGGCCTATTCGCTGAAGGCTACATAAAGGAAGATTTTTTAGACAGGACCAGAACAGCCTTCTCCGACGCAATTGGATCTACATTGGAGCCGTGGATGATGCGCCCACGCCAGGAGATATTGTACCCCTGAGCTGCGCGGGAAAAATCTCATTTTGTTTCATGGTGCCTCCTTGAATATTGCGGCGACAGCAACCGTACCCTATTGATAAATTAACCCGGGTGTTCAGTCGGCACCCCGCGCAACTTATGAGGATTTTGAGCATGGACTTAGGAATCTCGGGTCGGAAAGCGATTGTTTGCGCCGCCAGCAAGGGCCTTGGCCGGGCCTGCGCCGAAGCCTTGGCGGCAGCCGGTGTGGAGCTTGTGATCAACGCCCGCACCGCCGGGCCACTGGAAGACACGGCCTCTCAACTATCCGCGGCCCACGGCGTAAAGATCACGCCCGTGGCCGCCGATATCACCTCCCAAGACGGCCGGGATGCTGTTTTGGCCGCCTGTACCAGCCCCGATATTTTGATCAACAATGCAGGTGGTCCGCCGCCTGGCGACTTCCGTGACTGGGACCGGCAAGCATGGATAGCGGCGGTCGATGCCAACATGTTGACACCGATTTTCATGATCAAGGCGACGGTGGATGGCATGATGGCACGCCGCTTTGGCCGAATCATCAACATCACTTCGGGAGCCGTGAAAGCCCCCATTTCCGTTCTTGGACTGTCCAACGGCGCGCGGGCAGGACTGACCGGTTTCGTGGCCGGCCTGGCCCGAGAAGTGGCTCAACACGGGGT
This sequence comes from Pseudomonadota bacterium, assembly GCA_039028695.1. Classification (GTDB taxonomy): domain Bacteria; phylum Pseudomonadota; class Alphaproteobacteria; order Kiloniellales; family Kiloniellaceae; genus JANQKX01. The sequence goes on from JBCCHN010000069.1 coordinate 15,821, forward strand.
CACCGTCAACAACCTGCTGCCGGGGACATTCGAGACCGACCGACTGAAGGTCACACTGTCCGGCGCCGCCAAGCGGCAAAGCATCACCCTTGAAGCCGCCCGGGAGGCCCGCATGGCTTCCAACCCGACCAAGCGTTTCGGGCAACCGGAGGAGTTTGGCGCAACCTGCGCCTTTTTAGCGAGCCAAAAAGCCGGCTACATCACTGGTCAAAATATCCTATTGGATGGCGGTGCCTATCCAGGGACTCTTTAAAAATACTCTTCGGATTATGACTATAAGAACTTAGCGGCCACGCGGATAAGGTGGAGCTCGAGCACTGCGATTTTATTCGCGACCGCCACACACTGCCAGGAGAGGACAAAGAACAGACCAAGCGGGTCGTTGAACCCCGTCATGGTGTTTTATATGCCTTCGGCCTTAGGGGCTTATGGTCAGTTTACCGTAGGCGAAAGCAAAACCGCCATCGTCACGGAGAGCGCTTGCGAGACGTTATCTCAGATAACGCGTGGTCTGCACTAAATCTGCCTCTTACCACAGGGCCATCAATCGAGCGCTCAGGATTTAGCGGGTGCTGAACCAACAAGAAGGCATGGACCGCTTTATGGGCGATCAAAGTTAGGCCGCAGAAGAACTCTGGTTTAAAATTAAATCGGCGATGCCGCTGATATAGGTAAATTCCTCGCTGAAAAGATCCTCTTCGTCCAGAACCACACCGAAGCGCTCTTCGATAAAGGCGATGAGCCGAACCACGCCGAGCGAATCCAAATAGCCCGAATCGAAAAGGTGAACGTCCAGCGTCAGGCCCGGATCGTCCGCCGTCGTCTGGGCATCTTCAACGATGAAGTTTCTGAGGTCCTGGGTAGTCTGATCTTTGGACATGATAATAACTTTTTCCCTAATTCACTTTGGATATTTGGTTGCTACGCGATAGAAGCCGGCCCGAATAAATTGCCGGAGGACATTGTCCGACTCGATTGAAAATTTCTTTTTCCACGCCTCGGCTAAAACGTCTGACGTATAGCCGGCATCGACCAGGCAGGGCAGAATGCCCGTGGGCTCGTCCGACGTCCCGATTTGTGCCCGTACTTTTTGGCGATTGAATAAGAAATCAGGAAGCAAGTCGCTCGCGATTGCCCTGACGAGTTTGTTTTTTGCCCCCGGCTCCTCTATTTCTGCGCTCGGTACCTTGAGATACTCATCGACCACCAAGCCGTAAACCTGGACCAAATCGATACCATGCCGGGCAAATACCCCAACCTCCCGGTCGCCTGTATCCAACCCCTTGACGAGGACGAGGCGCAACTTATCAAAGTCCAAATCTGGCAGGCTATAGTACTCCTGGCCCTTATAGGTGATGGGCGAATAATCAGCCACGATCTCATTCATCATGTCACCGGTTAGAACCAGGACCTTACCTCGCGCCGGATCTTTCTTCCGCCAGGCTGCCATGTGGCGGGCCAGAAATTCATTCACGATGGCGCAGTGAAGGTTAAAATCGCGCCAATCTTGGCCGTACACCAAGGCCCGGTCTAAGGCCGACAAGATATCCTCGCGGGTGGCGGGGATAAAATTGAAGGGAATTTTCAGATGTTCCGCGATCCGGCGCGCATAGATGGCATCTTCGCTTTCCGCATGGCCGGGGCTCACAAAGCTATAGGTAAAGGCGGATACGGAGGGGAAGTACTTGACCGCCAAAGCAGCAATGAGGCTGCTATCCAAGCCACCGGACAGGCAAAGGCAAACCTGATGATCGCGAAAACGCTCTGAGAGCCGCTCAAACCACTGCTCCAGAGCCGCCCGAATCTGGACCGCCTGCTGCTCCAGGGATGCCTCGCTCTCAACCGCCATGGTGGGAGAATAATAACGGGTCAATTTCAGGCTTTGGGCAGCGGAGTCTATCTCGACGAAATGGCCGGACGGCACGGAATAGATCGACTCAAATGCAATCCCTGCAGAGACTAGGTCGATAACATAGTTTGCGACCCAAAGCTCGCCGTCCTTCCCGATACCAAAAAAGAGTTTGTTGATTCCGTGTTTGTCACGAATGAGGACGACGCTGCCGTCTTTCCTCTCCAGGGCCAGAGAGAATTGTCCTTTCACACCCGACAGATCTTGCTTCAAGCGCTCTGGATCTTCCCCATCCAAAAGCGGGGCAAACTGCCCATCCAGCCAAAAAATATTCGAGATTTTCAGAAGGGATTTCAAGGCCCTAACCTCCCGATTCCATTTTCCTGGCCTCAGCAAAGGCCGGCAGGCATGTTTCAAGGGCTTCTTTTTTGGCCGTTAGGGAAATGCGGAAATAGCCCTCCTCGTGGAATATCGAGGACGGCAGAACCAGAACGCCTTTTTCTCCTAAGAATTCTGAAAAAGCCATATCATCCGCAACCGGACTCTTGGCATAGATAAAAAACGTCCCGCCGGCGTCGCAGACATCGTACCCCATCCCAGCGAGTTCCGAGCGCAAGTAAGCCTGTTGCCTGGCGATACCATCCAATGCCGGGCGGTGGGTCAGCAGCTTTAGCACCGCCTTTTGCATTAAGCCGGTCGGCGTGCAAAAACCCATACGCCGGACATTGCGCAAGAGGCTTTCCCGCAAAACCTCGCGGTTGGGGTCAAGCGGATTGACGGCCAGGTAGCCGATCCTTTGACCCTGTAAAAGGAAGCTCTTTCCGAAAGAATAAATGCTCAGGCTGTTGGGATGGCACTTCAGTACGCTGCAAAACGACTCATCCTTCCAGATGATATCCTTATGAACTTCATCACCGATAAGATAGATATCCGACCCAAAGAGCTTTGCCTTTTCCTTTAAGAGGGCCGAAAGGCGCTGAAGCTCTCCTTCGTTCAAGATAACGCCGCTGGGACAGCCCGGATTGCTCAAAATAATACCCCGGGTGTTTTGGTCGATGGCGTTCAACAAAGCATCAAAATCCAAGTGCTTGTCCGATGCTAGAGGCACAAAACGGAAGGGCACCGACAGGTTTTCCAAATACAGAGGATAATCTAACCAGCAAGGCACCAAGACAATAAGCTCACCGCCCCCCTCGAATAGGGATCGAAAGGCCACGTTCAAACCGGCCATGGCACCGGGGGTCATGATGATGTCACGAAAATTAAAGGGCAATTCGTAGGCTTGGCTGAGCTGGCTGGCGATGGCCCGGCGGGTGACCGTTCTTCCCCCATAGGGACTATATTGAAAGTCTAGATCCCGGTTTTCCTGCAAGGCCCCCTTTAAAGCATCGAGCACCACCTCATCGGGTCCGTCGTAAGGGTTGGCGTAGGACAAGTCCACCAAGCGGGGACCAAAACCACGAAAGGCTTTGGCCGCGATTGCCTCAAATCGCTCTTGCGGCGCCAAAAAAGCGGAAGATTGGTCACTGTTGGGCAAGAAAGGCTTCCCTAATCGCTTGGCGATCTGGCTTCCCAGACCCCAGTTTAGGCAATTCATCCATGAAGGAAAAAACCGTTGGCCTCATGTATTCGGGCATCTCTTTAGCACAGTAAGCCTGCAGCTGGCTTTCGTCGAACTCGGCGTTATTCCGGGGTGCGACAACCGCGACGATGTCATTTGTGGTGTCATCCCGCGGTCGGGAAAAAGCCACTGCCCCGGACACCAAACCCGACGCATAGATGTGGTGCTCAATCTCCTCCGGGCTGACCCGCACGCCCAAGTTCTTGATCATCCCGTCTTTCCGGCCGACAAAATATAGATAGCCTTCCTCGTCTTTTTTCACGATGTCGCCGGAATAGACCACCATCTCCTCCATCCCGTTTTCGGTTCGCCGATAGGGATGGGGCCGGTATACCTTTTCCGTTGCTTGCCGATCACGCCAGTACCCCAAGGCGATATTGGCGCCGCGATGGACCAATTCACCGGGTTCTCCCGGCGCACATTCCTGCTGCTCGTCGTTCACCACGAGGATTTCCACATTGGGAATGGCCTTGCCCATGGACTTGGGCCGTTTGTCGACTTGATCGCTCGGCAAAATGGTCGAGCGGAAGGCCTCCGTCAGGCCATACATCAAATAGATTTTGAGGTGGGGATGAGTTTGGCGATAGAGCTTCACCAAATTTTCGGGAAAAACACCGCCCGTATTGGAAATGTACCTGAGCTTCGGAAACTCGCTCTTATTAAAGGGCGAATAAGGCCCAGCCAGCTGGGACCATAAGAGGGGCACGCCGGCCATGCCCGTCACTTCGTGCTTTTGTAGGGTACGGCAGATGTCGGCGGGAAAGAGGGAGCGCTGAATGACCAACGTGCCGCCCACGAGCATCATGGTCAGGAGTTGATTGAGGCCATAATCGAAGCTGAACGGCAGCAGGCTGATCAGCCTGTCATCCTTGGTCAAAGACATAAAGTCCGAGATAATTTCGGCGCCGGAGAGCAGATTGTTGTGGCTGAGCATGATGCCCTTGGGCAAACCCGTCGAGCCGGAGGTATAGATAATGAGGGCCAAGTCTTGACCGATCACTCGGCAAGGGCCCAAAGCATTATCGTTATCTACCCCGTCCCCCAGATCTTCCACATTGAGAATGAAACAGTCTTGCAACTCCAGGGAGGTCAAGGTCCGCGATAGTTGTCGTTCCGTGACCAGGCCGCTGGCACCGGCATGGTTAACGATATGGTCGATCTGCTGGGGTTTTAGTTTATCGTTTAGGATAACCGCCACCGCGCCCAGGTAGTGAACGGCAAAAAAGGAGGCCACGGCATCCACGGAGCGTCGCATAAAGATCGCCACCCGATCCGACCTTTTGATACCGCGCTGCTGAAGCTGAACCGCGAAAAAGCGAGTTCGCGCCATGAGCGCTGCATAGGTAACGCTTTGATCGCCATCAATAAGCGCAATCCGAGAGGCTTCCGCCCCCTGATGCTGGAAAAGAAGGTCACTAAGGCAATAGATTTTAAACGCCACTTAAAATTCTTTCGTACATTAATAATTTCTAATCTAAGGTAAATCTATCATTCATTTGATCAAAAAAAAAGTGTCCAAACCATCAAATCTCAGCACGGCGCCCGAGAAAGCCTGTGTCGCACCAAAAAACAATCACAAAAACTCAATTATAGATAGCATCAATAGAACCAGCAACGACACAGTGTGAAAACCATCGGTTCTTGGATGGAAAAGAGATTGAGCGGGAAAAACAGGTCAAAATTGGTGGAAAACAGACTCCTAAAAAAATTTAAGAGGCACTCTACTTATTATTTTCTTTTTGAGACGAAACTGACTTCAGATAATTTCTTCGTCTTATGTTCCTCGGAATGACGTATATCTTTTCGGCCAAAGACCGCGCTAGGTAAATCGAATTCGAACGCGGCATCAGCAGCGAGTAATAGGTGACGGGATTGCCCCCGTACTTTTTCTTGTAGTCCAAGGCCCAGCCCCAATCGAAACAAACAGCGTCCTGGCTCTTCCAATATTGCATAGCAAATAGGTGCAAGGCCTCATTGGGACGCAGTATTTGGTGATCACGAAGACTGGCATTTCCCCAGAAAAAGCCAAAATCGCCGTAGCCGGGATAAATACCGGTCGCGATGCTTTTTCCGTCTTTATTGCGGGCCCGCAACAGTAAAAGGTTTTGCGATGGGGAAATGTGCTCGATCAGCTTTTCGACGCGCCCCAAGTTATAGTTGGGAGCCATATTTTGCTTAGCAAATACATCTTTTAGCTGCTCATAATACTCCTCGGCAAATCCGGTTGGCTCCGCAACTTCGATTGAGACCCCTTCTTTTGCCGATTTTCTTACCGCACGGCGACAGGAGCTGCTCATGGAGTGAAAAATTTCGTCCCAACTTAAAGTCAGATCCGTTTCGTAGTTCTCAAATGCTCGATATTGACAACCGACTTTTTGCACATCCGACAGGGTCATATTGCGATCGATCAATTCAAAATGCCAACATCTCAACTCTTTGAAGGCGAAATGCGCAACCGAACGAACCGCCTCGGCGTATGAGGTTTCAGGAACCAGGTTAAAGCCCTGATATCCACTCATCCATCCTCGGAAAGGACTGCCCAAAAGTCGGATACCCAGCTTTTTAAAAAGGACCCCGGAGAAATAGCCCACCACGTCGTTGCCGTCTTCGAGGGCCAGAACGACGATATCACCGCTTGTGAAATCTGCCACAAAGTCGAGCCAAGACCGCTGTTGAAATACATTACGGTCTTTGAAGGCATTCAGCGCCGACCAGTCAATTTCTTCTACGCCCAACTGATGAATTTTATACAACCTATTCTCCAAGCCGGCGAAAAACTATTAAAGATAGAATATCGTTCAATCAAATTTTTTGAGCCATCGCCACAAATCGGTAAATTAAGGCATTCTCAAAAACTGACTGGAAGATGCCATAATTTAATCGCCTGACAAATATCAAAAATTTTTTGGAACAGAATTCACCCCATATTCATTCGGGAAATCCTATCAAAAAATCCAATTTCGGCCGAGTGCCCGGCTGCGAAATGGCTTAAACGAGGGTTCGTTCCGTCTGTCCAGATTTATACTCAACTCGAAAATTCAGCCATCACCCCTCTGAAAATGCACCTTCTTTTGATTGAGATTCTTTATTACCGATAACAACCTCAACCCAGGCACTTTGATTACCCAGGTACGACCTTAGCCTTACGGTCCTGGAAATGAAGTAAAATATAATTGACCGTCGGCCCGTTCACCGTCCCCTCGCGTCATATGAATGTCCTCAGGCGCAATTTTTAGATCGTGACACCGGTCCCTCAAATCGGGTGATAATGAAAGCGCCGAGCGTGAAGGCGCTCTAAAATATCCTAGTTTGTCAAAAGCAACCTGCCAGCTGCGATGCAGTTGATTGGAAATGACGATATCGGCCTTACCATCCCGCAGGCAATCCGTCACACCCGCGACCACAGTTCCTTCCAATCCCGGCAAAGCAAGCAAATCGACAACCGTACCAACCCGAAGAGAGCCATAGTAAAGATTATCCTGGTAATCAGTGGTCAGACATACTGCCCATCCCACAGCTTTCCCCTCCTTGGAAATGAGAACCTTTTGAAATCTCGGGTCTTCATAAATGATGTTTAGGAGGCGAGCCGTGCGCACTGCAACAAATGGGTATTGGGCGTGGCAGGACTCCCAAAGTGAATCGGCCCAATTCTCAAAATGATCGACAATCTGGAATGACGGCTTTGGAGCCCTATCGCGCCGGGTCCTTGCCCTTTGGATTGCGGCCAAGGGTAAGTCCGCGATGTGTGTGAAGGCCAGAAAGTCCATCAACGCGCGTCGCGCAGGTGTAGAGCGCAGGGCACTAAGGTTTTTGAAAAACCGCGATGGTCGGCATAGCCTTAAAAAAAATGGGATGGGAATAACCTGCCACTTGAGGCCCTGATACATTTTAATGACCGGCATCGACAGCCCGCCACCGCCCAACGCAAAGGCAAAGGGCTGACGGGCCAAGCAATCCTTAACGATCGACAGCGCTAAGGGCGCGTAGCGTGGGTTAACAGTACCTTCCGAAATAGGTTGCTGTACGTTGGATATCGTGAGCTGTTCCTGCCCCAACTGGAAGGTCTGATCTTTCAAGTAGTAACCGGCGCGCATCTCACCGGACTTGTCCACAAAAACGTACTTCTTGTGATCAAATCCCGTTTGTTCAGGATCACCACCCGTATGAAAATCACCCGGGTTCGGATTAAATTTTTCGACCTGTCCGCCAGCCTCTAATCGGTCGTTAAACCTCTTAACCGGATCAAAATGCGCCTCACTCAACTCGACGAACTTCACCATAAATATCACGTTTAATTTTAAATTGAACCAAGAGTTTTCGCTTCTTTTAAAGCTATATCATAAGAGGCCCATTCCATAACCGAATCAACTTTTTTATATCGAATGCCTGCAAAAGCGACGCAAAGCCAATGGCTAACTTTTTCGTCCCAAACGCGCGCCAGGACACGACTGGCACGAGCCGTGGCTGATGCCGCTGATCTCCGTCAAAGCTTGTATAAAGCTGTCAAAAGAACGATCCTGCGGATCCGCGAGGCGGCGATGCGCCCGACAATGCGATTAGTTCCGGTCGAATCTGCCGAACAGCGAAGCCTTTAAAGGTTTCATGAAAGCCGTGCACTTGCAATCCGGCAAAGGAGCATGGTGGGCAGTGCCATATGGGGTCACGTGCCATAGCTGCTTGGAAGTACACCGATGTGATCTTTGAAAGTTTCACTCAAATACCTCAGGCTGCCAAAGCCATCGGGGACCGCAGTTTGAAAAACCGAGTATGCTTCTTTCAACATAAAGGTGCCCGCTTCGAGCGCTACTGTGACACGGGGGGCATAGGTTAGGCTGATTCTTGACCAGTCGCGAAGATTGCCAGCGTTTCGCGACAACAAATGTGGCAACTAAAAGATGGCTATGAAAAATACACCAATTGGAGGCGATAGTACCGCAATTTTTCTGCTCGTCGTTATGGGAAGTCTGTGGGGATTGCAGTTTGCAATGCTCAAGTTCTTGTCTCAAAGCGGCTATTCGGATCTTTCAATTCTGATGGTTGCACTTTTTTTGCTGTCCTTAATTTTTTCCGGTTTGATGGTCATAAAGAGGCAATTCTTCAAGCTGGATTTCGGAATTCTTCGGTTTTTCACGATCACAAGCCTGTTGGGCTACCTATTACCCCTATTGGCGGTACTCTACGCGGCCGCTGAGTTATCAGCCGGAATATTAACACTTTTTGCCTGCATGGCCCCGGTGGTTGCCACCTCTTTGGCATTGAGCTTAAGGACCGAAAAGGTGCGGCCCACTCGCGTCGCCGCGGTGTTGTTGGGGGTGGCGTCCGCTGTCTTGATCCTCTTGCCTGAACTCCAAATCCCGGACCAAGGCAAGTTACGATGGATGCTGGTTGCACTGGTCGTGCCCCTCGCCTATGGCATTGAATCAATCTACATTTCCAGGCACTGGCCCAAGGGCCTAACGGCGCTGCAGGTTGTGACCGGAGAAACAGTCGCCGCGACAATTCTTGTCGCGCCCATTTTCCTCTTTGTGGGATCGCCTTTACCAAACCTCTTCGCCGGCTCCGAAGTCACATTGGCCATAGTGATATTTGTCGGCGCCGGTGTGCTGGAAAGTCTGCTTTACTTTCGACTCATCCAGCAAACCGGCGGCGTATTCGTGAACTTTGGGACCTTTATTTCCCTCTTTGCCGGTATTGCTTGGGGCATGATTTTGTTTTCCGAAAGCCATTCGGCAAACGTGTGGGCGTCAGCAACCATACTCATTTTGGCAATTTATCTGGCCCGTGAAAAAAGGGCTTAGCCAAATGGCACGCTCACCCTTAACCGATTACGGGCCGCATCAACTCCTTTGATTTTGAATCAATGCGGCCCGTTGGTTACCTGAGGCAATCACGCCTGATAGCCCAATCGTCTTAAGAGACCGTTCGCAGTCCGTGTTCTTTCATGTATTTGATGAGGACGTCGGAATGGTTGTCGACCCAGTCGGCCACGCTGCCGAACTCCTTGATGTGGACCTTGCCGCCCTCAATGCGCACCACCGGCCAATTGCCGACCACCACATTGTTGCGGCCCCAAAGCTCCTCGCCCCACCAGCGACCGCCGCCAAAGACAAACGACGGGTTGGGGTTGCTGGTCAAGGCCTCGATCACCGGGCCCGACTCGGTCGTGCCGGCCGCTTGGGCGCCCTCCAGCCAATGCAGCATGATCGCCGGATACTCCCAAGATACCGCCGACCAATCGTTGGGATGGCGCTTGCGGTATTCCGCGTCAAAGCCGTTGGGATCGGGGAAGTTGATCTCCGGGCCGTTCAGCATGGGGTCGTCAAAGGTCGGGAACTGGTGGATGGTCCCGTCGACGAAGTCCTGGCTGGTCTTGGCGATCACTTCCTCGTGGTAGTCCAGCGTGGTGGTGATCACCAGTCCCTTAAAGCCCTGGTGATAGAGTTGCTCCATCAGCGCCGTGGTATAAAAGCTGGTCGCCATGCAGAAAATGTCCGGGTTCTTGGCCAGAACCGAGCTTACGATGGGCGCAAAGTCGGTCACGTCGAACCCATGCAGGTTCATGTCGACCACCTCAATGCCCGCAACCTCAAAGGCCGCCTGGAAGGTCGCCACCGCCTGCAGACCGTATTCCACATCGTTGTTGGTCACGATCACCGCTGTCTTGGCGTCGGGGTGATTGCGTGCCAGATACTCCACGCCCGTCACCACATAGAGCGGGTGGGACTCGACGGGGGCAAAAAGGTGCTCCGTATCGGGCGTCACGTCGCTGGACAGCAGGGTCGTGGTATAGACGTTCTTGCGCTCGCCCCAAGGCATCACCGCACCGACCGTCGCACCCCCCAGCATGGAGACCATTTGCGCCTCGTCCTCCGAGACCATCTTCTTATAGCCCTGCAGCGCCTTTTCAATGTCATAGCCATGGTCGTAGGAAACCACCTCGATCATGTGCTTCTTGCCGCCGATATCATAGCCCCCAGAGGCGTTGATGTTGTCGGCAACAATCTGACAGCCGTAAAGGCCCGGCAAACCCCAGGGCGCATAGTCCCCCGTCATGGGAATGTTCATCCCAACCTTGATCGTATCATCAGCCGCCTTGGCGATGCTAAAAGGTGCAACTCCTGCAACAAGAGCTCCCGCAGCCGTGGTCTTAAGTACATCTCGACGTGTGAAATTCA
>JBCCHN010000070.1:0-26454 GCA_039028695.1 Pseudomonadota bacterium
AAATATTTAATTTTATTTTTTATCTTTTATATTGATTTTTATTTTGATTTGTGCTTTATATATGCCTGCTTTGGAACGGCATTGGATCGCAGCCGGCATCCTGGCTTTGTATGTTTTTCTTTTTGAGGTCATGGACCCGATCAGATTTACATCGGTTTGGATTGAACTACGCTGAAAGGCTTTGCGATGACTGTCGCCCCTAATAATTTCTCTGTTACCGCCGATGACGTTGCCACCGCTTCTTCAGAGCGCTGGATGAGGCTGGATCAGGTCGCGCAACGGTGGGCAGTGGAATTGGGCCTTTGCGAAGAAACCCTCGCGCAGGATTTGTCCGATTGGTATGCGGCCTATTGCATGCGTGACCCGGCTGGCCTCACCGAGATGGATCAGGACCAAGCCATGGTTCAATTCTTGAGCCTGGTCGGCACGCCATCCATTCCCAAGGCGGCCGTAGCCATTTACTGCCAGGAACATGGTCTTGACTATCCGGCATTTTGGTTTGCCCCGGAGATGCCAAAAATGCCCAAGCAAGGCCGCCATCAAGATCTGTCCGTGAAGTCCGTTTCCGACCCGGCGGTGCGCATCACCTCATCTTGCGATAAGTACTTCGCCAGCAGCCACGGTCTTGATGTCATTGATGATCGGGACGGCGCCGCAGTTGTTCGGCAGATCGCCAATTTGCTGGCGACCGATGACCTTCCGGTGACCCCCGAAGTCATGCCGAAAGAGCGCAGTCCCCAGCCGGAAGATGGCGAGACCGTCGCCCCCTTGCCCAGCAGTCTGAGAAAGCGTTGGGAGAACAGTTCCAAAGAAGAGCAGGCTCCAGCCGGACATCCCTTCCGTCGGAACCAAAACCTGACAGCGGTGTCCAGCTGATATCCTATCCCATTCGCCGTCCCCTTCATTTTGAGGACCGGCACCTCAGGATTGATTGATTAAGCCAGATCACTTTTTGATCTTCTCGACCAAATCAGTCCTTCTGTTGCAGCAAAAACCGGCGGCGCCTATATGCAGGCAACCGCCGGTTTTTTTTATGGTTTTGCCACCAAGGGGGCAATTGTTCTTCCGAGCGAGCCCTTCATAGCCTTTCCCCGCAAGAGCTTTCCCCTAAAGAGCCTTCCATTGGCCATCGGGAACCTGGCACCGCTTGTCGAGCAGGGTTTTCGGCTCGGCCAATTTCTTGAGTTCAAAGGTATATTTCAGCTCAAAACAGGGCAGATCCTCGTAAGTGAAACTATCCATTATGGTGATAGTGCCCTTGTTGCCGCTTTCCGGGTTTTCCCACATCACCGAATCCCCGACCGCAGCCGCCTCATTATCTCGAAAGAGCTCGCGGCCCGCATTGCCGATCTCCTCAACGTCCTGGGCCGTCAACTCAAATCCCGACCCCCGAAAAGGGTTTAATTGAGCCTGGGCCGGCCAAGAGACGGCCAGCATTGACAAGACGGTCCAAACCGCCAGCTTCTTTGAAAGACCCATCTTTTTCGAAAATAAGGACATGGTTTTCTCCTGTCTCCTGAAAGGCCGGCTCCAGACACCTGCCGGAGACCTCAAAAGTTATGCAATAGCTCCCGGCAATTTTGCCGACCCGCTGCGCATTTGGCAAAGGCAAAGCTTGTCCGACTTTTAGGATTGACTCTTTAAAATCTTAGGTTCAAGCTAATAATAGTCGTCGAAGAGTTGGCAGACGCGTTTTCGGTGGGGCTTTGGCCTTTCATGTTCGCGATTAAGTTCTAAATCTTCGGCATCTGTCGACCTTCGGAATCTTTGGATTCCTCAGCCATGGAGGGTCGTTGACACGATGGAACCGCCCAAACATCATTGCCGATCTCCCCTGCCGAGGAGATCACAAGCCCATCGCTGATCTGGCGGCTTTGACAAGGCCGTTGCGGCCGTGGCGAAAGGGCTTGCTCTATCAAAAAATTTGAAGAATTCAATCTATGCGCTCATAATCTCGCGAATCTTGGGCTATTGGATTGTATCTGATTAAAAATCAGAGGATCGGCATCAAAGGCCGGTCAAAAAAACCCCGCCGCGAAAAATGCGGCGGGGTTTGATTTTGTTTGTGGAGCGTCAGGCGATTGGAAAGACGCCCCCGGGTTCCAGCCGTTAGCGCGAATAGAACTCGATGACGAGGTTCGGCTCCATTTGGACCGGATAAGGCACATCGGCCAATTTGGGCGCCCGCACAAAGGTCGCCTTCATATCCTTGAATTCCACATCAATGTAGTCAGGCAGGTCCCGCTCAACGGACTCAACGCCTTCTAAAACCAAGGGCAACTCCCGACTTTTCGCCTTGATTTGCACTTGGTCCCCGTCCTTGACCTGATAGGAGGGGATATTCACCCGTTTGCCGTTCACCGTGATGTGGCCGTGGTTGACGAACTGGCGAGCGGCAAAAACCGTGGGCACGAATTTGGAGCGATAGACCACCGCGTCCAAACGCCGCTCCAAGAGCTCGACGAGGTTCTCACCCGTATCCCCGCGGCGGCGGGAGGCTTCCGCATAGTAGCGTCGGAATTGCTTTTCCCCGATGTTGCCGTAATAGCCTTTCAGCTTTTGCTTGGCCATGAGCTGCACACCGAAGTCAGAGGGCTTGCGGCGGCGCTGACCATGCTGGCCGGGTCCGTATTCACGCTTGTTGACGGGGCTCTTGGGGCGCCCCCAGAGGTTAACACCCAGGCGGCGATTAATCTTATACTTCGACTGCTCACGCTTGGACATGAGGCTTAATCTCCTTTGTTTTTTCGCCCCCGGCCTTTTGCCAGGTGACATCCATTGTCCCGGTAGTCTCCCGTCCAACTCCCCTATGAGCTGGCCTGGAGCGGAAGCCGAACATCTTGTCCGGTTCACATTCCCAGGAAGTCGGCCGGGACTATACGAATCGCCACCTACAAGTCAAGGCGAATCGGGGGTAAATCAGGCGTAAAGCAGGGGCGAACCGAGGGCCAAATTCAGACCAGATGATGCGGAACAACTCTTTGCCGGCCCCACCCGCCCGGCCTGGAATCAGGAACCCGTTCTAGCGCCCCTTTCACAGAGCAAAAACGGCTCGATCAAGTCCGCAATTGCCGCTAAGCTTGGACCACTCCGCGCTGAGATAACTCGAAGAAAGCCATGAAGGACAGCGTCTAAACAAGTGCCTGGTGCTTCCGCGTGGATGCCTGGGGCCGAATTTCCCGGTGCGACTCTCTCGTCGCTTCTTTCGTCGCGTCTACTGTTTCCGAGTTATCATGAGCTCTTTTCAAAGCAACCTTCTCTCCAGTGGCATCGGCCAGGCCTTTGCTGACCGTAATTTCCGCATTTACTCTGTGGGCTCCATCGCGTCCTGGATCAGCTTTTTTGTACAGCTGGTGGCCGTATCCTGGCTGGCCTGGGAGCTTACCGGGTCTACGCTTTGGCTGGCCGCGATTGCCCTCATGGACATTGTGCCGAATGTCTTGTTGACGCCCGTCGCCGGCGCGGTGGCGGATCGTTGCGACCGTTTCCTCATGTGGCGCATCACTAACCTCTTGCTCTTTATCCAGGCGCTAGCGGTGGCCCTTCTCGCCTGGTTCGAGCTACTTAGCATTTGGCCCCTTGCCGGATTGGTTCTGGTGCACGGCATTTTGATCAGCTTTACCGTGCCGCCCATGCTGACCATGCTGGCGCGCTTCGTGCACCGTTCCCGCCTCTCCTCGGCAATAGCGGTCAACTCTTCTTATACCCAGTTCGCCGTATTTGCCGGCCCGGCCCTGGCGGGCTGGATCATTACCAACTTCAACATCGCCACCGCCTTTGCCGTGAACGCGGCGGGCTATGCCATTCTCCTAGTGGTGGGTTTTTGCCTGAAAACGCCCAAGGATTACGAGCCGCCCGGGCCCAGCGCCCAATCCTTTTGGGGCGATCTGGTGGAAGGGCTGCGCTACATCGCAGGCCACCGCGGCATCTTGGTCCTCTTGATCCTATTGTTTGCCGAGCATGCTCTCACGTCGAGCTTTTATCATATGTTGCCGGCCTACGCGGATGAAGTCCTCGACCGAGGCATAATCGGGCTCTCGAGCATTTTGGCGGCCATCGGTGTCGGCGCCACCATCGCCGCTCTCTGGCTCGCTCATGGTGGCGCCAAAGCGGCAACGGTGACACGGGTTTATTGGTCTTATTTGATCGCGGTCCTGGCCACCATTGGCCTGATGCTGGTCGGCAACTTCTATTTCGCCATGGCTCTGGCGGTGATCTTGGGATTGTCGGCTGAGGTTCGGGCCACGGCAACGGCCTCCCTCATTCAGTTAACCGTTGCCGAGGCGCAACGGGGCCGGGTGATGGGAAACATGTTCATGTTGGCCCAGCTTGCCGCTGGCATCGGCACCTACCTGATCGGCGCCTTTGCCGCCCGCCACGGCTTGGTCGCGCCCATGCTGGTCACCGCCGGCCTTTGTCTCATCGTGTGGCTGGTGCTGTTTTTGCAACGGCGCGGGGTTGCCGCCTATTTCTCGAAAACCCTATCCACTTCCGCAGACGGCGCCTCGCCTGGCGGCTCATAATCCCGTAGGGCGGAGATAATCCCATGCAGTGTATTGACCTCGGGCTGGGTCAGGGCTAGGCGCCCGAAGAGGCTGCGCAGATTGCGGACCATGCCCGGACGCTTTTCCGGTGGAAAAAGGAAACCCGCATCGTCCAGAGCCCCTTCCAGTCGCTGGAAAAAATTGATCATCTCGGCCTTATCCGCCAGAGGGGCCTCTCCCCGATCCAGGCGCTGGGGTTCGGTTCGGTCTTGGCTGGCGCGCAACACGAACCACTCATAGCCTACCAATAAGACGGCCTGGGCCAGATTTAAGGAACGGAAGGCTGGATTAAGAGGCACTTCGATGACCCGATCGGCCAGCGCCACATCGTCGTTCACCAGGCCGGAGCGTTCCGGCCCGAACAGGATGCCGACCTTCTCGCCGCCGGCGATGGCCCCTTCAATCTGTCGGGCCGCTAAGCGAGGCTCCACCACCTGCTTGACCATTCCACGGGGCCGGGCGGTGGTGGCGTAAAGCTGTTGCAGATCCGCCACGGCCGCGGCGGTCGAGTCGAAGAGTTGGACCGCCTCGATGACTTCAGCCGCGCCGGAAGCGGCCGCCTCGGCCGTGGCATTGGGCCAGCCGTCCCGGGGTCGCACCAAACGCAGCCTCGTTAAGCCACAATTCAACATAGCCCGCGCGACCATGCCAATGTTCTCGCCCAGTTGGGGGTCGATCAAAATGATCACCGGCGCGGGCTCAAGCGCGACGGCCCCCTTGGTCCGATCCGTACCGGACATGGGCTAGCTCTCCAGAGCCGATGAATAGTTAGGCGGTCTCCCCGCCATTCGCCCTGCTTCCATTCGGGTCAGCCCCCTCGCGCATTAGTTTCCAGCGATAGCCGTCCCGCAGGGCGTTAAAGGAGGCATCTATGATGTTCTCCGACACCCCAACCGTGGTCCAACGCCGGCCGGAGCTGTCGCCGCTTTCGATCATCACGCGGGTCACCGCGCGGGTACCCGCCTGGGGCGTCAGAATACGGACCTTGTAGTCGACCAAATGCATGTTCTCCAACTCGGGGAAGACCGGCACCAAGGCCTTGCGAAGGGCCACGTCCAAGGCGTTCACCGGACCATTGCCGTGGGCCACCTGATAGCTCGACTCCCCGCCCATCTCGATCATCACCGTGGCCTCACTCTCGGTCACCCTTTCGCCGCGGGCGTTCCACCGGCGCTCGTCCATCACCCGGAAGCGCACGATGGAAAAGTAGTCGGGCACGTCGCCTAATGCCCGGCGGGCCATCAGCTCGAAGGACGCTTCCGCGCCGTCGTAGGCATAGCCCTCAAATTCCTGCTGTTTCACCTGCGAGACCAAGCGCTCCACCTTGGGGTCTTTGCTATCGATCTCCAGCCCGATCTCGGCGAGACGCGACAGGATGTTGGAGCGGCCCGACTGGTCCGAAACCACGATGTGGCGCCGGTTGCCCACCAGGGGCGGGTCGATATGCTCATAGGTCCGCGGATCTTTTTCCACGGCGGAAACATGTGCCCCGCCCTTATGGGCAAAAGCGCTCTCGCCCACGTAAGGCGCGTGCTTGTGGGGCGCCCGGTTCAGGCGCTCGTCCAGCAGATGGGAGACCTGGGTCAAGTGCGTCAATTGCTCTGCTGTTACTGCAATCTCAAAATCAGTCTTGAGCATTAAGGTCGGGATAAGCGACACCAGATTGGCATTGCCGCAACGCTCGCCCAAGCCATTCAGGGTTCCCTGGGCCTGGCGCACGCCTGCCCGCAGGCCCGCTAGGGTGTTGGCCACCGCGTTTTCCGTATCGTTGTGACAGTGAATCCCTAAATGACTGCCAGGGATATGCTGTGTCACCTCACCCACAATGCGCTCGACCTCGTCCGGCAACGTACCGCCATTGGTATCGCAGAGCACCACCCAGCGGGCGCCGGCATCGTGGGCGGCCCGGACACAGTCCAAGGCGTAGGACGGGTTGGCCTTGTAGCCGTCGAAAAAATGCTCCGCATCGAACATGGCCTCGCCCCGCGCGGCCTTCGCCGCGGCCACAGAATCGGCGATCATATCCACGTTCTCATTGAGTGGGATGTCGAGGGCCACGTCCACATGGAAATCCCAGGCCTTGCCGAAGATGCAAACCGCATCGACCTTGCTGTTAATCACGGTCGCCAAGCCGGGGTCGTTGGAGGTGGACCGCCCGGCCCGGCGGGTCATGCCGAAGGCCACAAAGCGCGCGTTTTCGAACGGGGGCGGGTCGGCAAAAAATGCATCATCGGTGGGATTGGCGCCCGGCCAGCCTCCTTCGATATAGTCCAAGCCGACGGAATCCAGGGCCTTGGCGATCGCAATCTTGTCCGGCACGGAAAAATCCACCCCTTGCGTCTGGGCACCGTCGCGCAGAGTCGTATCAAACAAAAAGACGTAATTTTCTGAACTTTGTTCGGACATGGCCTTGGCCGGACACACAATTAGAGCTAAAGAAGGGCGTTATTCACCACAGCCCGGTCGCCACGTCAACGGGCGGTCCCCCAATAGCAAAGATCTATGCCCAGCTCCCCTGCCATCAGTGAAGACCTTAAGGAATTCGCCGAAGAACTCGCCAAAGAGGCGCAAGATACGGTCAAGTCGGTCATCGCCGAGGCCAGCATAACCATTAAATCGGACGGTTCGCCGGTTACCTCGGTCGATTTGGCGGTGGAATCCGCCCTGCGGCAACGCATCGAAGAGAGCTATCCCGCCCATGGGATATTGGGTGAAGAATTCGGCACTCAAAATCTTGAGGCGGATTGGGTCTGGGTCATCGATCCCATCGACGGCACTCGACAGTTTGCCGCCGGCCTTCCCAATTACAGCATTTTGATTGCCCTTTGCTACCAGTACCAACCGGTCATTGGGATCATTTGCCAGCCCTTTTTGTCCGACATCTACCTGGGCGTGGCCGGTCAAGGCACCTGGCTAAATGGCCGACAAGTCCAGACCCGACCCTTTGCCAAGATCGAGCAAAGTATCGTTTGCTATTCCGACCCTGATGCCTTTACCGGCCAAAGCCGAAAGGCCTTTCGGGCGCTGCGGCCCAAATCCCGCTGGAACGTTTACGATGGCGGCAGCTTAAGTTTTGGGACCTTGGCAGCCGGGCATATCGGCGTCAGCCTCTGCGCACCGAACCTGGATTGCTTCGATATCTGTGCTCTGGTTCCGGTCGTGGAAGGCGCCGGCGGTGTGATCTCTGATTGGCAAGGTAAAGCGCTTGGCCTTTCCTCCAGCGGCGCCATTGTCGCGAGCGCCTGCCCTGAACTGCACCAGGAAGTGTTAGCAGTTATTCAAACTGCTTTATCTGCTCCGCCCGCCTCTTAACATCCAGGATTAGCGTTGAAGGGTCTTCCGGGCCTTTAAACTAAAGCCTTGGCCGATCATTCCCACTTGGCGATCATTCCCAAGGGCCCTTCCCTCATCTTTTGCAAGCTTTCACATCCGCAGTAGTGCTCGTTCCGAAGGCATGGTAAGCTTTATGTTAGGCTTTTTTCTCGGCCCCTTTACGTTGTCCCGGAATGGGAAAGTGAGGTTGTTGCCAACGGGATGTTTGGGGGTTTTGTGGGTCACCTGAAGGTCAGGGTTTAGGTCGTTTGACCCGCATTGTGGAAAGAGCATCAGCTCGATTTTTTGCCGAGCAAAAGCGGTTTTTCTAAAGGTCAGCCGCCTGTCACGAAACATACAAAAAAATAATCCAAGCACATTAACTTAAAATAATGATGTCAAAAGTGAGGAGGAAGCCATGAAAAAGATGTTTGCGATGGTCGCCATATCGTTAGTTGCCGGCACCCTAAGTTTTCAAGGGACAGCTGCCGCCGAGACCCTACGTGTGGGTATGGAATGCACCTATGCGCCTTTTAATTACAGAAACGCAGATGGAGAGCTTGAAGGTTACGACGTGGACGTGGCCAAGGGCGTGGGTCGCATCATGGGGGCCGAACTAGAATTTGTCTGCCAGGAGTGGGACGGCATGATTCCCGCGCTGCTCGCCAATAAATTCGACCTCATCGTCGCGTCAATGTCGATTACCAACAAACGCCTCGAAAAGATGGATTTTTCGGCCCCGTACCGCTTCTCGATCGGGCAGATGGTCGGTCGCAAAGATGCTGATTTGAAGCTTTTCGATGATGCCGGTGAACCGATCCCCGCGAATTTCAGCGGCGTCAAGGTTGGACTGGAACGTGCGACCACCTATTCGGACTGGTTTGAAACCATGCTTCCGGAAGCCGAGGTAGTCCTTTACGATAGTAACGAAGCCCTCTACCTGGATCTGCAGAACGGGCGAACCGATGCCATCATGACCAATCCCATGAAGGCCTATCTGAAGTTCCTGAGTCAGGAGGAAGGCTCGGATTTTGAACTGATCGGGCCGGAATTGGACGAGGAGGAGTTTTTTGGCGTTGGCGTGGGCATCGGCCTGCGCCAAGGACAACCGGAGCTCAAAGAGCAGCTGGATGGCGCTATTAAGGAGCTGATCAATTCCGGCGAGCTGGAAAGCTATGCCATGAAGATCTTTCCCTTTAAACTTCACAAGGATGAATGGGGGCAATAGATCCTTGGATCGCCCCTTATCTTGATCTGTCAGCAATCGTGACGGGGCTCTTGGCAGCCTCGTCACGACACCGGCTTATTCCTCTCCTTTTTTCTGATTTTTTTCTGCGGGGTTAGCAGTTGGAAGCCCTTTCCGGATGGTGGGACGATTACTATTGGGGCTCCGTGGTGGTGCTCAAGGTCTTTGTCGCATCCCTTTTTCTCATGGTGCTTTTTGGTCTCATCGGCGCCGCGGCAAAGTTGTCCAACAGCCCGGTTGCCCAAAAACTGGCAGGGGCCTATACGGTTGTCTTCCGTGGCACGCCAGAGATCTTAGTCATACTGCTGCTCTATTTCGGCTCGGCGATCACCTTGACGGCGATCGCACAGGTTTTCGATCCAGACATAAAGTTCGTCGATATCCCACCTTTTTGGGCAGGCACCTTTGCCATCGCATTCATTGTGGGTTCCTATGCCACCGAGACTTTTCGCGGCGCCTTTATGGGCGTTAAGCCGGGCAGCATTGAGGCCGCCCGCGCCTTGGGAATGTCGAACTTTCAAACCTTCGTCTACATTCGCATCCCTGAAATGTGGCGCATCGCCCTGCCCCCCTTCGGCAATCATATGCTGTCCCTGGTCAAGGACACGGCCTTAATTTCCATTATCGGACTGAACGAGACCCTGTTTGTCGCCAAGCAAGCGATCACCGTCACCGGCAAGCCTTTTACGATGTACATCTTTGTGGGTCTGATTTATCTCGCCTTTTCCACATTTATCACCATGGCCGTCATGGCGTTGGAAGCTTTCGGGAAGAGAACCACGGAAGGTGCCCGATGAGCTTTGACATCAACCTGACCCTGGAGAGTATCCCGCGCATGCTTGGCGGGGTTGGCATTACCTTACAGCTGTTGGTGGTCTCGGGTCTGCTTGGATTAGGCCTAGCCATCATCTTGTTGCTCATGCGCCTGAGCAAAAAGCCTTATCTAGATTGGCCGGCGCAGGTCTATATCTACGTCATGCGGGGAACCCCTATCCTCGTTCAAATCTTTATCATCTACTACGGGTTGCCTCAGTTCGACTGGATTAGGAGCAGCGTCTTTTGGCCCATCCTGCGCGAACCGATGGGCTGCGCGATCTTGGCCTTGTCGCTCAACACGGGTGCTTATGTATCGGAAATTTTACGCGGCGGCGTCCTGGCTGTCGATCAGGGGCTAAGTGAAGCGGGCGCGGCGCTCGGCATGTCCAAACGCCACGTCTTTATCTATGTGAAAACCCCCATCGCCATTCGAATTGCCCTTCCGGCTTACAGCAATGACGTCATCAGCTTGCAGAAATCGACAGCCCTCGCCAGCACCATCACCATCGCCGACATGATGGGCATTGCGCGGAATATTGTCGCGGAAACCTATGCCCCCTACGAGGTATTTGTGAGCTTGGCCATTATCTACATTATCTTTTCCACCGGCATTCAAAAGGCCTTTGGCCTGATCGAATGGCGACTGGGCAGATATGAACGGCGCAACGGATAGGAAGGTGCCCGATGGATAGTGCTGAAATGCCGCTTATTGAAATCCAGCAGGTGGATAAGTTTTTCGGCCGCTTTCAAGCCTTGAAGCAAATCAATTTGGAAGTCCGCAAAGGGGAAAGGATTGTTGTCTGTGGTCCGTCGGGATCGGGTAAGTCCACTCTGATCCGCTGCATCAACCGACTGGAAGCTCATGACAGCGGCAGCATTGTTATCGACGGGACCGAACTCAACGACAAGGTCGCCAACATCGACGCGGTGCGCAGCGAGGTCGGCATGGTCTTCCAAAGCTTCAACCTCTTTCCCCACATGACGATCCTACGCAACTTGACCATCGCTCAAAGGCTGGTTCGAAAAACCCCCAAAAACGAAGCTGATAAGGTCGCCATGCATTATCTGGAGCGGGTAAAGATCCCTGAGCAAGCGCACAAATACCCGATCCAATTGTCGGGCGGGCAGCAACAGCGCGTGGCTATCGCCCGTGCCCTTTGCATGCGGCCTAAGATTATGCTGTTCGACGAACCCACCTCCGCTCTGGATCCGGAAATGATCAACGAAGTACTCGATGTGATGGTCGACCTAGCCCGTGAAGGCATGACCATGATCTGCGTGACCCACGAAATGGGCTTTGCCCGCTCGGTGGCCGACCGGGTGATCTTCATGGACGAAGGCGAGATCGTTGAAGCCGCGCCCCCCGCCCAATTCTTCGAAAACCCAGAGAACGAGCGCACACGCACCTTCCTGAGCCAAATCCTGACGCATTAGGCATACGCCCTTAGATCTGGAAAATGATGCCCCACCTTGCGGTGATCCTTTGCTGTTTTTTTGTGCTGCTCTCGGCCCCAAAGGTGTGGGCGCAGGAAATCCTAAACGTCACCGAAGAGGGGGTGGCCATCGACGGCTTTGATAGCGTGGCCTATTTCAAACAAGGACGCCCAATCAAGGGGCGGCCCGAGTATTCCCATACCTATAAAGACCATCTGTGGCACTTTGCGACAGCGGCCAATCGAGATGCCTTTGCCGATGACCCGCAAGCCTACGCACCGCAGTACAACGGCTTTTGTGCGGTGGCCGTCTCCGAAGGTGCCGCCGCCGAGGTGGATTTCATCAATGGTTGGACCATTCAAAACGGCCGGCTCTTTTTTAATTGGTCTGCCGCTGTTCGGGATCGTTTTCTGCAAGACCGCGATCAACGCATTCGGGAGGCCGACCGCTGGTGGCCAGAAGTGCACAGCGACATGAAACATGGCCTACGACAGATCGCCCGCCACCGGGACTTTCCCAATTTGGGAATCTCCCATCCGCAGCAGGCACCCAACGACGACAGTCCTTGATGAAGGCCGCAAAGGCTCGCTAACTATTGCGACCTGAGAAAAAGTTCAACCGAGCGGGAACCTTCACACCCACATCTGAGTCATAGGGCCGAAAGCCCTCTTTGACCGCTTCGACGATAGCAGACAAATCCGCCTCGGTTCCCTCCAGCTCCCGCATCAGACGGGAGACAGGCCCCAATTGGCACGCCAAATGGGCGACCTGATCAAGAGGCGCGTCCTTGACCAAAAATATCGTTTCGGGCTGACCGCCGACTTCGATAAAGCCTGCCTCTTCCAGTATGTCGCGCACATAATCAATCTCGGCGAAGGCCATAGGACCTGGCGCCCGAGGCGGCGCAGGGCTCCCTTGGCCAAGCTGGGCAACGGCAGCATCGTGCGGCACCTTGAACCAGGGGTTATCCGCCAAGGCAGACCAGCTCGCAAAATAGAGACGACCACCCGGGCGCAGGGCCTGTCTCATGTTGGCAAAAGCTGCGACAGGATCGTCAAAAAACATGACGCCAAAGCGCGACGCAATCAGATCCAAACTTCTTCCGTCAAAGGAATGGGTCTGGGCATCGGCCTGCCGGTAGCAAAGCTGATCCATGCCGGCGGCCTGGCGGCGCTGTTCCGCCCGCTCCAACAAGGGCGCAGCAATGTCCAAACCCAGCACTTGACCGCTCGCACCCACCTGGTGGCCCAACGCCATTGTGAAAGCACCGGTACCGCAGCCCACGTCCAAAACCGATTCACCGGCGGATGGCTGCGCTTTGGCAAGGAGAGGGTGATTGAGCGACCCGAGGACCTCGTCGATCTGTTCTTGAAGAATAACCCACTTGCGACCCGCCGCCGAGTTCCAATAGTCAATCTGCTCCTCATTGGCACTCTTTACCATCGCTTCGTCTCCACCCATTTCTGAACGGCCCCCAGATTGACTGCCACGCTGCTGGTTGCCCTGACAATGACCCTTGAGAAAACCGAGCACCGAGGAAGAGATTGCGCTGGAGCCTATTTAGGGGCAGGTTTTCCCGGTCCGACTCTCTTCCAAGCGATGGCGAACCATAATAGGGCCGGGCAAGAAATTCCACCATGCAAGCGGACCAGACCATGAATCGTTCCCGTACATTTATTACGGCCATTTACCTCAATGCCTTTATCATCGGCGCCGTCATTATGTCCTTTGAGATGCTGGGCAGCCGCTATCTTAATCCCTATTTCGGCAGCGGCATTTATACCTGGTCAGCCTTGATCAGCACGGTCTTGGCGGCCCTGACGATCGGTTATTTTATTGGCGGTTGGGTGGTCGATAGGTGGCCCGACATCCGTATTCTCGGCTGCTTTTTGGCGGCTGCCGCCCTTTACCTGGCGGTGGTGCCGGTTTTCGCAGCACCGGTCAGTGAAGCTATCTTTGAAGCGATCGATAATATTCCCATGGCCGCCTTGGCCGCCGCCATGGCTCTCTTGCTCCTGCCCTTGACCCTTATGGGGGTCTATTCCCCCTTTGCCATCCGACTGGTGCTGGACAGCACGGAAAAATCCGGCCGCACGGCTGGCTGGATTTACGGCATCTCCACCCTGGGCAGCATTGTGGGCACCCTGGGCACGACCTTTTACCTGATCCCCCATATCGGCACCCGCAGCATCACCTATTGGCTGGCCTGCGTGGCCCTGCTGGTGGGGCTTAGTTTCATCCTCTTGATTCCCGCCGTAGCCGGACGGGCTTTGGCGGCCGGCTTGGCCTTGCTGCTGATCGCTTCACCCCTGGCCCCCTCTGCTCGCGCTTTTGACCCTGACGCGCTATTGGGCCTGCCCAATGGGGATCTGGCCCAGATCGAATCCCTCTACAACAACATCTTCGTTACCAAGGAAGGCAGTAAGATTCGCATGTCCTTTAGCCGCTATCGGCAAAAGTACACCGAGTCGGTGATCGATCTGGCCCAGCCGGAAGACCTTGTGGTGCCTTATACCCGCCAGCTGACGGTGGGTTTGGCCTATGTAACCGATCCCAAGGAGCTTTTGATGATCGGCTTGGGTGGCGGCAGCACCAGCCGTTACCTGCTGCGCCAAGTGCCGGGCTTGCGGATCGACTCCGTGGAGTTGGATCCGGATGTGGTGGAGGCGGCCGAAACCTATTTCGGCCTAAAGGCTTCCGAGGATCTAACCGTCACCGTGGCGGACGGGCGCGTCTATCTTCTGCGCAACAAACCCAAACGGGACATCATCGTCGTGGACGCCTTTCGCGGCGGCTATGTGCCCTTTCACCTGCTGACCCAGGAGTTTTACCGGCTGGTGCAGCGCCGCCTGAACGAGAACGGCGTGGCGGTGCTGAATGTGCAGTCAGAGACCTCGCTCTTTCCGAGTACCATGCGGACCTTGCGTTCGGTATTCGCCTTCGTGGACGCCTACCGGGTTGGTCAGAACGTCATCATTGTGGCGGGAGACGGCGTTTCTTTCAGCGAGGGTGAGCTGCGGGCCAGAGCAAAAGAGCTGCAAGAGCGCCTGGCCCTGCCCTACCCTCTGACCGATCTCCTCAGCGTCAGAATGGATCCAGCTGTCTTTGCCCGTAAGACCGATGACCAGTCGAGCGATGACGGGGTGCTCTTGACCGACGACTTTGCCCCAGCCAACTATCTGGAGGCGGTCGAGAACAGTAACGCCAAGCGCTGGTGACCTTGGCTCGGCGGTAAGGCTCATACACCATGACCAAGCAGCTTCCCGCCGCAAGCCCGCCCATGACCCTGTCTCACTTTTTGTTCGGGATCGCCATCGCGCTGATCTGGGGGTCCATGTTCGTGGTGGCGGCCATCGCGCTTAGGGACTTTCCCCCGGTCTTTTTTACCGCCATTCGTTTCGGCCTTTTGACTGTGATCATGGCGCCTTTTTTACGCGTGAAACGGCGCTACATTCTACCTTTGATTAAGGTTGGCCTCGTAATGGGGGTGGGCATGTACCTCACCCTTTATTTGGCTCTATTTTTGGCGGACAACACGGCCACCATCGCCTTGTTCAGCAAGCTCGAGGTGCCCTTTGCCCTGTTGCTGGGCGTGGTCATCCTGGGCGAGCGGATCGGCATTCAACGCATTGCCGGCATATCCATCGCCATGCTGGGCGCGGTCGTCATCTCTTTCGACCCGGCCGCCTTCGGTGATTTGCCGGCGCTTTTTTGGATCACAGTCTCCAGCGCCCTTTACGCCCTTTCCATGATCATGGTGCGTCAAATTGGCGACGGCATCTCGGCCCTGACCATCACGGCCTGGGTTTCTTTGGTCTGCGCACCGGTCCTGATGGCGATCTCCCTCCTCTTTGAAAGCAATCATCTGGCTGTGCTGGAGGCCGCGTCGTGGCAAAGCTGGCTCTGCCTGCTCTATACAGTGGTGATGGGCTCCATCGTCTCCCACAGCGGCATGTATTACCTACTGCAGCGCTATCCCATCAGCGTGGTCACACCCTTTTCCCTGCTTTCTCCCGTCTTCGCGGTGATCGGCGGGCTGTGGCTGCTGGACGACCAGCTCACCCCGCCGCTCATCGCCGGCGGACTTCTGGTCCTCTTGGGGGTGGCCTGGATCTATTGGCGCCAGGCCGTTAAAGGCTGAGAACGCAATAAACCTACGCAGCGATCATATAAAATTTGCGCAGGGTTTCCGTGATCTCCCAGACGCAAGGGCTACCCTTGGGAATGAAAAAGCTATCGCCGGCGGTAAAGGTTTCGCTGGTGCCATCCGGGTGAGTGAGTGTGACCGACCCGGAGATCACGGTCATCATCTCGTGGACCGGATAGGCATCGATCTCCTCCCGACAGGGCGCACATTCCCAAACGCCGGAGAGGATCGATTCATCCTTGGTTTCGAAAAACGAATGGATGGTCTCGGTGTGATCCGCGCTTGTGAAGGCCTCGACCGCCACCATGTCAGACGGCCCCATCCCCGTCTCCGGATGCCCGTTCGCCAAAAGCCTGAATGATTGCTCGGTCATTTGTTTGTCTCCCTCATATTTCAGTTCACGCATGAATCCCTATTCCCGGCGCCAGGTGGTGCCGCCGGGGCCATCTTCCAACACAACGCCCTGGTCTTTCAGGTTATCACGAATACGGTCGGCTTCGGCAAAGTTCTTTGCCTTGCGCGCTGCCAGGCGCTGGTCGATGAGCGATTGGATGTCCGCATCGCTTGGACCGGCTGCTGCTTGCTTAAACCAAGCCTCCGGGTCACTACCCAGCAGGCCAAGAACCTGTCCCGCCGCCATCAAGTCGGCCTTTGCCGCCTGAATATCACGTTCGTCCTGCGCCTTGTTGATGGCACCAGCCAGTTCATGAAAATGGGTAATGGCCAAAGGCGTATTCAAATCATCACTGAGCGCATCCACGACTTTCGCTGGGGGCGGGCCGCTCGCGTTGACCACCTCGCCTTTCCGCAAGGCCCCATAAAGCCGATCCAATTGGCCTTTGCACTCCTTCAGCTTCTCCCGCGTGATATCCAAGGGCGCCCGGTAGTGTCCCGAGAGCAGGGCCAGGCGAATGGCCTCACCCCGGTGGCCTTCGTCCAAGAGCTGACGCACGGTAAAAAAGTTCCCCAGGGACTTGGACATCTTCTCGCCGTTGACCACCACATAGCCGTTGTGCATCCACACCCGAGCAAAGCTGTTCAGGCCATTGGCGCAATGGGATTGGGCGATCTCGTTTTCGTGGTGGGGAAAGACCAGATCCAGCCCACCGCCGTGAATATCGAAAGTCGGACCCAGATGCTCTTCGGACATGGCTGAGCACTCGATGTGCCAGCCGGGGCGCCCCCGCCCCCAGGGACTGTCCCAGCCCGGCTGATCGTCGCTGGAGGGCTTCCAGAGCACAAAGTCCGCCGGATCATTTTTGTAGGGCGCCACCTCAACCCGGGCGCCGGCAATCATCTCGTCCCGATTGCGGCCGGAGAGCGTGCCGTAGGTCTCCATAGAAGGTACGGAAAAGAGCACATGGCCCTCGGCCGCGTAGGCATGGCCCTTGTCAATGAGCGCTTCCATCATGGCGATCATCTGGCCGATGTGATCCGTGGCCCGCGGCTCCACCGAGGGCGGCAAGGCGCCCAGAGCCGCCATGTCGTCGTGGAAAGCCTCGGTCGTGCGCTCGGTCAGCTCCTTGATTGTGGTGCCTTCCTCTGCGGCACGGGTGTTGATCTTGTCCTCCACGTCGGTGATGTTGCGGGCATAGGTGACATGATCTTTGCCATAGACGTGACGCAGCAGGCGAAAGAGCACGTCAAAGACCACCACCGGCCGAGCATTGCCGATATGGGCAAAGTCATAGACCGTTGGTCCGCAAACATACATGCGCACATTGCGATCATCGATCGCCTTAAAGGATTCTTTTTTTCGGCTTAGGGTGTTGTAAAATTGAAGGGACACTTCGAAGATTTCCTCTTTTACATGAACAATGATAAAGTTCGGCAGCTTTTGCAGCCGTCAAAACTTCGACAACATCGTTCCCTTGTCCGAAAGTGACCAAACATTTTACCCGTCCGCAGGCGGCCGTGCCGCCCCCTTGCCACTGGGGCCTTTGAAGCTGTTGGTAATAGGATAGCGCCGGTCCCGGCTCAAGTTCCGGCGGGTGATTTTGACGCCGGGGCACGCTTGGCGGCGCTTGTACTCCGCTAGATCCAACAAGCGCCAGACCCGCTTGATGGTATCCTCGTCATGGCCACGCGCCGCAATTTGATCGATGGGCATCTCCGCCTCGATCAGGCATTGCAGGATATCATCCAACACCTCATAGGGCGGCAAGCTATCCTGATCGGTCTGATCCGGTTTCAGCTCGGCCGAGGGTGGCTTTTCGATGATGCGCTCGGGCATCACCCGGCCCGCCGGCCCCAGAACCCCGTCCGGCCGGTTCTGGTTGCGCCATCGGGACAGCTCAAAAACCGTCATCTTGTAGACGTCCTTGAGGACGTTGTAGCCACCGCACATGTCCCCATAAAGGGTAGCATATCCCACCGACATTTCTGACTTGTTACCCGTGGAGAGAACCATGGCCCCTAATTTGTTGGAGAGTGCCATGAGGATCAGGCCGCGAGAGCGGGACTGAATATTTTCCTCGGTGATATCGGGCGCTCGATCCCCAAAGAGGGGCGCCAGCATATCGCCGAAGGCGCCCATGGCCGGCTCTATCGGGACCGTATCCAGCCGGGTTCCCATGAGGGTCGCCGCGCCGGCCGCATCCTCCAAACTTTCATCGCTGGTGTAGGGTGAGGGCATCATGACACAATGCACCTTGTCAGGCCCCAGAGCATCCACGGCCACCGCTGCGGACAGGGCCGAATCAATGCCGCCGGAAAGGCCCAGGATCACCCCTGGGAAGCGGTTCTTGCCAACATAGTCCCGCAAGCCCAAGCACAAGGCGCTGTAAATCGCGGACAGGCCCTCCATGGGCGCCACCCGCTCGGCCGGTGCCACCCGCCATCGCTCGTCGTCGCCTCGGGTCCAATGGGTGAGCGTCAGAGCTTCGGCAAAAGAAGGAAGCTGAGCGGCCATGGTGTGGTCCGCATCCAAAACGAAGGAGGCCCCGTCGAAAACCAACTCGTCCTGACCGCCTACTTGGTTCACATAGATCAGCGGCAGGTTGCTTTCGCTGACCCGGGCCACGGCGAGCTGCAACCGCTCGTCGGTCTTATCGATCTCATAGGGCGAGCCATTGGGCACCACAAGGATCTCGGCGCCCGATTCCTCAAGGCACTCAGTGGGCTCGGGACCCCACATGTCCTCGCAGATCATCACCCCTAACCGCACGCCCCGAAAGGACATAGGACCGGGTAAAGGACCGGCCTTAAAGATACGAACCTCGTCGAACACCCCGTAGTTGGGCAGGTCATATTTATAGCGGACGGACTGGATCTTTCCGTTATCGAGCAAAAGGGCCGCGTTATAGACCCGCCCGCGCAGCGGTCCCTGATTCAAATCGCCCTCGGCCCATGGGGCGCCAATCAGAACCCCTGGGCCACCGTCAGCGGTATCTCGGGCCAGATCTTCCGCAGCCGTGCGAATCTCCTCCAGAAACATGGGCTTAAGGACCAGGTCCTCGGCCGGATAACCCGACAGGAAAGTCTCGCTAAAGACGACAAGCTCGGCACCGCCAGCCGCAGCCTGGGACCGTGCCGCGCGGGCACGCGCCAGGTTGCCTCCCACATCGCCCACGGTGGGATTGCATTGCGCCAAGGCTATGACCAAGGAATCACGTGTCATGATGGTTACTTACGACGGCCCGGGTCCAATCGCAAGCCAGCGCGAAAAAGAGGGGCGTGAAAGCGCTGCTTATCAGCAGATCGCCGGATCGGCCCAACGGTTGTCGGCGAAAATTACGCCACCGTGCTCTCCGCGCACAATCCGCTCCCGTGCCGCTACCCAGCGATCTTGCCAGACTGCCGGATCGTGGAGTTCTTGGGCCGGATCGGCCTTGCTGCGCGCCACAAAGCCGGGAAAGGCGGGGCGGCCGCTCGCTTGGCCGACGGGGTGATAGCGAATGTCCGCACTCCAGCGCAGCCCGTCAGAGAGATTGGGCAGGCCGCTGTGAAGATTGTGCTTGTCGAAAAGGATCACTCCACCCCGCTTGAGGGGTAAGGGCACCGGCTTCATCCCGTCGGTCAGCACCGCCGGGACATGGGGCTCACGGGCCATGGATTCGTTGGCACAGTGCACCAGCGGCCCCTTCTTGTGACTTTTGGGTACACAGACCAAACACCCGTTTAGTTCCGTGGCGTCGGTGATCGCCACCCAAACGGTCAATTGATTGGTATGATCCGCCTCCGGCAAGATAGCGACGATGTCCTGATGCCAAGTGGTCGGGCCGACATTGGAATGCTCCATATTGAGATTCTTGACGTTGCGAGTCGGCGGCTTGATGCGCATCTGCAAAACCGGGCTGGAGGCAATTTCCGGCCCAATGATGCTTTCCACCACATCCAGGATCTTTTCATTTCGCAAAAGCCGAAAGGCCGAAGGCCCGGCATGCATATGAAAATCTTCGGGATCAA
Source organism: Pseudomonadota bacterium (assembly GCA_039028695.1). GTDB lineage: Bacteria > Pseudomonadota > Alphaproteobacteria > Kiloniellales > Kiloniellaceae > JANQKX01. The sequence continues at coordinate 19,907 of JBCCHN010000070.1, forward strand.
TAGGGCCGTTCACCAGGGGTAGGGAAATGTTGAAGTAGTTGGTGGCTGCCGGATAGTCTGCCAACAAGCGCTCGTAGCGCTCGACAAAGCCCAGACCCTCATGAGCATTTTGGATTTTTCCGGCAGCCAGCAGGTCTTGAGCCAGGCCCTCGGCCAAGATCTCATACTCCCGCTCCAGGGGCGCCAGATCCTCCTCATTCAGTAGATCCTCAACAGCCAAATAACCATTTTCATGGAAGGAGGCGCATTGCGCTGCGCTCAAATGGTAAGCCATGCCATGCCCTTAATCGCTTTCCAATACAATGGTGAACAAAGGCTAGCCCAGGGATTCGATCCCTGTAAATCGAATTAAGTTGGGGTCCTAAATCGGAATCTTTAATAGCCGAGCGGGCTTAAACGCTCATGATGCTATGGAATCAGCCGCCAGTTTGCGGATGCGGGCCACCATGGCGTACAGCCCGTTTGCCCGATTGGGGCTTAGGTGTTGCTCGAAGCCCATCTGAGCGATCAGGGGTTTGGCCTCGACGGCCAGGATGTCCTTTGCGGTGTGGCCAGAATAGATGGTCAGCAGGACGGCGATCAAACCCCGCACGATATGAGCATCGCTGTCGGCCACAAAGGTCAGAACCTTAGGCGCCGCCGAATCGTTCTGCACCTGACTATACGCCTGGATCCAGACCTGACTGGTACAGCCATCGACTTTCGTCTCTGCCGTCTTGTCGCGGTCATCCATGGGCGGCAGCTTGCGCCCCAAATCGATCACGTAGCGAAAACGGTCTTCCCAGCTATCCAAAAACTGGAAGTTATCAATCAGCTCTTCAACGGCGGGATCGGTCATTTGCGCAACAAGAACTCCCGACCCACCTTCACCCGCGGTTGGCCGTCATATTCCACAATATCGGCGGTGGCGTAGGTCTCAGACCATTGATCAGGCAGATAGCTGCCGGTTCCGATAACGTCAATGGGCGCTTTGGCTTCGGCCATGAGCTTGCATTTGGCCGGCCCAAACCCCGAAGACGCAACGATCTTAACCTTGTCAAAGCCTTCTTTGTCCAAGGCATCTCGCAGGTGCCAAATCGCCGCAGCCGAGACTCCCGGTCCGACTAGGTAGCGCAGTTCGGCCTCCGACCGGTAGCCGCGAATGGCCGCGGGCACATGACGTTCCAAAGAGGCATAGGATCGCGGCGGATCCAAGCCCTCGATAAAGCGACTGCCGGGCGTGTCCAGGCGTACCGAAATGTCACCCTGTCCCGCACGGCGCGGAAAGCGGCGACATACGGTCAGGGAATCCGTCACCTCTCGGGCAAAATAATCCACCAGCACGGTCATGGGCTCTTCGGGAAAGGTTTCGTCATACATCTCCGCCGCCCGCAAGGTCGAGCCTGCATAGCCGATAAAGGCATGGGGCATGGTTCCCCTTGCATGTTTGGCAGGAAAGAAATGGGCGGTGGCTTCGGTCGCATTCGCCACGAAGCCCGTTGCCCCCACCTTGCGCTTGGCTCGGCTCGAGCCCACCGAGGCCGCGTAGGCCATAAGCTCAGCCATTTCGGTGCCGGCGCAATGACGCGCATCCATGGCCAAAAAGGCCACCTCCGGTAAATCTGCGCACATGGTATAAGCATTGTAGGCCGCCACGCAGGCCGGCCCCAATTTCTGCAATAACAAGGTCTCCAAGTCCACCAATGCGGCCAAGGGACCGGTTACATAGGCGATGGGTTCACCCGCACCGACCCAGCGTCCCTCGTCATAGCGCAGATCGATGTCTACCTTGGCGCCGCGCCCCTCGGCGATGCTCCGAAACCAATCGAAAGCCAAACGGGGAGCGCTAACCACAGGTCGGCGCATAAAGATCGCATAGGTGACGGGCACATCGCCGAAGCGCCCTACCGCCGCCTTGGTCCGCAGAAAATAATGGTCGGTCCAAGCCGCAATGGCCGCGTCATCGCCCGGCGACACGCTCACGCCGGCTGCAACGCTCATGCCGGGCGCCGGATCGCCCCTTTCTGTCTGATCTGGGAGCTTGGCCACGCTGGACCTCCGTTACCGGTCAGGACATGAACGCCGGTGTTATGATGCCGCCGCCTGATCCTGACGCCGGGCCAAACGCTCATCCTTAAGCGCCTCGGAGATTAAGAAGGCCAGCTCCAGCGATTGGCTCGCGTTTAAGCGCGGGTCGCAATGGGTGTGATACCGATCTCCCAGCCCCTCCTCGCTGATGGCCTGGGCACCGCCAATGCACTCGGTCACGTCCTGACCGGTCATCTCGAAGTGAACCCCGCCGGCATAACTGCCTTCGGCGCGATGCACCGCAAAGAAGTTGCGAACCTCAGAAAGGATCCGATCGAAGGGTCGGGTTTTGTACCCGCTGGAGGACTTGATCGTATTGCCATGCATGGGATCGCAGGACCAGACGACCCGCCTTCCCTCTTTTTCGACCGCCCGCACCAAGCGCGGCATGTGTTCCTGCACCTTTTCGTGACCCATGCGCACGATGAGGGTCAGCCGGCCGGCCTCGTTTTGCGGATTCAAGATGTCGATCAAACGCAAAAGATCATCACTTTCAGTGGTCGGGCCACATTTCAACCCAATGGGATTGTCCACGCCGCGCAGGAACTCCACATGGCCACCATCAGCCTGCCGGGTCCGATCACCGATCCACAAGAAGTGTGCCGAGCAATCATACCAGCGCCCGGTCAGGCTGTCGGTGCGAGTCAGAGCCTGCTCATAAGGCAGCAAGAGAGCCTCGTGACTGGTGTAAAAGTCGGTCTCGCGCAGTTCGGGGACCTTGTCCGGCGTCAGGCCGCAGGCCTCCATGAAGGCCACGGCCTCGTCAATCCGACGCGACAGCTCCTCATAGCGTTGGCCCTGGGGCGAGTCATTGACAAATTCCAGGTTCCACTGGTGCACCTTATGCACGTCCGCAAAGCCGCCCTGGGCAAAGGCCCGCAACAGGTTCAGGGTGGCCGCTGCTTGGTTGTAGGCACGCACCAAACGCTCGGGATCAGGTTCCCGGTCCGCTTCCTCGAAGGCGATGCCGTTGATAATATCACCGCGATAGCTGGGCAATTCCACGCCCGAGATGATTTCCGTCGGGGCCGAACGGGGCTTTGCGAACTGACCGGCCAGGCGGCCCACCTTCACGATGGGGCAAGCCGCACCAAAGGTCATGACCACAGCCATCTGCAACAGGACCCGGAAGGTATCCCGGATATTGTTCGCAGAAAACTCCGCAAAAGACTCAGCACAGTCGCCGCCTTGCAGCAAAAAGGCTTTACCATCAGCTACTTGGCCCAGGCTGTTGTAAAGATTGCGGGCCTCGCCGGCAAAGACCAAGGGTGGCAGCGCGGTCAGTTGGGCCTCCACCTCGCTCAGCTTGGCCTTATCCTGGTAGTCCGGGATCTGCCGCACCGGCATGTCGCGCCATGTTGCAGGCGACCATTTCGCGGTTTTCATGTGCTTTTCATTTCCAAATTCATTCGGAACAGAGGGTTTTAGCGACCTTTTCTAACGTTTTCCACTAGAATTCTGCCGGCGCCGGCAAGGAGGTTCAACCCTGATTGTCCGGGCATTACTGGGAAACCGGCTCACGCATGGTGACAAATTCCTCAGCCGCCGTGGGATGGATGCCCACAGTACTGTCGAAATCCGCCTTTGTGGCGCCGGCCTTGATGGCGACCCCCATGCCCTGGACAATCTCCGGCGCATCGAGGCCCACCATATGCAAGCCCACGACCTTTTGGCTGGACCGCTCCACAACTAGCTTCATCATGGTTTTTTCATCCCGGCCCGACAAGGTGTGCTTCATGGGCCTGAAGGTGGACCGGTAGATATCGATATCGCCGAACTGGTCACGTGCCTGTTGCTCGGTCAGCCCTACGGTGGCAACCGTCGGATGGCTGAAAACGGCTGAGGGTATATTGCTATAGTCCATGGCCTTAGGATTGTCGTGGAACAGGGTTTGCACCAGGGCCATGGCCTCGTGAATGGCCACGGGCGTCAAATTGACCCGATCGGTAACATCCCCGACCGCATAAATATTCGCCTGAGTGGTGCGGGAATAGGAGTCGACCTGGATGGCGCCCGCCGGGTTGAGTTCAACGCCGGCCGCGTCAAGCCCCAGGTTCTTGGTGTTGGGTTTGCGGCCTGTTGCGGCCATCACCAGATCGCAGGGAATTGAAGTACCGTCGGAAAGATGAACCTGCAGGGCGCCATCGGACTTTTCAATGGCATCAATAGTGCTTTCCACCTGGAGAGTGATGCCCTTTTTGACCATTTCACCAGCCAGAGTATTGCGCACGTCGTCATCGAAGCCGCGCAAGATCTGGGCGCCACGGTAGACTTGCGTGACGTCACTGCCCAAACCGTTGAAAATGCCGGCGAATTCCACGGCGATGTAACCCCCGCCGTAAACAACCACCCGCTTGGGAAGCTCTTTTAAATGAAAGCACTCATTCGAGGACACGGCATGGTCCCAACCGTGACCGGGCGGAAAGACGGGGTAGCCCCCCGTTGCGATCAGAATCTTATCGGCGCTGAAGATTTCTTCACCGACCTGCACCCGATGATTGTCCAAGAGTCGGGCATGGCCGTGATAAATCGTTACCCCAGCATTATTCAAAAGTTTTTGGTAAATGCCCTCAAGGCGGTCAATTTCCCGGTCCTTGTTGGCAATGAGGCTGGGCCAATCGAAAGTGCTCAGGCCCAGGGACCAGCCGTAACCGGCCGCGTCTTCGAAGTCTTCATGAAAATGGCTTGCATAGGACAGCAGCTTTTTCGGCACGCAGCCTCGAATGACGCAGGTCCCACCGTAGCGATATTCCTCGGCTATGCCGACCTTAGCGCCCGTCACCGCCGCCATGCGGGCCGCCCGCACACCGCCCGAGCCGCCACCAATCACAAACATATCAAAGTCGAACTCACTCATATTTGTTCCTAACTCGGGACCAGAACCTTATTCAAACTCATGCCTGATCAGATACGGTTGCAACACCTCTTAAAATCTCGGCGGCTTGCTGCGCTGCCCCTTCGCGGACCAGCAGGTAATCCGTGTCATAGGTGGAAATGGCAAAGATGGAAATACCCGCCGCGGCCAAAGGGGCGGTCAGCTTTGCCATGATGCCGGTTAGGGCAAAATCCAAGGGCCCCTCGACCTTAAAGGCACGCCAATCCCGTTCGGCTGTAACATCATCGGGCACCAGGTTGGCCGCACAGACGACCGACAGTTCCTCATTACTCCGGGTCAGCGCAAAAAAGGCTGCGCTTAGATCTAGCCAGGCCGGCACCACCGCCTCTGCCTCGAGGCGGCAAACCGCCAAAACCTCGCGCATCAAGGTCATTTCGAGCTTCATCTCTCCCCCTAGTTTTCGTGATCCGTCTCAAGACGGCGCCATACCCTTGTCAGTCAATTCCTGAATGGCCGAGGAACTCTTTTCCAAACTCTCCAACCCCATGCCGGCCAGCACATAGGGTGCCTTGGTGAACTGAATATTCGCGTAGCCGACAATCTCAATCCGATTGCCCCAAGGATCGAGAAAATCAAGAAAACGACCGGGCAAGATCTCGATTCCCAGTGCTTCGAGGGATTGACGAACCGCTTCCTTATCATCAACGACCAAGCCGAAATGGCGTTCGTCGTCCGGGCCTTGGGAACGCCCCTTCGACAGGGCGATAAACTGATCACCCAAATCTATAAAAGCCATCGTCTCCCGCTTGCTGCGCAGCTTAAATTCGAGAAATTGGCCGTAAAAGGCCAAAGCCTCGTCAATATCGCCTACTTCCAGGGCCACATGATTAAATCCTACTGCTCGGGCTTTGCGTATTTGGCTCATCGTTCTTCCTTCTATTCGATCTTTTGATCACATAGGAAAGCTCGATGCAAAAGTCACCCTTCAAGGGCTTTCAAGGTCAAAAAGGGGTGACGCAATCCAATGGGACAAGTTTACTCTGGCTCCGGTGATTGAACGCGCAGAAATACAAGTGTGCGCCCGAGCGCGCTCTTATCCTTTAGGGACAAGCTTACCACCTTTTCCCGCACCTCGAATTGGCGCAACAGGTAGCTATCGGGGTGATTGACCCTTTGATCCGATGCCATCGTCGCGGCGAAACCAAAACAGACCTCCAAGTCCTGGCTCAAGCCGCGCGCATGTCCGACGCCCTCAAGGCCGAAGGCCTGTCGGTCTGGTGGGATGAGCGCCTGACGCCAGAACAGGCCTTCGATGCCCTGATTGAAAAGGAAATCGCCGCCGCATCGGCCGTGGTGGTCTTGTGGACGCCCCGATCAGTCGGGTCGAGCTGGGTACGGACCGAGGCCCATTATGCCAATACGAATGGCAAATTTGTTCCGGTCTGGATGGAAAAGTGCGACCTGCCCATCGCCTTCATGCTGGCGCAGACAATTGACCTGTCGGACTGGTCCGGCGCGCGAGATGCCATTCCCTGGGTTAAACTGGTGACCTGGATCTCCGATCTGAAAGCTGGCCGCACACTGGAACAGGAAGCCGAAGCGCCGGGCGTCGACATGACCAAGTTTCGCCAGGAATACGGGAAAT
>JBCCHN010000071.1:0-26353 GCA_039028695.1 Pseudomonadota bacterium
CTTTACGAGAGTGACGACTTTATCGCCATGGCCTCGGAAGAGATTTCTATCCGCAGCATTTTCCCACACGAGATCGACACCTTCGATCCTTATGAAGGGGAGGTACGGGTATGGCAGAGCTAAAGAAGGAGCTCGAATCCCACCGGATGGGCATGCACACCGAGCAGTTGGCCGGGCGCACCCAGCAAACCTTTTTCTCTGCTGCCGAGGAGGAGAACTTCACCTATCCGCAAGCCTTTGACGTGGACTTCAACAAGCGCACGGAAATCGACACGGCGGATATGGATGCAACAGCGGCGAATTCTCGTATTCGTGAGCTGATGAAGGAAGGCTACGGATCCATCGTGGTCAAGAACCCTCAGGGCAAGCATGCTTTGGGTGTGGGTATTCTCAATCGCTTGAACCTCATCTTCGAAGGCTCCTTGGGTTACTTCGGCTGTGGTTTGATCGATGGTCCCAACGTGCGCATTTCTGGGCGGGTCGGTTGGTCTTGCGGTGAAAACATGATGGCCGGCACGGTTACCATCGAGAAAAATGCTGGTTCTACCTTTGGGGCGGCCATTCGCGGCGGTGATCTGGTCTGTAAGGGCGATGTGGGGTCACGGACCGGCATCGACCAAAAGGGCGGCACCATCATCGTGGGTGGCAAAACCGGCGCTTTCTCAGGTTTCATGATGCAGCGCGGCCGCATGGTCGTTTTAGGGGACACCAGCGAAAACCTGGGTGACTCCATGTACGACGGCACCATTTACGTGGGCGGCAAGATCAAGAGCCTGGGCGTGGATGCTGTCGAAGCGGAAATGAACGACCTGGATAAAAGGTGGCTCGCCTCAAAATTGGCGATCTATGGCTTGGAGGCCCCCAACGGGGTCGAGAACATGACCAAGATCGTCTCGGGCAAGCAACTCTGGAACTATGACAACCTCGAACCGGCTGAGAAAAAGCTGGTGCTGTAAGGGAGACGGCGAAAATGGCAGTCACAAAAGAACAACCCCTGCACCGGGCGAAAAAGCCCCTGGGCCGGGACACCAACCGGATCGGCAACAGCTTCATGTTCCCGCCGGAGGTTATGGACGATATTCATGTGAAGGCGGAACTGGGTCGCTATCGCATGCGAGGCTTTTCCCTCTTTAAGAAAATCCCCAGCTGGGATGACCTCACCTTTTTGCCGGGCACTCTGACCCGCTTTGTGATTGAGGGCTATCGGGAAAAATGCTTGACCAAGACGGTGATCGGCCCTCGGGCTAAGCGCCCCTTGGCGTTGGATATTCCCATCTATGTGACGGGCATGAGCTTCGGTGCCTTGTCCTACGAGGCCAAAACCGCCTTGGCGCGTGGTGCCACCATGGCAGGAACGGCGACTTGCTCGGGTGAGGGCGGTATGATCCCTGACGAGCGGCGCTATTCATCCAAGTGGTTTTATCAGTGCATCCAATCCCGCTACGGCTTCAATCCCCATCACCTCCAATTGGCCGATGGCTGCGAATTTTTCATCGGCCAGGGCTGTAAGGTGGGCCTGGGCGGCCACTTGATGGGCCAGAAGGTGACCGACCAGGTGGCCGAGATGCGCTCCCTGCCGGCGGGCATCGACCAACGCTCGCCCGCCCGACATCCGGACTGGCTGGGACCGGACGATCTGGCGCTGAAGATCCGCGAGATTCGCGAAGCCACCAACTGGGAAATTCCCATTCAGCTTAAGTTGGGCGCGGCGCGAGTCTATGACGACGTGCGTATGGCAGCTAAGACCGATCCGGATTCCATCTACATCGATGGCATGGAAGGCGGCACCGGTGCTGGGCCTCACTTGGCCACGGAAGAAACCGGCGTGCCGGGCATCGCGGCGATTCGCCAGGCCCGTCGTGCCTTGGACGATGTGGGCAAGACCGGCGATATCTCTCTTGTCTATGCGGGCGGTATTCGTAACGGTGGCGACGTGGCCAAGGCATTGGCCCTAGGTGCGGACGCGGTGGCTATCGGCCACTCGGTGATGATGGCTTTGAACTGCAACAAGGACATCCCCGAAGCCAACTTCCAAGAGGAAATGGGGGTCGAGCCCGGCTACTGCTATCACTGTCACTCAGGGCGCTGTCCGGTGGGTGTGGCGACGCAGGACCCGATTTTGCGCAGCCGTTTGGACCCCGATAAGGCCGCCGAGCGTGTCTATAACTTCCTGCACACCCTGGCCATCGAATGTCAGATGATGGCGCGGGCCTGCGGTAAGACCAATGTGCACTCTCTTGAGCCGGAAGATTTAGCGGCCTTGACCATGGAAGCCTCGGCTTTGGCCATGGTTCCGCTGGCCGGGTCTCAGCATACCGTCGGTCGACCCGACATGACCCGCTTTTAGGAGGCGATCATGAGCGACGACAAAAATATCGACCATTTTTTGGAAACCGATGGCCTTGACTCCGAGCGAGAGAAAACCATCGGTCAGCATATCGGCTATCGTTACGACGTGAACCTGGTGCCCGACCCTGAACGCATTACCCCTTTTCTGCGCAAGTACATGGAGGTAATGGGCTGGGATGACCTGAATTGGCTCGAGGATGTGCACATGGGCTACGAGGAAAACCGGGCCGCTGTTTTCGACCGCAACATCAATGGTTGGGTGACGGTTCCCGAAGACCTGGATCTGCCGGACAATCAGCAGGACCGGGATATGATCGCTCGGGAACTCTTGATTAAGTTCCAGATGTCGACTCGCCATCCCATGGTGGACCTGAACAAGGCCTATCGGAAGTTCTGATTTCCCTGTTTGAAGCACCTTACGCCCTGGCTTCTTAATTGAGGCCAGGGCTTTTTTCTTGGCGAATTTTTAAACTTGGTCGCCGCTGTCGATGGTATAGCGGATGCCTTCCTGCTGTTCGACACCGGTATCTTCAAGCCAAGCGTTTTCTTCCATCACGTAAAGCGCAATGCCCAAACCCACCACGAGGATGGTGAGGATGAACACCAAACTGTTGGGTGACTTGCGCATGTCTGTTTCCGGATCTGGATGTCGGTCGCGCCGCCCCTGGACTTCCATCCTAGCCTGCGGCACCTACAGTCTGCTTAATCCCCCACCACGACAAGGTCAAGGGGGGCTGTGACGGGTTGATATGCCCGGTCCTGTTTGAACAGCAAACTATCGATGTAATAGGTGATGCCCGACAGGCGAGGGGCAAAGAACTGACTCTCGAAATTAACCACCGTGCCGGGTTCGAATCTGCGCTCGCTTTTATCGTCGGTCATTTCATAAACGAAATTGCCCACCCAGTCGGGCGGAAAGGCCAGCCCCAACTCATAGCCGCCGACCCAGCCCGCGTCCGACCAGATCCCTACGTCCTCGTAGTAAGCCTTGGTTTTACGAACCAGCTCGGCCACCGGCAGGCCGGGGCGCAGCATCTCGCCAATGACCTTAAAAACGCCTGCCGATTTTCGATGATAGTCAAGAACATCGGCGGCCGGCTCGCCCACACAAAACGCGCGGGCAGCGTTACAGTGATAGCGGTTAAAGACGCCACTGACATCCACATTGACCTGCTCGCCGGCCCGGATCACCTTGCGGCTAGCCAAGGAATGGCCCGTGCTGGCCTTAGGGCCCGATAAAACCGGCAGGGTAATGGCTGGATTTTCACCGCCGGCTTTTGCCATTGCATGCACGATATCAGCGTAGACATCCAGTTCCGTGACCCCTGGCCGAATGGCCTTGCGTGCTGCCTCGAGCCCGATGTCGGTGATCTCGGCGGCTTTTTCGATGTAGGCGATCTCCTGGTCTGATTTGATCCAACGCAGCTCGCGCAAGATGTCACTGCCGTCTTCGACCGTCATGCCGGCGCCTTCAAAGGCGGCTCTGAATCGCCCGCTGACCGCCGGGTTGGGCCGGTAGCTGTGAAGCTCCAAACCAACCCGTCCCGTCAGCCATCCCTCAGCCCGCAATTCATCCACGATGAATGCGATCCCATCGCGCCGTTCGCCCATGGGAAAGATACGGATGTCCTTAGCGCAGGTGACAAAGCGGCACATGATCTGCTCGCTGGGCGTATCAAAAAGGATAAAGCCGTTGTGGTCCCGATGAACCGCAATGCCGCTGGTGGCCGGCCACTGCTTGGGACTTTGCGCTTGATACCATTCGCACTTATAGCCGCTCACATAATAAAGGCTCTCCGGCGCCATGAGCCAAAGCAGATCCAATCCGTCGCGGGACATGCGTTCGCGAATCCGAACAAGGCGCTCTTTGAACTCGGCCTCGGTGAAGGCCAACTCCATCTCGGGCTGGCATTCGTTCAGGGCGAGATCCCGATTGACTCCCAACAGCCTTCTCCTTCATCACTTTTAGGGTGGGTGTTTCCGGAAGCTTAAGCGGCCGACAAAAGGCAGGCAACCAATCAGGATCGGGCCAATGCAGGATAAGTTAGCAGTTTTTTTCGATGAGTGGGTTTTGGCCCACGACACTGGATCGGGATTCTTCGAATCGAGCCCATCACCCTTTCTCGAGGTGATGGAAAAGCATCCGGAGAATGATGATCGGCTGCGAAACATTCGGGCTGTCTTGCAAAATGGACCCATCGCCCAGGCCCTAAGCTGGCATGGCGCAGGCCCCGCTTCCCGCGGCGATCTGCTCCTATTCCACGAAGCCGACTACATCGATTACCTGGAAGGTCTTCCACAGGATACCGCAAGCCGTTTGACAGGAACCACCGTGTGGGGTCCGGGAACCTGGACCATTGCCAAAGTGGCGGCCGGCTTAGCCATCGGTGCCGCTCGCCATGTGTGGCGGGGCGCGGGACAAAGGGCCTATGCCCTGGTGCGTCCGCCGGGCCATCATGCGCAACCCGGCATGGCCGACGGCTATTGCTTCATCAACAATATCGGCGTTGCCCTTCAGGCCTTGCGGCAAGAAGGTCTTAAAAGAGCCTGTGTCATCGATTGGGATGTCCATCATGGCAACGGCACCCAGGAAGGCTTTTACCAAGACCCGGATGTGCTGACCATTTCCCTGCACATGAACCACGGCGCCTGGGGCGGCAACCACCCGCAAAGCGGTGCTGCGGACGAAGTGGGGGGCGGTCCGGGGCGGGGCACAAACCTGAATGTGCCCCTGCCTTACGGCAGCGGGGATCAGGCCTACTGCCGCGCTTTCGATGAGATCGTTGCGCCGGCAGTTGAGAAATTTGCGCCGGAGTTGCTTTTCATCGCCGCGGGCCAGGATGCGAACCAGTTCGACCCCAATGGGCGGCAGCTCGTCACCATGGCCGGATTTCACCAGCTCGGCCGCCGGGCTCGCGCCCTGGCCGATCGTTTGTGCGGCGGCAAGCTCGTCCTGGTTCAAGAGGGCGGCTATGCGGTCAGCTATGCTGCCTATTGCCTCCACGCCACCTTGGAAGGGGTTTTGGGGCGCGACCCGGGGCTCGATGACCCCATCGCCTTCATGCCCGAGCATACCCAAGGTCTGGACGCGGCTTTGCGCCGCATTCAAGAAACCCACGCCAGCGCCCTAACCGAGATGGATTCAGTTGCCGAAAAGTCCCTATAGAGCCTTTCCTGTTTTCTCAAAAAGCCCCGGGGAAGGCCTGGTTGTGCTAACGGCCCTGACGCCCGGTGCCAGCTGCGCGATATGGCGTCTTGAGAGTGATATAGGGGTTTGCGCCTTACGCTGGATGACCAAGTGCCCAAGCCGTTGCGGCTTGGCAACGGATATCAGCTTGCACCGGGACTTGGCGCGGGGCAGCCGTGGCCGGGCCGTAATTTTGGCAGGCCGCACCGCGTTGAGGGCCGTGCTGAATAATCTCTAAACAGCCGGCGGATCGGCCACGGCATCGGCCCATTCGGGTTGAAAGGCAAGGATGATGGGCTTGGCCGGCAGGGTCGCGTTGAACAGAGAGTTATGCCAAAAGGTTGCTTGATAGGCGGGGTCGGGCTCGATCAGTTTGCGAACCCGGCAGGGCAGGCGATAGGACTGATTGTACTGCTGAAAAAAGAGATCGCATCGCCGGACCCGCATCAATTCGGCGGCATAGCCGGAACCCTGGGCAAATAGGGCTGTCATCTCGTCATTAAAGTCTTCTGGGTATTGGTAGTAGACCGACTGCAGCAGTTTTAGTGCCTGTTTAAAGCGCTCGCGCGGGTCATGGGTCTTACGCACCATATGGCGGAACTCGGCGGTGGAGTCGCTTGGAAAGGTTTGTACGATCAAAACTGTTATTCGAGGGCTTTGTTCCGTCGCGTCCTCGCCTTGTTTTAGGATAAACGGGCTCATGCCGGCAGAGGGTCGACCTTCGTCCTCCCGCACGCTCAGCTGCCGCAAGCGGCACTGCCATCCCAAAAAGTGCTGGCGCAATGCTTTTTGAGCCGCTTCCAATCGAATCACGTTTGCTCCGGACTCTTCATTCATCTCTGTTTGTTTCTATCCTCGCCGAACCAAAAAAATAGGGCCAAATCAATAGGGCCAAAAATCGCAGACCTTGAAGCGCTTGACCAGCGTCAAGGCGACCTTTGCGTTGTTCATACGACCCCTCGGGGCGCATAATATCGATACACAGGTGGAGAGCGAAAATGGAAGGTGAAGGTTTGGTGCGGCCGGGTGCTCTGGCCTTGGTGGTCGGTGCCAGCAGTGGGATCGGCGCGTCGGTGGCGCGGGCCCTTTCGGCCGAGGGTGTCACGGTGATCGCCGCTAGCCGATCCAAGGATCGCCTCGAGAATTTGGTGGCCGACCTGATTACCGACTTGGGGGCATCTGCTCACGCCCTCACGCTGGATGTGTCCGATGAGGCTTCGGTCAGCTCGGTATTGGAGCGCTTGCCGCCGGCGCTCCAGGCCGTTGATATTCTGATCAATTGCGCCGGTCACGACGTCGGCGGCCGACAGCGCTTCGATGTGGGTGCGGCCGCGGATTGGGCCTCTATAATCGATGTGAACGTCACCGGCATGATCAGGGTTTGCCACGCGGTCATTCCCGGCATGCTGGCCCGCGGTCGAGGCCACGTGGTCAACATCGGCTCGGTCGCGGGCCTTAAGACCTATCCCGGCGGCAGCATCTACGCCGCCTCCAAGCATGCCGTGCGCGCCTTCACAGAGGGCCTGCGGGCTGACTACGCCGACCAAGAAATTCGCATTACCGAGGTTTTGCCGGGCCTTACCCGCACCGAGTTCGCCGAGCGCCGTTGGAGCGGCGACCGTTCGGCGGCGGATCAATTTTACGATAACGCGCCCCAGGTTCTCTTGCCTGAAGATGTGGCAAACAGTGTCGTCTTTGCCCTCAAACAGCCACCGCATGTCAATCTGGCGCAAATCCTGATCATGCCCACCCGCGAGGCCTAGGGTTCGAGCGTTTGATTTACTCCGCGGCGCCGGCCAGATCCGCCGGGATCTTTTGGGCGGGTGGCGCAAAATCCCGATCGTGTTTTAAAGCGGCGATCATGCTGCGCGCCTTGCTCACCTCGTCCAGATCAATGGTGGCGATGGCATAGCCCGCGTCCTCGCCCGCATCAGCGAGAATCCGACCCCAAGGATCGACAATCAAGGAATGGCCGTAGCAAGCCCGACCGCCTGCGTGTTCACCATATTGCGAGGGGGCAAAAACGAAAGCGCCCGTCTCGATGGCACGGGCCCGCAAAAGCACGTGCCAATGGGCCTCGCCGGTGGTTTTGGTAAAGGCCGCTGGCACCGCCAGCATGGTCGCTCCCGCCTGGGCAAGGGAGCGGTAGAGCTGGGCAAAGCGCAGGTCATAGCAAATAGATAAGCCCAATGATCCCCATGGGGTATTCGCCAGCACGGCCCGTTCGCCGGGGCAAACAGTCCCTGATTCTAAATAAGTCTCCCCACCCGGCAGGTTCACGTCGAAGAGGTGAATCTTATCGTAACAGGTCACGATATTGCCATCCTGATTGATCAGGAAACTGCGGTTGGAGAATTTGTCTTGCCCCATGTCGATGGCCAGCGATCCCAAGAGGATCATGGCGTTCAGCTCTTGGGCCAGGGATTTAAAAAGGGGTAGGGCGGGGTGCTTTTCTTCCTTGTAGGGATTGCCCAGCAAGAGATTGTCGCGGATATCCAAACTGCTAAAATATTCTGGAAGACAGATCAATTCGGCCCCATCCGCGCTGGCTGCGCGGCTCAATTTCTCACATTCCGCCAGATTTTCCTCGATATGGGGCGTGGCACAGTTTTGGATACAGGCGACAGTCAAGTTGTTGGTCATTTGCAAGAATCCCCGGGACGTGATTGAGTAAAGTATGATGTAACATTGGCGAGCTGTCGAATGGCTTTTGCCGCGAGCCTTGGTTGATCAAGCCATATATAGGCTCGAATTACCGCGATTTCGACAAGGGTCTAAAGGGCCATGACTTCAAAGGAAAGACCTGAAGACCTCACCTCCGGCCTTGCCGAAGCGGCAGCCTCAGCCAAGGAAGATCCCAAAGACAATCAGCTTGAGTTGGCTATTGGCAGGCAGGTCCGCCAGTTCCGCCAGGAGCTGAATATGACCGTGGTAGAGGTGGCGAATCTAGCCGGCATGTCCCGGGGCATGCTGTCCAAGATCGAGAACGGCATGACCTCGCCGTCCCTGGCCACCCTGCGTGCCTTGTCTCAAGCCCTGAATGTGCCGGTCACCTCCCTTTTCCGAAAATACGAGGAGCAGCGGGACGCCACATTCGTCAAGGCGGATTCCGGGCTTTTGATCGAGCGTCGCGGCTCGCGCGCCGGCCACCAATACCGGCTGCTGGGTCATACCGTCGGCAAGGGAACTTCCGTCGAGCCCTATTTGGTCACCTTGACTGAAAAATCGGAAGTTTTTCCTCTCTTCCAGCACAGCGGCACCGAGTTCATTTATATCCTGGAGGGTGAGGTGGTCTATCGCCACGGGAACCAGACTTACCTGTTGTCCCGCGGGGATTCTCTCTTTTTTGACGCTAATGCACCTCATGGTCCTGAGGAATTGATTTCTCTGCCCATCAAGATGCTATCAGTGATCGTTCAAGACCAATCAAACGACTAAGGCCATTTGTTTTGTCAATCCAGAGATTTCCTTAAAATAAAAATAGTTTACTGGAATTGCACATTTGAGCGCCTTATCCTATATTTGCCCTAGATTATCCACTGCGAGGATTGCAAGGCGATGTGTGGTATTGTCGGTTTATATGCAAAGAGCCCGGCCGTTGAGGCTCAGCTTGGAAATTACCTCTCCACAATGTTGATCGAAATGACCGATCGGGGCCCCGATAGTGCCGGCGTGGCTCTGTATCGAGATTCCCCTGACGATCAGGGCATCAAGTTTTGCCTCCGCGCCAGCGATCCTGAATTCGATTGGGCCGGTTTGATCAACGCCGCCGGCAATGCCATTGGCAAATCGGCCATGATTGAGCGGCGCGGCAGCCACGCTGTGGTGGCGCTCGAAGGAGAGCCTGAGACGGTCGAACAATGGTTGGGCGAGCACTTTCCCGGCGTTCAAATGGTCAGTGCCGGGCATCGCATCGAGATCTTTAAGGAGATGGGCCTGCCGGTTCAAGTCATCGATGAATTTAATCTGCGAGAGGTCTCGGGCAGCCATGCGCTTGGCCATACTCGAATGGCAACCGAGTCGGCGGTGACCACCGATGGTTCTCATCCTTTTTCAACCGGTCTGGATTTGTGTTTGGTCCACAACGGCTCCCTCTCCAACCACAACCGCCTGCGCCAAAGGCTGCGCAAGCAGGGCATCTCTTTTCGAACGGAAAATGATACCGAGGTGGCGGCCGGCTATTTGACTTGGCAGCTAAGCCAGGGGGCCACGTTGAAGGAAGCCCTGACCTCCGCGCTGAAAGACTTGGATGGATTTTATACCTTTGCGGTCGGCACCAAACAGGGATTCGCGGTCTTGCGGGACCCGATTGCTTGTAAGCCGGCGGTATTGGCGGAAACCGACGATTTTGTTGCCTTCGCATCGGAATACCGGGCCTTTGCCGGGTTGCCGGGGATCGAAAGTGCCAAGGTTTGGGAACCTGAGCCGGAAGTTGTCTACCATTGGGGGGCCGCGTGATGAGTGCGGTGGAAAACGCCGGGCAAAAGGGAAACGTGGCGGTTCTTGACCTGGCCGAATCGGATCTGCGCACCGTTAACAGCGCTTTGCAGGCCAATAATTCCAGTAAGGCCAGCGGCTACTTTCAGGTGGTGAATTCCCGCGGCGCCCATGCGGTTGCCTGCGGCTTGGACGCTCCCCTGGACGTTGAGATTTTGGGACACGCCGGTTACTTCTGCGCCGGCATGAACAAGTCGGCCCGCGTCGTGGTTAAGGGCAACGTGGGCACGGGCGTGGCTGAAAACATGATGTCCGGTGAAGTCATCGTGCGAGGGGATGCCAGCCAATCTGCGGGCGCCACGGCGCACGGCGGTCTCTTGGTGATTGAGGGCAATGCCTCTGCTCGTTGCGGCATCTCTCTGAAGGGGGGTGAAATCGTCGTCAAGGGCAACGTTGGCCACATGAGTATGTTCATGGCCCAGTCCGGTGCCTTAGCCGTGTTGGGTGACGCCGGTGACGCCTTGGGCGATTCTCTCTATGAAGCTCGCATCTATGTGCGCGGTAAAGTCAGCGGCTTGGGTGCTGATTGCATCGAAAAGGAAATGCGTGACGAACACCGAACGCAGCTTCGCGATCTCCTGGATAGGGCGGGCTGTGATGACGTGGATGTCAGCGAATTCAAACGTTACGGCTCGGCCCGCGAGCTTTATAATTTCAAGGCCGACAACATTTCGGTTTATTAGGAAAGGGGCTGGTTCATGAGCAATATGTCCATGAAGGGAACCGCTGGGGACCACCAGGCTGATGAGCAGGAATGGGGCTTGCGGGAATCTTACAGTTTTGATCGGGCCACAATTGCCGATATTCGACGTGCCGCACGAACCGGGCTTTACCGAATTCGAGGCTTCGGAGCTAAAAGAGTTTTACCCTGCTTCGACGATCTGGTTTTCCTGGGGGCTTCTGTGTCCCGCTATCCTTTGGAAGGCTATCGGGAAAAATGCGATACCTCCGTTGTTCTGGGGTCCCGCTTTGCCAAGAAGCCCATTGAACTCAAAATTCCCATCACCATTGCGGGCATGAGCTTTGGCTCTTTGTCTGCCAACGCCAAAGAGGCCTTGGGGCGCGGCGCCAGCGAGATGGGGACCTCGACGACCACCGGTGACGGAGGCATGACGGAAGAAGAACGGGGCCATTCGAAAACCTTGATCTACCAGTATCTGCCGTCACGTTATGGCATGAACCCGGATGACCTCCGGCGGGCCGATGCCATTGAGGTCGTGGTCGGCCAAGGCGCCAAGCCGGGCGGTGGTGGCATGCTTTTGGGCCAAAAGATCACCGAGCGGGTCGCTGAAATGCGCGATCTGCCCATGGGTATCGATCAGCGGTCGGCTTGTCGGCACCCGGATTGGACGGGCCCCGATGATTTGGCCTTGAAAATCTTGGAGCTGCGTGAAATCACCGCTTGGGAAAAACCGATCTATGTGAAGTGCGGTGCCGCGCGGCCATACTACGATACACTCTTGGCGATCAAAGCTGGCGCCGATGTGGTCGTGGTCGATGGCATGCAAGGCGGTACAGCAGCAACCCAGGATGTCTTTATCGAACATGTGGGTATTCCAACCTTGGCGGCCGTGAAGGAGTCTGTAGCGGCCCTGAAAGAGGTGGACATGCATCGCAAGGTACAGCTCGTTGTCGGCGGTGGTATTCGCAGTGGCGCGGATGCCGCCAAGGCACTGGCCATGGGCGCTGACGCGGTCTCGATCGGGACCGCTGCTTTGATCGCTCTGGGCGACAACGATCCAAAATACGATTCGGACTTCAAGAACTTGGGAACCCGTGCCGGTTTTTGGGACGATTACCAAGACGGGACCGATCCGGCAGGCATTACGACCCAAGACCCTGAGCTTTCGGCCCGCTTGGATCCCGAGGTTGCCGGGCGGAGATTGGCAAATTACTTGCGGGTCCTAACCCTTGAGGTACAAACTCTGGCACGGGCAAACGGCAAATCCCATGTCCACAATCTGGAGCCCGAGGACTTGCGGGCCTTGACTGTTGAAGCCGCCGCGATGGCGGGGGTTCCTTTGGCCGGAACCAGTTGGGTTCCTGGACAGGGCGACTGACACTGTTCAATTAGATAATGAGAGTGCCCTGATCGGGTGGGCAGAACGGAAACAAACGCAACAAGGGGAGGTCCAAAGGCATGGCTACGGATCTGGCAAAGGTCGCCAAGGCAAAAGGCATCAAGTATTTTTTAATCAGTTTTGTGGACCTGTTCGGGGTCTTGCGCTCCAAGCTGGTCCCGGCGCGGGCCATCGCGGACATGCAGCGAGACGGGGCCGGCTTTGCCGGCTTTGCGGCGTGGCTGGATATGACACCGGCCCATCCGGACATGTTCTCCAAGCCCGATCCCGACAGCCTGATCCAACTGCCCTGGAAGCCCGAGGTGGGCTGGCTTGCCGGTGACCTTTGGATGGCCGGCAAGGAAGTAGAAGCCTCGCCCAGGGTTGCCCTGAAAAACCAGATCGCGAAAGCCGCCAAAAAAGGTTACGTGATGAAGTCCGGGGTGGAGTGCGAATATTTCCTCGTCTCCCAGGACGGCACGCGCATCGACGACGAGGCCGATACTCAGGAAAAGCCCTGCTATGACCAGTCGGCTTTGATGCGGCGGTACGATTTGATTACCGAGATCTGCGACTGCATGATCGAGCTGGGCTGGGGTCCTTATCAAAACGATCACGAGGACGCCAACGGCCAGTTCGAGATGAACTGGGACTATGACGACTGCCTCAAGACGGCCGACCGGCACGTTTTTTTCAAATACATGGTGCGGGCCCTTGCCGAAAAGCATGGACTGCGGGCCACCTTCATGCCCAAGCCGTTTTCCAATTTGACGGGTAACGGCTGTCATGCGCACGTATCCTTGTGGGATAAATCAGGCAAGAAAAATCTCTTCGCCAGCAAGTCCGACGAGATGGGCCTGTCTTCCTTGGCCTATGAATTCCTGGGCGGGATTATGCATTCGGCGCCGTCCCTGGCGGCGATCTTTAACCCCACGGTCAACAGCTATAAGCGGATCAATGCGCCGCGCACCCTGTCGGGGGCCACTTGGTCCCCGAACTCGATCAGCTATGGCGGCAATAACCGGACCCACATGATCCGGATCCCCGATGATGGGCGTTTCGAGCTGCGCCTCATGGATGGGGCGGCCAACCCCTATCTGTTGCAAGCCGCTGTGCTGGCGGTCGGTCTGGATGGCATGGCCAACAAGCGCGATCCGGGCAAGCGCCTGGACATCAACATGTATGAGGAGGGGCACAAGGCCAAGGGCCTGAAAAAACTGCCGCTCAATCTCCTGGACGCTATCCGCCTATTCGAAAAGGACAAGGTCCTGCGCAACGGCCTGGGGGACGACCTGGTGGATAGCTATGTCAAGCTCAAGCATCAGGAATGGAATTCCTTCTCGGCCTCCATCTCCCAGTGGGAACGGGACCATACGCTCGATTGCTAGGGCCCTCGTTCAAAGGATTTTAATGGGCTGCCTCGATTTCGCCGGCCCCGCCGATCTTGGGCGGGGCTGGATTTTTTTGTGAGCATAACATTGTCGTTTTTTGACAATAAATCGGAGAAATTGGGTTAGTGTCTCCGATGGGCTGGACTATCGTACCCGCCCGAGGGACCAGGGCCCTTGATAAAGTCTTATGGCGGAAATAGACCATCCAGGTCGCGTAGCGAGGAGGAAAAAAGCATGAACAACGAAGTCATCATTACCTGCGCGGTGACCGGTGCTGCGGACACGGCCGACAAGCATCCCGACCTGCCGGTTACCCCCAAGCAGGTGGCGGATGCCGCCATCGAGGCGGCCAAGGCTGGTGCGGCCGTGGCGCACTGTCACGTGCGCGACCCAGAGACCGGCAAGGCGGCACGGGACCCGGCCCTCTTCGCCGAGGTGGTGGAGCGTATCCGCGACAGTGACACCGATGTAGTCATCAACTTGACCGCCGGCATGGGCGGCGATTGGATGGTCAATCCGGACAACCCTATCGAGCCGGCGCCCGGCACCGATATCGCTCCGGCGTTGGAGCGCCTGGCCCATGTGGAGGGCTGTTTGCCGGATATCTGCAGCTTGGACTGCGGCACCCTAAATTTCGGCGACGGCAACAGCATCTATATCTCCACCCCCGATATGCTGCGCACCATGGCGGCGCGGGTTAAGGAATTGGGCGTCAAACCCGAGCTGGAGATTTTTGATACGGGCCACCTGTGGTTCGCCAAACAGATGATCAAGGAAGGCCTGATCGAAGAGCCGCCCCTTTTCCAGATTTGCTTGGGCATTCCTTGGGGCGCCCCGGCCTCAACCCACTCCATGAAGGGCATGGCCGATGAGCTGCCCGCCGGGGCCCAGTGGGCGGGCTTTGGCATTTCGCGCATGCAAATGCCCATGGTGGCGCAAGCCGTGCTTTTGGGCGGTCATGTGCGGGTTGGCCTGGAGGACAATCTCTATCTGGAGCGGGGCGTGCTTGCCAGCAATGGCCAACTGGTCGAAAAGGCCGTCAAGATTGTCGAGTTGCTGGGCGCCCGCGTGGTCGGCCCGGACGAGGCCCGGGAAAAACTGAAGCTTCGGTCCCGAAACTAATTTCCAGGCTTACAGCAATCGTGGCGGGACAAGCATGATTACGGTCTATGGCCTGAAGAACTGCGACACCTGCCGCAAGACCATAAAGCTGCTCAAAGGTCGTGGGGCTGCCCATGTCTTTCACGATCTGAGGGCTGACGGCCTCGCCGCCGAGCAGCTTGATGTCTGGATTGCAGCGGTTGGGTGGGAGGCTCTGCTGAATCGGCGGGGCACCACCTGGCGGCAACTGGACCCCGCCGAGCAGACGGATTTGGACCAGGCCAAGGCGCGGGCCCTCATGCTGGCCCATCCGGCTCTGATCAAGCGCCCGGTCGTGGTCCATCGAGGCGGGGTCTTGGTGGGATTTACGCCACAGCTCGAAGAGACCATCGCCGCGGCCGGTTGATGGTCATTTTTATCCCGTGCCGGTGGGGTCTTTCCGGCAAGATTCAAAAATTTGAAATTTTTCGATTGTATTTGAGTGGATCTGCGGCGCGTTCTGCTGCATAAGCCGTTTGGGTATTATTTTTGCGTGGAAATTCCGCCGATGCCGTCTGTTGTTCGCTCCGCTTGGCCGTTATTCTTAGGGGTGGCCCTCATCATGGTGGGTAATGGCCTGCAGGGCTCGCTCATCGGCATTCGCGCCACCCAGGCCGGCTTCCCCACCACGGCCACGGGGCTGATCATGTCCGGCTATTTCGCCGGCTTTCTTCTGGGATCGGCCTTGGTGCCCCGTCTCATCTCCGTCGTCGGTCATGTGCGGGTCTTCGCCGCTATGGCCTCTGTCGCCTCGACCGCCGTGCTGCTTCACGTTCTTTTTGTCAATGTGCCCAGCTGGGTCCTGATGCGGGTCGCGACGGGCTTTTGTTATGCCGGCCTCTACATTGTGGCGGAAAGCTGGATTAACGACCGGGCCACCAATGAAACCCGCGGCAAGCTCTTTGCCGTCTACATGCTGCTCGTTTTGGGCGGCATGGCCGGCGGGCAATTGCTTTTGAACATCGATGATGCCAGCGGTGCGGACCTTTTCATCCTGTCCTCGATCCTGATTTCCTTTGCCCTAGTTCCCATGCTGCTGAGCGGCGGTCAGGCGCCGGCTTTCGAAAAGCCCGAATCGGTGAGCATGATGGGCCTTTATCGCCTCTCGCCCCTGGGCGTGGTGGCCAGTTTTGGCACCGGCATGGCTCACGGCCTGGTGCTGGGTATGGGTGCCGTCTATGCCGAGGGCATGGGCCTTTCCCTGACGGAGATTTCCCTCTTTTTGGCGGCAATTTATGTAGGCGGCATGCTGTTTCAGTTTCCGATCGGCGCCCTTTCCGATCGATTCGACCGGCGGATGATGTTGACCACGATTACCCTTCTTGCCGGCACGGCGGCCATTTTTGCAGGCACTTTGACGGCGGAGTCCGGTACCTTGTTGCTGGTAATCACCTGCATTTTTGGCGGCATGTGTCTGCCCCTCTATTCGGTCTGCGTGGCGCACACGAATGACAACCTGACCCCCGAGCAGATGGTGGCGGCCAGCGGCACCCTTTACATGTGCGTGGGCATCGGTGCGGCCATCGGGCCGGTCCTGGGGGCCTTTTTCATGGGCGAATTTGGGCCACCCACCTATTTCTTCTGCCTGGCGATCATCCACGCCCTAATCGGGCTCTTTGCCCTCTACCGCATGACCCGCCGCCAGGCGGTGCCCTTGGCCGAGCAAGGACCAGCCCTGCAGATCACCTCGGCTACCTCGGCCCTTGCCACCTCCTTTTCCACCGAAGCTGCCATCGAGCAAATGGACGAGGACGACGAAGACTCAAAAGGCCTGGATTGGTGAAGCGGTGCTGCACGGCTAAATGTCCATGACCTGAAGGCCTCAAAAAGTCGCGCCGTCAATTGCCTTGCACCCCAGGCTTGCTTGGCGATTCCGCGATCTTTGTTTTCACTGGGAAAATCCAAAAAGGGTAATTCAAAAAGACCTGCAAAGTTACGCCGGGAAAAGAAACTGATCGTTTGAAACCAAATCCCGCAAGCGGCCGATCACAAGCAAGCTTCCCGCATTTAATGGTCTTGGTAATAATGTTAAATGGGTTCGCATGCTGGTGTCTTACGCTCGTCAATCCAATGGCTTCATTGAAGCTTCGACTCCCCAGTACTCTGCGATCTTGCCGTCTCGTATTCCATAAATACTGACAAGTTCCCACTCAACGCGTTTACCTGTCGGCTCGGCGCCCCTCCATGACCCCATTTGAGTCCCTCGGAATGACTTGTGGACGACGACCTTGTTGCCCTCTGCTAGTATAAAGTTGACCGTGACCTCTAAGTCGGGAAATGCTCGCGAGAATGCAAATAACCCCTCGGTGAGTTGGGTCAATCCGCCATCAAACATTCCATCCGCTATCCGAGAATGATCGACAAAATCCTCTGCATAGAGTTCCGCTACGGCTGCTAGGGAGTGCTGTTGCTGGACCTCATTGATATAGCGCATGACCAACGCCTTGTTTTTCTCAAGTTCTGTCTGACGGTCGGACATCTGTATTCCTTTATGACACCTAAATGCGAATAGTGACGACATTCGAGGCACTGGCCAACGGTTCGATTTACATGACTGCTAATGGGATGGACCGACTGCTCCAATTGGCAGGGAGTGCGCTTACAAGTGAATACCGGTTTTTCACGCTCCCTCTCGCATTGCAATCGGGCGGATTGTGCAGTTGGTCAGGACTCAGCTCAACGAGAATCGCCGTTAGAACGCCTGTAAAGCGCGAAAACCCCGGCTTCCCGGCTTATGCCTGTTGGTAATTTTGCTAAATGGTGCCTTTGAGTTCCTTATTATGCTTGGGAACATATTTGTTATGATACCCGCGCATTCAGTTCAAAGATCAATGGGAATGGAAGTGGTCACCATGTGTGTGTTCATGGTCGGATTGCTGTTTCAGCAAGGTTTCACGCAGTTCAACAACGCTTTCAAAGCTGCGCATGTCTTCTGGGAGCCCAACTGGTTCCATCAGGAAATCTGGAATGGGTGATACATAGGTAAAACCATCGGTCCGGCGCTCGAAATCAGCGCGCATCTCCGCACGCAACTCCTCGTCTGTCAGAATGTCCCATCCCAGCAGCGCTAACGATTTAGCTGCCGTGATGGCGGCCTTGTCACCGATGGTCGTCCCGTGACTGGCTGTTGCCATCCATGTATGCAAACCAATGTTTTCGGGAATGCTGGCAACGACGACACCCATCGTTGGGGTCAACCAGCTGACATCGCCAACGTCCGTGCTTCCGCCCGTTGTTGGCTCATTGACCAGAGGAGGCAGGGTGCTTGACATGCCCGTCGGCTCCAAACCAACGTTTGACTGAAGGGTGCGGGCAAATTCTTGCTCTTCTTCACTGAACTCAGGTGCGCCCAGCATCTCCAGGTGACTTTGCATACGTTCCGCCAAGGGTGTGTTGGGCAGCAAATCGTGCATCCCATAATACGGGACGAACAAAGCAGTCGTCTGCGTCATCAGGGCAGCACCTTCGGCCATTTGTTCCAGCCACTCGACACCCGCCAGGACGTCGTCGCGGGTTGCGTCGCGAAAAGTCATTTGGACAGAAGCATAGTCGGGCACAATGTTGGCAGCTTGCCCGCCGTCTCGAATGATGTAGTGAATCCGGGCAGTAGGCTTCACATGCTCGCGCATAGCGTTCACGCCGTGAAGGAACAATTCCACGGCATCTAGCGCGCTTCGCCCATCCCAAGGATTGTTCCCTGCATGAGCGGTCTTGCCCTGAAACTCGATAAATATCTGCTGTTGCGCTGATGTGCGAACATTCATGGTGCCCGTGAGCGGGGCGGGGTGCCAATGCAGCATAGCATCCACATCGTCGAAGAGGCCCGCCCGTGCCATATAGACTTTTGCACCCTCGGTTTCTTCAGAGGCACCGCCATAGATCCGAAGCCTGCCGGGAGTCCCGGTTTGCTCCAGCAGGCCTTTAAGCGCAATGGCGGCGCCTAACGATCCGGCCCCGATCAGGTTGTGGCCGCATCCATGTCCGGACAAAGTGCCGTCGGCACGGGGCTGCAACATGGGCACCGGGGCATTCCCCAATCCCGGCAATGCATCATACTCTAACATGATTCCCAAAACCGGACCGTCGCTACCGTACTCGGCGACAAATGCCGTCGGGACACCCGCAACGCCGTCTGCCGTGATCTCAAATCCATTCTGGACAAGAAGATCCTTCAAGAGCGCTGACGACTGGATTTCAAGAAGAGAGATTTCCGCAAAATGCCAAAGGCGCGATGCAACATCGATGACGACCGGAGACACTTCTTCGACTTGGGCGATCACATCTTCCGATGAGATGTCCTGTGCTTTTGCCGCACTAGACCAAAGCCCTGCGACCAATGACAAAACAGATGCGAAGGCCACCATCGTTTGGCTGAAAAGGTTGGAGTTTGGTGCCAACTCGCCCTTGAATCCCATCAAATCTTTATCTCCGAAAAAACTTTTATTGATGTCCTTTATTGGCCCAGCGATGTTGAGTCAGAATCGAACTCGACCGACCCCTCCTGGGCGGCTCAAATTGAAGCCTAGTGCATGGCTGGGCTTTGGTCTATTGGGATTGCGGCCTCCGGAGCTAGCCGCCTTTTGCGATTAACTCGCTAGGGGGACGTTCGGAACCTTCGTGCTAAGCTCAATGCCAATCTCCATTGAAGTAACGGCAAAGCGCGAAAAACTGGGCTTTCAGGCTTATGGCTCTTGGTAATTCGGTTAAACAGATACCCATTAACGAGGATAAATTCGTCCGATTTTTTGCATATTGGTGCCATGATTTTTCTGAGAGCGGTTATCCCAATTTTATCTGAAAGAACGTAGCTTCGTCTTTAGTAGCAGCCCACGAAAGTCGATTCTGGATACGGGCATGACTGTCTTTGCAAATGGGCAGAGCCTTCCAATGCTTGGTACAGCGAAACCTTTGCCGGGGTGGAAACACTTAAAATGAATTGCTTTGAATTAATTGCTCACTCGAGCTCGGACAAGCCAATCAAACCTTAGGCGAGGACAGTTCTTGCCCTCCGAAAAACTCGTTCACAACGATTTGCATGCGTCCGCCGATTGGATGGCCTATCAGGAAGGAGCACAAGGTCTATGACTGATATCGACCTCTGCTATACGCCAGCAAGCGACCTCGCCCGACTTTACCGCACGAAGGAACTATCGCCTGTTGATGTGGTTCAGAATGCATTGAGACGAATTGAGGACGTGAATCCTGACCTGAACTGTTTCTGTTTCATTTATCCAGAAGAAGCCTTGAAAAAAGCTAGTATCGCCGAAGAAACTCTCACACGTGAGGGCTACAATGCCCCTCTACTGACCGGCATTCCTCTAGCAATTAAGGATTTTACTCCTACAAAAGGCAAGGTCACGACGCGGGGCTCCAGGTTGCTTGAAGACTGGGTTCCGAATTACGACCCGGTCATCATCCAACGGTTGGAAGCCGCCGGCGCCATCATGCTTGGCAAGACAACGACACCGGAGTTCGCCACGACCGGATTCACGGAATCGCCGCTTTGGGGTATCACCCGAAATCCATGGAACACGGAACGAACGCCAGGCGGATCGTCTGGCGGTTCCGGCGCAGCTGTGGCTTCCGGCTGCGTGCCGCTGGCCGAAGGCACGGACATGGGCGGAAGTATTCGCATGCCAGCGGCTCTCTGCGGCATTGTCGGGTTGAAGCCTTCGTTAGGCCGAATTCCCATGGATGTGATCGATACTGTGTTCGACAGTATATCTCATTTTGGACCGCTTGCGCGGACGATCGAGGATGCCACGATGTTTTTGAGCGCAACGCAGGGTGAACATCCATCAGACATTCAATCCCTACCATGTTGCGATTTGAGTCTGCCGCCGCAAGCCAATGTCGAGAGTCTGAAAATCGCTCTAAATGTCAATTTTGGTTTCTACGCTGTCGACCCCGGCGTCGAAGCGAACCTGTGGCGCGTCGCAGAGTCACTGCGCGATTCTGGCGCGACGGTCACCGAGGTCGATCTCGACTGGGACAAGTCAGCCGTAGATGACTGGTATGGAACTTGGCGCGTGTTTATGGCAGCCGCTTACGCCAATATGACTGATGTGCCGTTGTCCAAGAACCGGGGCCGTTTGAGCAGAGAGTTTGTCGATTTGGTGGAGGCGGGTCAGAACATCGATGCGGTCACTCAGCGACAATGGGAGTTCAGACGAACCGTTCAATGGCAAAAATTGGGAAGAATCCTCGATGAGCACCACGCCTTGATCTGCCCAACAATGTGCATTGTGGCGCCGCCGGCAAGCTTGAGCGGCGGCGACTTTGCCGAAGTCGACGAAAATGGTTTCTTGCGCGGTATGGGTATGACGTCGCTCTTCAATTACACGGCACAGTGCCCTGTGCTTGCTGTACCATCCGGTTTTCATGAGGGTCTTCCTACCGGTGTCCAGATTGTTGCCCGCAAGTGGGACGACGCCCTGGCTTTACGTATCGGCGCAGCGGTTGAGAAGACGATGCCGTGGGCGCACGCGCGACCTCCAATCTAGTCTCAATAAAAGCTTTGTTCACTGCTATTGATCACCGAATTAGGTCTTCGATTGTTCTCGCCCGAATTCAATGCTTTGGAGACTTTGTCATACAAGATGAACTCGAACCGATACAGCAGCAGTTCCGGCGCTTCACACTATTGGTAATTTTGTTAAAGGCGGTCTGGCTGATGACGATCAGCAATAATCTAGGTCTTTTATCCGCCTTCATCACGCTCGGAAAGTGTCAGGACTAACTGCCAGCAGAGCCCACAATTTAAGAAGATCCCCGTCTATTGCCGATCTCAACATCAATGGAACCGTTGAAAAAGCCGTCGTCACAAAGCGTCACCGGGCAGCTTTCGTCTTGATGATGGCCTGGAAGAGCTTGCGCCGAGTTTTCGACGGTCCTTGTTTTCCAATCCTTGCTTTCTAAGCTTCTTCCGGCGGCCTCTAAGTCCAGGGCATCAGCCTTCATTCGTTTCACCAAGCCACAGCGGTAAGTTCACACGTAGCTCTGTCCCCAATCGCGAAGAGCCAATAGAATCGGCTGCAAGGTCTTGCCTTTCTCGCTCAGGCTATATTCGACATGTGGCGGAACCACGGGAAAGACCTTGCGTACGATCAGGCCATCGCTTTCCAGTTCCCTTAGTTGTTTCGTCAGCATTCGCTGCGTGACAGTCCCGGCGGCTCTCTTTAGCTCGTTGTATCTCATGGGACCTTGAAGCAAGTGATAGAGCGCGACCCCTTTCCATTTCCCACCGATCCGCTCCAACGCCGCTTCAACCGGGCAACCGCGCGAGCAATCATAGCGTTCGAACCGCATGCAACCTCCATAGTATACTTTTTGTGCCTACTGCACCAAATTGTGCGTACTTGTCAAATGGAACTTTAACAAATATCTCGTTAGGCAATCCACGACAAGGAGTTATGAAATGGCAAACCTCACGATCGTCGCCAACGTTCATGCCAAGGCTGACAGCATCGATCTGGTCAAAACCGAGTTGAAAAAGCTTATTGATATCACTCGAACGGAAGAAGGCTGCATTCAATACGATCTACACCAAGACAATGAAGACCCGTCCCACTTCCTGTTTTATGAGAACTGGACCAGCAGAGAACTTTGGCAAAATCACATGAACGCGCCACACCTTGCCGCCTACATGGCTGCCACCGAGGGTGCTGTTGAAAAGTTCACTTTGAACGAGATGACCGTCGTCAGTTAGCTATTGATACCGAGGAGGTTTCTGATGCGGGCGGTTGCTTTGACGCACTATCTACCAATCAGCGATCCGAAGTCCCTTATCGACGTAGATCTTCCAACGCCCCAGCCAAGCGGTCGC
The DNA here is from genome assembly GCA_039028695.1 of Pseudomonadota bacterium. Classification (GTDB taxonomy): domain Bacteria; phylum Pseudomonadota; class Alphaproteobacteria; order Kiloniellales; family Kiloniellaceae; genus JANQKX01. The sequence goes on from JBCCHN010000071.1 coordinate 22,450, forward strand.
GATATCCTAGTTTCTGTGAAGGCGGTTGCGGTCAATCCGGTCGATACAAAAGTGCGACTCGGCCGTGGCAAGGCGGGTGAAACTGAAGACCCACCTCGCGTAATCGGCTGGGATGCAAGCGGGGTCGTAGAAGCCATTGGGGATCATGTTTCGCTCTTCCAGCCAGGTGATGAGGTCTGGTATGCGGGTGATATCATGCGGGCTGGCTGCAATTCGCAATATCAGCTGGTCGATGAGCGAATTGTCGGCCGCAAGCCAAGAACCTTGAGCCATACCGAGGCTGCCGCATTGCCTCTCACCACAATCACTGCCTATGAATCTTTTTTTGACCGTCTGGGCATCGATCGGGATGGAAGAGACAAGGGCAAATCTATCGTAATCATCGGCGCGGGTGGCGGGGTTGGCTCCATAGGAATTCAGTTGGCAAAACATGCTGGGCTGGTGGTGATCGCTACCGCATCGCGGCCGGAAACCGAAGATTGGGTTCGCAGACTCGGCGCCGACCATGTGGTAAATCACCGCAAGGATTTGGTCGCCCAAGTCCGCGCGCTCGGTATCGAGCATGTCGACTATGTCGCAATCTTTAACAATATGCACCATTGGGAAACAGCCGTCGAGTTGATCCGGCCACAAGGAGGCATCGTCACAATCGACGAAACCGATCTGCCGATGCCGATGGATGGCATGAAAATGAAAGGGGCCAGCCTGCATTGGGAATTCATGTTCGCTAGGCCCATGCATCAGACCTCTGATGTGATCGAGCAGCATGAGCTACTGACTTGGGTGGCGGACGAGATTGACGCAGGCCGCATAAGAACCACCGTTAGTCAGGTTCTTTCCCCGATCAATGCGGCCAACCTCCGTGAGGCCCATCGCCTGATCGAAGCGGGTAGCGCCAAAGGCAAAATAGTCGTTGAGGGATTTGGGCCCAACGTCGCTTAAGGCTGTGGTCACTAGGGAGGCTTTTATGGCACTTTACGAACTGCGCCAGTACAAGGTCCGCAATGGGCAAATGGCCCCGTGGTTGGAATTGATGGAGGGTGAAATCATCCCCTATGTCGTCTCGAAGGGTATGAGGTTAGTAGCTAGTTTCTGCGCTGAGGACGATCCTTCGATATACATTTGGATTCGCCGTTTCGAAGATGAAGCTGACCGCGAGCGACTCTATGCAGAAGTCTATGAAAGTGCCCATTGGAAATCTGAGCTCTCTCCCAAGATCGGAAGACTCCTGATTCGCGAAAAGGCAATTATTCATCGGCTTATTCCCACCAGCCTTTCACCGATGAAATAACGAGACTCCTGAGCGTTGCGCACAGCCGTGGTAGGTGATTCGAAACATCGGAATTACTTGCAATTGGCTTCATGTTGAATGAGACCGATCAAGCCTTCTTAAAGAGGAATCTTCCTATCGCAAGCCGTCGCCAGTTGAAATGCTGATGTCAATTGTCCCCATCCTTAACGATCTTGGTAATTCTATAATATCAGGTCCACTTTATGAGCTGAAGCAGTCGTCAATCCAGTCCACCGCTGACGGAGAAAAATAGCCATAAGCAAACATTTTAGGCGTAGCTTGATGATTTGTGCGCAGTTATCATCGACCAACTGATGGCTTAAAATGGAGAATGATGCATGGGCTCGTATGAAGGCTTTGCCGAACTGGAGAAAGCAGGCTGGACGGACGACGGTATATCTTCCGGATACGTCACCCTGTTCTCATCCGCCAGCGATCTCGCCATACCTTCAATCGTAAAACGGGTGACGCCAGGCGCACGAGTGTTGGACCTATGCTGTGGCCAGGCCAATGTCAGCGAGGCATTGCTCAAAGACGGGTTTTCGGTTGTTGGCGCTGACTTTTCACCGAAGATGCTGGCTCATGCTCGTCAGCGTTTGCCGCTGGTAGAGTTCATCGAGGCCGATGCGCAGAATCTTCCATTCGAAGACGAGGAGTTCGATGCGATTATCTGCAATTTTGGAATCATGCATATCCCCGATCAGCCCAAAGCGCTTCGAGAAATCCGCCGAGTGGTGAAGCCAGGTGGTCAGTTAATTATGACATCTTGGTGTGGTCCTGACGTTTCACCGGTCTTTCAGGTCTTCTACAGCAGTGTGCAGGAGCACGGAGACCCAGCGGTACGTATGCCTGACAGTCCGAATTTTCATCAGTTTGCAAATGAGGATACCGCACGCTCGATCCTCGCAGATACAGGTTTCGCCATTGAAACGCAGGAGCGGGTCGATTGCTTTTGGTTGCTCGAAGAACCCGAGACACTTGCCGAAATATTTCAACAGGGCGCTCCTCGTGGCGGCTACCTGCTCACTCAGCAGCCCGACAAAAACCGCGTGGCAATAAAATCGGCTGTAACCGCGAAAGTTCGGGAGAAATTCGCTGACAACGGCAAATGGCGCGCGCCAATTCCAGCTTCGCTGATTGTTGCCAAGTCCGCATAGGGTCAAATCTTCCATTCCAGGGGTCGCTTGACCCATGCCTGCTGTCTGGGAGTGATCTGAATCAGTTGGTATCGATGGGGGTGATCGGACGATAGCCGAAACCTGTCATGCAATGGCAGGGTTTGATTTCTGGATGGTGTGCCAATCTAAATGATGGTTCGACATTTCCATAGGGAGAGTTGGAAAGATGGCTGGAGTCGAGGGGCGCGTAGCCCTTGTTACGGGTGGTGGTCGAGGTATTGGGCGTGCAACAGCTGCCCTATTGGTGTCACAGGGCGCTCAAGTGATGTGCGTCGGGCGAAGCAAACAGGAACTTATGGAAACCGGATTTGAATATTCGGTGGCAGATCTTGGAACGGCAGAGGGTTGTGCCAAAGCAGTTGCGGATGCCCGGCAACGGCTGGGCCCAATTGATATTCTTGTCTGCAACCATGGCCTCGGCTCGGCCCACGAGCGGGTGGTCTGGAAACAGGAGCTTGACGATTGGGGTGAGTCGATTCGGATTAATCTTGATGGGCCATTTCATCTTTCTAGGCTGGTGATGCCGGGAATGATCGAACGCCAATACGGGCGCGTAGTTTATACAAGTTCCACGTCAGCACTGGTCGCGGAACCCGCGGGAAGTGCATACAACAGTTCCAAGGCTGGGCTACTGGGGTTGATGCGTTCGGTTGCAATGGATGGTGGCGCTTACGGTATTACATCGAACGCGGTATTGCCTGGCTGGGTCCGGACCGAAATGGCCGAACGTTCGGCCCGCCAGGAAGCAAGTGATCGCGGCATCACGACTGAGCAAGTTTGGGAGGAACGGGCCGCATTGTATCCTGCTGGTCGCGTTGCGACGCCAGGAGAAGTGGCCGCAATGATCGCGTTCCTGGCGTCTGAGGAGGCTAGCGGTGTAAGTGGAGAGTCGATCAGGGTTGCCCTTGGCAGGGCTTATTAAATCGCAGTTTATCTTTTGCTCAAGCGGTAACCGAGGTCAACGCCGGCCAGGGAGAAGTTCGCCTAAGTGTGCCCACTTGTTAATAGGTCGCCTTGGGTCACTTTAAGCCTCAGTCCTGTCAGGTGAATGAGTCCAGAGTCGGCGGCAGTGCGATCAAAATGGATGAATGCCCAGCCGGTCGGGAGTCAGCTCCACGAGAATGGCCGTTCACACTCTTGGTAATCGTCCTAAAGGGGTCCGCTTAACGAGGTTCTGCAGGCGTGAAAGAAATCCGACCCGCTTTGGTGTTTTTGGCCGATGGCGGACATTGTCGAGTCAGCACGCCAACGGCAGTGTTTGAAGCGGCCGATCCAAAAAATTTACCGCGTTTGGGTGCGGTTCTGTTGTAAGCTCACGTTTCGATTAATCTAGGCTCTGCCTACCAGACTTCGCGAGATGAAACGTCGATTTGCATAGGCGGCTTTAAGCCGAAATACCGAGCGCCATCTCCATCATGTGCCTGGAATCCGACCC
>JBCCHN010000072.1:0-25391 GCA_039028695.1 Pseudomonadota bacterium
CACCGCCATTAAAGTCGAGGGTCGGAGAGTCACCGATCCGGGAAAACCTAGATGGTGCTGTGCCATTCCGATCGAAAGGGTCGGCGCCACCATAACCCCCAGCTTGTCGCCAATCCCTTTGGCGATGAGCTCCGGACAGAAGGCGTCCGTCCCAATAAAACCCGTTGGGCCATGCTGTTCGGTCGAGCCAATCGGAACAATGATGCCGCTGGAGCTCTTGAGATATGTTTCGACTTCAGGCCAGGAACAGAGCTGTAGTTGCATGGTGATCTCTTCCTCGTGAAAATTCGACAGCGATGGTGCCGCGGGTAGACCAAAGGCGAATGCTCCTCGCGCCCAGAGGCAAAAATGGCGTAGAGGACAGGGAGCAGGTTGCGTTCTACTGACCTGCCCGGATCCCCGGGCGCTCTTACAGCAAAACGACGGCCGGATGGCTTAGGCCTGAAATAAATGCTGCTTTCGGAGACTTTACCGCCCGCCTCACACGTAGCGAAAGACCAAAAAGCCGTAGGCGACGGCGATGCCCAAGGGCGCCCAGAGGGGGGTGCCGACCAGGCCAAGCCAGGCCAGGAAGATGAAGGCGCTGCCCAGAAGGCTGATGAAGAGGCGATCGCCGCGGGTGGTGTCCAAGCCGAGCACACCGTGGCGCGGGCCACCGCCCGGATGGCGCCATTCCAAAAAGGCCATAGTCGCCAAGCAACCGGCGATGAAGATGAAAAAAGCTGCCGTGGGCCAAGTCCAGGCCATCCAGGATAGATCCATGGTCTCGCCTCCCTTTCCCTATAACTGCCCCAAGTTAAACCCGGCCAAGAGCGAAGCCCTTGGCGATATAGTTGCGCACGAAATAGATCACAAAAGCCCCCGGCACGATGGTCAAGGTCCCCGCAGCCGCCAGCAATCCCAGCTCATAGCCCGAGGTGGAGGCGGTGCGCGTCATGGTGGCGGCGATGGGCTTGGCCTCAACAGCCGTCAAGGTCTTACCCAAGAGCAGCTCCACCCAAGAGAACATGAAGCAGAAGAAGCAGGCCACGCCAATCCCTGCCGCAATCGTCGGTAAGAAGATTTTGACGAAAAAGCGGCCCCAGGAATAGCCGTCCACATAGGCTGTCTCGTCCAGCTGCCGCGGCACGCCGGACATGAAGCCCTCTAAGATCCAAACGGCCAAAGGAATATTAAAGAGGGTGTGGGCCAAGGCCACGGCGATGTGAGTGTCGAACAGACCAACAGCGGAATAGAGTTGGAAGAAGGGCAATGCAAAAACCGCGGCCGGCGCCATACGGTTTGTTAACAGCCAGAAAAACAGGTGCTTGTCACCGATGAAGCGGTAGCGGGAAAAAGCGTAAGCGGCCGGCAGGGCGGCGCCCACGGAGATCACCGTGTTGATACTCACATAAATCAGCGAGTTAATGTAGCCCGTGTACCACGTGGGATCGGTGAAAATCTTTTGGTAGTTCTCGAGCGTGAAGTCCTGGGGCCAGAGGCTGAAGCCGCCCAGTATCTCGTTGGTGGTCTTAAAGGACATGTTGAGCAGCCAATAGATCGGCAGCATCAAAAAAACGATATAGAGGGTGGGCACCAGCCATTTCGCGCGCATGGTCACTGATCCTCGTTCCGCATCATGAGGGTATAAAAGATCCAGCAGAACAGCAGGATAATCAGGAAATAAATTAGGGACATGGCGGCCGCCGGCCCCAAATCGAACTGCCCCAGGGCCACCTTCACCAAATCGATGGAGAGCAAAGTAGTGGAATTGCCCGGCCCGCCCCCGGTTAGCACGAAGGGCTCGGTATAGATGTTAAAAGAATCCATAAAGCGCAGCAGCACCGCAATGGTCAAAACCCGCTTCAGCTTAGGCAGTTGGATATAGCGGAAGATGGCAAAGGGCCGGGCCCCATCGATCTTCGCGGCTTGATAGTAGGCATCGGGAATGGAGACCAAACCCGCATAGGCCAAAAGCACGACAAGCGACGTCCAGTGCCAGACATCCATGGCGATGAGGGTCGCCCAGGCGCTATAAGGCTGGCGGGTGAAATTGTAATCAATGCCCAACGCGTTGATCGTCCGCCCCAACAATCCGATATCGGGCAGGGCGAAGATGTTCCACATGGCCCCCACCACATTCCAAGGAATGAGGAGAGGAAGGGCCATCAAGATCAAACAGACCGAGACCCAGGGGCCCCGGCGGGGCATGGCCAAGGCAATGGCAACGCCCAAAGGGATTTCAATGGCCAGAATGGTAAAGGTGAAAAAGAGCTGGCGCCCCAAGGCGGCATGAAAGCGGTCCGAGTGGAGCACTTCCTCGAACCAGAGAACGCCGGCCCAAAAGAAGGTGTTGTCCCCGAAGGTCTCCTGAACCGAATAGTTGACCACGGTCATCAACGGAATGATCGCGTTAAAGGCCACCAAGATCAAAACCGGCAGGACAAAGAACCAGGCCTTTTGATTGACGGTCTTTTTCAAGATGCCGCCTCTCGGCCGGCCAACCAGCCGTCCTGGTAAATGCGGGTATAGCCGGGGTTCAGCCTGACACGCGCATCCGCTGTCGGAATCGCCTGACCCTCGGCCACCAGAAATTTGATCGCGTGCGATCCCATTTGGGCGTCCACAATACTGAAGCGCCCTGCATCACTGACCCGTGTGATGTCCACCGGGATGCCGTCATCGGCAAGAGAAATGAATTCGGGACGCACCCCAACTTCCAAAGTGCCGCCGGCAGATCCCTCCAACTTGTTCGCCGTGCCAATTTCCTGCCCGGCCACGTAGGCATTGCCGTTGTTGACCTGGCAGGGAAGCAAATTCATGCCCGGCGAGCCGATGAAGTGGCCCACGAAGGTGTGCTGGGGCTGCTCGAACAGCTCCACGGGTGTGCCGATCTGCACCACCTGGCCGAAGTTCATGACCACTACTTTATCGGCAAAGGTCAAGGCCTCCACCTGGTCGTGAGTGACGTAAATCATGGTCCGATTAACCCGCTGGTGCAGCTCCTTGAGTTTGGAGCGCAACTGCCATTTCAAATGGGGATCGATGACGGTCAAAGGCTCGTCGAACATGATCACGTTCACGTCCGAGCGCACCAGCCCCCGGCCCAGAGAGATCTTTTGCTTCCCGTCGGCTGTCAGGCCCTTGGCCCGCTTTTGCAGCATGTCCGTCAGATCGGTCATCTCCGCAATCTCGGCGACCCGTTGTTTGACCTGCCCCTCGTCAACACCACGATTCCTCAAAGGAAAGGCCAGATTGTCGAAGACCGTCATGGTGTCGTAGACCACGGGAAACTGAAACACCTGGGCGATATGGCGCTGGTCCGGCGGCAAGTCGGTCACATCTTGATCGTCAAAAAGGACCCGCCCTTCGGAGGGATGCAGCAAACCGGAGATAATGTTCAAGAGGGTCGTCTTACCGCAGCCCGACGGACCCAAAAGGGCGTAGGCACCCCCGTCACTCCAATCCACGTCCAGGTGTTTGAGAGCCCAATCGTCATCCTGGGTCGGCGTGGCGGCGTAGCTATGGCGCAAGCCCTTGAGTGAGATCTTCGCCATCTGTGTTAATGTCCCCCGCTCTTGCCGCTTAAAGGGCCACAAGGTGGCCGGACGAATCAAAGAGCAGGCCCTTGGAGACGTCCATAAAGAGCTCCGCCGTCGCGCCCACCTCGAAGGCGTGAATGCCATGAGATTGAGACACCCAAGGGTGGCCTCGCATGGAGAAGTGAACCAGGCTTTCCGAACCGCTGAGCTCGGTGACTTGAACCAGGCCGTCCACCGGTACAGCGCTTGAACCGGTGCCCTGGGGCGTCACGTGATGGGGCCGAATCCCAAAGGTATAGGGCCCATCGGCCAGGCCCACCAATGAGTCGGGAGCCGGCCAGCGAATGTCGTCAGCTAATTGAAAATGTCCCGCGCTCTTGACCACTTCAGCCGTATTCATCGGCGGGTCGGACAAGACCTTGGCACTCACCAGCGTGTTCGGGGCCCGATAGATTTCACTGGTGGGGCCAAACTGGGTCAGGCGCCCTTCAAAAAGGGTGGCCGTGTTGCCGCCAAAGAGCAAAGCTTCCACCGGCTCGGTGGTAGCGTAGACCACCACGCAGTCCCGATCCGCAAACAAGCGGGGCAACTCGTCCCGCAGTTCTTCGCGCAGCTTAAAATCCAGATTGGCGAGAGGTTCGTCCAGGAGCAGCAGGCTTGAGTCCTTGACCAAGGCTCGTGCCATGGCGGTGCGTTGCTGCTGACCGCCCGAAAGCTCCGATGGGTGGCGGTCCAACAGCGGTGATAGTTTGAGGAGCTCGGCCATCTCGCCTACCCGACGCTTTATCTCGTCACCCGGCAGGGCAGCGACCCGCAAAGGTGAGGCAATATTTTCAAAAACCGTAAAATTGGGATAGTTGATGAACTGTTGATAGACCATGGAGACGTTGCGCTTCTGGACGGCAACGCCGGTAACGTCTTTGCCGTCGAACCACAACTCACCCGACGTGGGCCGCTCAAGCCCCGCCATAAGCTGCATTAGGGTGGTTTTGCCGGCCAAGGTCGTGCCCAAAAGCAGATTAAAACTGCCCGGTGACAAGGACAAATCCATGGCGTGAATATGCGTGTCCCCATCCACCACTTTGGTCACGGATTTCAGCTCAAGGGACATAGAAACGTTGTCCTTACCATGACTTGGACAGAAAGGGAGAGCGGGGAACAGTTTATACGGAGAATTCCAGGCTCCGCGACAGAAAGTCCTCCGATCCCCTGTTATGGCAGCGAACCGGAGGACCTCCGCGGGAGGTTAAGTATTACTGGCTGGACCAGCGTGAAATCAGAGCGTCATAGGCGATGGTCTCACCCTGAGGTTTCTCGTTTTCAAGCTTCGCCTTGGCGCCACCCTTGCCGAGCCAATCGGAGGGATCTTTTTCCTCGTTGAGGCGCGGGCCGCAGCCGCCGTAGGTGTTGTTGGCCTCATCAGCCCGCTGCATCCGACCCATGACCTGGTCCATTTCACCGGCCAAACGGTCCATGGCTTCCTGGGGCGTGAAAGCGCCCGAGTTCACGTCGCCGATGTTCTGCCACCACAACTGAGCCAGCTTGGGATAGTCCGGCACATTGACACCGGTGGGGGTCCAGTTGACCCGGTCCGGCGAGCGGTAGAATTCAACCAGCCCACCAAGCTTGGGAGCGCGTTCCGTGAAGGACTCGTGATTGATGTCGCTGTCGCGGATGATCGTCAGGCCCACGTGGCTCTTTTTCAGGGACACGGATTTGGAGACAACGAACTGGGCATAGAGCCAAGCCGCCTTGCGGCGATCGACCGGCGTGGACTTAAAGAGCGTCCAGGACCCGGCGTCCTGATAGCCGAGCTTCTGGCCTTCTTCCCAGTAGGGACCATGGGGGGACGGAGCCATACGCCACAAGGGGTTGCCCTCGTCGTCCACCGTGTTGTTGCCGTCTTCCTTGGGCGCCACCATGGAGGCGGTGAAGGCCGTGTACCAGAAGATCTGTTGGGCCACATTACCTTGGCTGAGCGCCGGCAGGGACTGATAGAAATCATAGTCCGCCGCACCGGGAGGGGCGTACTTGCGCAGCCACTCGTCCCATTTGCGGATGGCATAAACGGCCGCTGGGCCGTTTGCCGCGCCGCCACGGGACACCGAGGCGCCGGCCGGGTTGCACGATCCCTCTTCCATGCGAATGCCCCACTCGTCGATGGGACGACCGTTGGGCAAACCTTTGGAGCCCGCGCCGGCCATGGACAGCCAGGCGTCGGTCATGCGCCAGCCCAGGTCAGGCGCGCGCTTACCGTAGTCCATGTGCCCGTAGACCCGCACCCCGTCGATTTCCTTGACGTGTTCGGAAAAGAACTCGGCGATGTCCTCGTAAGCAGACCAGTTAACCGGCACGCCCAGGTCATAGCCATACATATCGCGGAACTTGTCCTGCAATTCGGGACGGTCGAACCAGTCCTTGCGGAACCAATAGAGGTTGGCGAACTGCTGGTCCGGCAACTGATAGAGCTTGCCGTCCGGACCCGTGGTGAAGGACTTGCCGATGAAGTCGTCCACATCCAATGTGGGCAGGGTCACGTCCTTGCCCTCGCCCGCCATCCAGTCGCTCAGGTTCACCGCGAGCTGCAAGCGGGAATGGGTGCCGATCAAATCCGAGTCGTTGATGTAGGCGTCATAGAGGTTGCGGTTGGTCTGCATTTGGGTTTGCACCGCCTGGACCACCTCGCCCTCACCCAAGAGCTGGTGATTCACCTTGATGCCGGTGATCTCCTCAAAAGCCTTGGCCAGGGTTTTGGATTCATATTCATGAGTCGGGATGGTCTCCGACAGCACGTTGATTTCCATGCCCTGGAACGGCTCGGCCGCCTTCACGAACCACTCCAGTTCCGTCATTTGCTCTTCCGGGGTGAGTGTGGTGGGCTGGAATTCGGTTTCGGCCCAGGCTTTGGCCTCCTCCATGCCGGCGTGAACCGGACCGCTCAGCGCCAACAGAGCCGCTGTCGCAACAGCGAACATCAGGCGTTTCCTCATGTCTTTTTCTCCCTTTGTGTCAAATACCCTTCCTTTTTATGGTTAATAACCATAAACGAAAACAAACGAAGGTCAATCGAAAAGGCCGATCCCTTGCGGTACGAGCGGATCTTCGGTATTTAGCTTGTCATGAAAGCCCCCTTTCCCCTGCCTCAAGCCACGCCCATCCAACCTCGGCAGGGCGATATCTTGGCCTATGCCCGACAAATCGGCCGGGTTAACGTGGAGCAACTCGCCAAACATTTCGATGTGACGCCGCAGACCATCCGCAAGGATTTAAACGAGCTCTGCGACCGCGCCCTGCTGCAACGGGTGCACGGCGGTGCCGTGGCCATTTCGGGCGTCACCAATTTCGGATACGAGGCCAGACGCAACCTGGCCGCCGAGGGCAAACAGTTGATCGGTCAATGCGCAGCCGACCTGGTGCCCAATGACTGCTCCATCCTGATCAACATTGGCACCACCACCGAGCAAGTCGCTATGGCCCTGCGCACCAAGGTGGGCGTAATGGTAATTACCAATAATCTAAATGTTATCAATATTTTATCAGGCTATCCCGAGATTGAGGTAATTGTCGCCGGTGGCGCCTTGCGTCACTCGGATGGGGGCATCGTGGGCGAGGCTGCGGTGGATTTCATTAAGCAGTTCAAAGTCGACTATGCCATCATCGGCACCTCGGCCATCGATGAAGATGGCTCCCTGCTCGACTATGACTATCGCGAGGTCAAGGTAACCCAGGCTATCATCGCCAATGCTCGGCGCGCCATTTTGGTGGCTGACTCCATGAAATTCGAACGTTCGGCACCCGTGCGCATCGCCCACCTGTCGCAGATCGATTATTTCGTTACCGACACCCGCCTACCCGACCACCTCGGTGCCATCTGCCGGGAGAGCGAGGTGAAAGTGGTTTTGGCCGATGGTTCAAGTTAGGTCGATCGTGCTGAATTGATTTTCGTTGTTTTTTCATTTCTTTCGTTTTAGCTTCGAAAAGTATGCTTTGTGGGAAAAGCCGCCACCTGGCGGTGAGATGAGCTGTGGGAGCCTCCCTTTATGTATGACGTGGTGGTAGTCGGCGGCGGAGTGAATGGGTGCGGAATCGCCCGGGACGCGGCTGGGCGCGGCCTGAAAGTGCTCCTTTTGGAAAAAAGCGATCTGGGCAGCGGCACCTCTAGCGCCTCAACGAAGCTGATTCACGGCGGTTTGAGGTACTTGGAGACCTATGAATTTGCACTGGTGCGCGAAGCGCTGATCGAACGGGAGGTTCTTTGGCGGGCGGCCCCCCATATTGTCTGGCCCCTGCGCTTTGTTTTGCCCCATCACCGCGGCCTGCGGCCGGCCTGGCTCATTCGTCTTGGGCTTTTTCTCTATGATCACTTGGGAGGGCGCAAAAAGCTGCCGGCCTGTGCAAGCCTGGATCTGAAAAGGGACGTGAGCGGGCAGTGCCTCAAGGACGGCTATAAAAAGGCCTTTGAATATTCCGATTGCTGGGTGGACGACGCGCGCCTGGTGATATTGAACGCCATGGATGCCGCCGAACAGGGCGCTGATGTTCGGGTGCGCTGCGAGCTCACCTCGGCCAATCGGGAAGGCGGAACGTGGCAGGTGAGCTTTCGAGACCACCTGAGGGGCCAAGACCACAAGATCGCGGCCAAGGCCCTGGTGAATGCTGCCGGGCCTTGGGTCGGCGCTGTGCTCGGCAACCGCATCAAGCAAAATCAAGAAGCCTCGCTCCGCTTGGTCAAAGGCAGTCACATCGTGGTGCCCCGACTGTTCGACCACGAAAAGGCCTACATCTTCCAAAACAGCGACAAGAGAGTGGTTTTCGCCATCCCCTATGAGGATGATTTCACCCTTATCGGGACCACCGACGTGGACTACCAAGGCGACTTGGATCGGGTTGAGATCGACCCGTCGGAAATCGACTATCTCTGCCAGTCGGTCAATGAATATCTGGCAAAAGCGGTTACGCCGGATCAGGTGGTCTGGACCTATGCTGGGGTTCGCCCCCTGTTCGACGATGGTTCCGACTCGGCCCAGTCCACCACTCGACATTACGTTTTGGATATGGATCACCCGGCGGGCGAGGGTCTGCTGTTATCCGTCTTTGGCGGTAAAATCACCACCTTCCGGCATCTGGCAGAGGAGGTTCTCGGCAAGCTTTCCGTTGTCTTTCCCCAGATGGGCCCGTCCTGGACCGGAAAGGCGCCGCTGCCAGGTGGTGACATGGACATGGATCAAAGGGCGGCGGGCGCACAGGTCCTCGGTGAGCGTTTTGCCTTCCTGGAACCGGCTACAGCGCGGCGCCTTATCCGCACATATGGCACGCGCGTGTCCGAGATCTTGGCGACAGCCGAGACCATTGAGGATCTTGGCCAACATTTCGGCGCCGACCTTTACGAGCGCGAAGTGAGCTATCTCATGGATCGGGAATGGGCCCATTCCGTCGAGGACGTGCTCTGGCGCCGCACAAAGGTGGGGCTGCGCCTCAACCCGGATGAAATCGCCAATCTTGAAGCCTGGATGGCCGCGCACCGCCGTTCGACAGGTGCTTCCTCCGCTGCGTGAATTGACCTAACCTAAAAGGGCTTCCACATGGCGGGCATCGGCAATCAGTTGATCGTCTCCGGCCATGGGCCCGATCAATTGAACCCCAAGGGGAAGGCCCAAAGCACCCGTGCCCGCGGGCAAGGTAATTGAGGGATTTCCCAGCAAGCTCCACATGCGGCTAAAAAGGGGATCCCCTGTCGACCCATGGCCTTTGGGCGCCTCACCCGGTGCGCTGGGTGCAAGCAAAAGGTCGACCGTCTGGAAAAGATCGGCCAAACGAGCGCGCCATTGGTCCCGCAGGGTCAAAGCCTCGCCATAGGCCTCCCCCGGCAGAGCTAACCCACCCTCAAGCATTTGAGCCATGGGCAGACTTAAGCGATCGCGATGGTGGGTGAATTCGTAGGACAAAGCCCGCGCCGCCTCATAGCCCATGACGGTCTTGTGGGCCTCGGTCAAACGACCATCGGTGGGACCGACCGTCACGTCGTTAACCTCCATACCCGCTTTTTCCAGGCGCCCCACCGAGGCCTCCAATACGTCCTGACTGGCCGAGCACAGCTCCGACCAATGGGGGGTTCGAACAAATCCGATACGCAGACTTTTTTTCGCCGTTAGCTGGGTAGCCCCACCCGCGCCGAGAATGGCTTGGCGCAGCAGCGTCAGATCTGCCAGGTCTCGACTGAAAAACCCCAGGGAATCCATACTCTCCGACAAACCCTTTACTCCACTTAAGTCGAAGGCGCCGTGGCTGGCCTTGTAGCCGATCACGCCACAATAGGCCGCCGGCCGGGTGACCGAGGCGGCGGTTTGGCTGCCCAAAGCCACCGGCAGCATGAAGTCGGCGACCGCCGCCGCCGAGCCCATGGAGGAACCGCCAGTGGTGTGATCCAGATTGTGGGGATTCCGAGTCTTGCCCGGGAAAAAACAGGCGAATTCAGTGGTAACGGTTTTGCCCGGGAAAAGCGCCCCGGCCGTGCGCAGACGATCGACACAATGGGCGTCAAGGCTGGATAGGTGTCCCTCATAAATGGAACTGCCGTAGGCGGTCGGCATGTCGTTCGTATCGAATATATCCTTCACACCGATGGGAAGCCCATGAATCGGGCTCCTCGGGGCCTCCGTGACAAGCTGCTTGAGTTGGGTCTTGATCGTCGTGCGATCAAAGTAAGTGAATGCACCGACCGAGTCCTCTCGGGCAGCGATCCGATGCTGACAGGCTTGCCAGTAATCCCCGACCGTAAACTCGCCCGACGCGACCCGTCGGGCAGCTTGCGAAAGGGACAGCTTATTCAGGCTTGTCATCATGCCTCAGACAGTCCCGCCAGCGCATCTTGGAAGAGAGCTAAGGGCACTTGGAAGATGCCACCGCCCAAACGCCCGGCCTCGCCGCGCTTGTCCAAAATACCCAAACTGATAATAGGCACCACCTCTTGTGAAACCACGGCAGCTGCGCAAAGACCCATGCGAAAGTCCAGCTCGTCAAAGGCTGGATGAAAGCCCGAGAGTAGTTGAGCCGGCAGATCCAAAGCGCCCGCGGGTGCGAAGGGCAAAAGGGCGTCCCGCTGAACCGGCGCGAAGGACATGGACATGGCACCGAAACCGGCCATATCAACGATGGCGCTATCACCGATGGCCCCCAAGGCCCGGTCCGGATCCGCCTCACCCAGATTTCCGTTCGGCGGTGCCGCATCATGGGTGAACCAGCGCCCCGGTTGGCCGGCGAGCTGCACGCCTGTCCTGGCGCCGTTTCCCCCACTGGCGGTCACCAGGCTGCTGTTTGATATCCCCTCGGCTGCACTCAAAATGCATTTGCACGCGGCCATCCAAATGTTCAGGAAAAAACTCGGACCATCCTCAAGAAAGGCGCGTGAGGCGGCCTGTTCATCGATGGCTGGCGATAGGGTCTCCAGCAGCAAGGCTGTCGCCGCCGCGGTGCGGCCATGGCCGTCGTCACCTTGGCGCAGGGCTTCGGCGACAATGGGAATGAGATCGATGCCGCCCGTCGGCGCTTGACGATCAAAGGCATAGCGCAAGGCGTCGCAAAAGGGGCCATTGACCCAGCGAAAGTGAGCAAGGGCGGCGTCGCTAAGCAAGCCCAAGCGGGTCGCCGGGCCATTGCCCCCGTTCAAGGGCGAGAAACAATGATGACTTGGCATAGACTTATCGGCGACTTGATGGAGCCATACCGACGACGAGACAACGCCCGCAAGGGGAGTCACCACACCAAAATCCTGCGCCGGACGCAGGACAATATCGCCCGCCATGATGGCCGCCTCAGCCGCAGCAAAATCGCCGGCCAGATCCTCAAAAACCGCCGCCACACAAGCCGAGTTTAAAATGGGACGGGTGATCTCGACCGTCCGATCGAAGGCCGGGCCTGCATGAAGCAGTGTATTCTTTGGCAAGGCGACCGCCTCGCTCGCGCGCCGGGTATCAACCCAAGCGGGTCGAACGCTCAGAATACGATCCAGAGCCTTTTGATCCGCGTCTGATAGGGATACCGGCATGGCTACTGCGCCCACATCCAGGTTTCGGCGAAATACAAAAAGGCGGTCGTTGTCTCGATCCCGGCTTGAACCCGGGGAGCCGGTTCGCCCTTCAGCTTTCGGCCGTTGATCGAAATCGAGGCCCGTCGGGACTCCACCAAGAGGGTATACATCTCCCGATCCTTCGGGCCGGTGAGGCTGGGTGGCAACTCCAGCGCAACGGGCTCGCCCAGATCTTCCCACAGCAGTTCGATTTGCGTATCACCGGCGCGCACCACTTCGGCATAGCGATCTCGCGGATCGCCGATGGTCTCCACCCGGTCAAGAGGCGCTATCTGCAGGCCTTGAAAAGCGGGGGCCTCGGCGAAGGCCGCCAACTTGGCTATGAAGGTGTCCCGTAAATGTTCCGCCAATGCCACATTATCCGTGTAAAAGGCGTTCTGCAGAGTGGGCGGTCCCGCCGCCTTGTGGGGGTCTTCATAGAGCAGGAGGGCTTGACCCTGGCCGGCCGGCGAATAGTTGATTCGGAAAAACAAGGCCATGGCACTGAAAGGCCCGTCGGGATCTTCCTTGAGCAATATACCGGGGTTTTCACCGCTCCAATCGACGGGCCCAGGGTTGATGGCAGGCAAGATGGGCATGGGCGTGTCTCTCTGGCAGATATTTCTGACTTAAGGCTTTGCTGTCTTCGGCCCAGCTAAGGTCCGTTCGGGGTGACCCAGGTTTCGGAAAAGGCCAAAAAGGCAGTACTGGTCTCCCTGCCGAAAAACGGCCGGGTAAAGGCCCGGCCCGGCAAAAGCCGGTCGTTGATGGCAATTTCGGCGGCGCGGGCTTCCATGAAAAGGCTGTACATGTCATGCCGTTTGGTGGCGCAGAGGTCGGGACCCACTTCCACCGCAAAAGGCTTGCCGATCTCGCGCCAGGTCATGCGCAGCACAAGGTCGTCGCATTCCATGATTTCAGAGTATGCGCCGGATAGATCGCCCTCCGTCCGGCAGGCGGACATGGGCAACACCGGCGCCTGGAGCAATGACTCCCGCCCCTGAAAAGTTGGGAAATGAGATAGAAAATCCGACTTCAAGTAAGCGAAAAGGCCGGGATTGTCAGTGATGCACAGATTGTCGGCCGTCGGATGGCCGTCCGCCACATTGGGATTTCCGAGCACCACCATTGCCCGACCCCGGCCATGGGGCGACAGGGTTACGCGAAAACAAACCGCTAAACTGGTCCAGTCGCCGTCCGCGGAGTCCTTCAAATAGATGCCTGGATTGTCACCGGACCATTCCACGCGCCCCGGATTAACAGGTATTCTTTGCCTCTCCGCCATCCATTCCCCCATTAGCCAACAGCCGCCGCTAACAAGCGTCTTGCAAACGACCGGTAGCCCTTTGCCATTTCAAGGACTCAAGAAACATAACATTTACAAATCACAAACACAAAATAAATAACTTAACATGATGCATTATTGGCGCTATGATAGGGCTATTGATCGCAAATCCAACTAGGTCGCAGCGAATCGCCGTCAGAAGGACCGCCGGCGAAACCCGTGGCCATAGGCACAGCTTTCAGGAGGGGAATGATGGCAGAAGAAGTCAGATGGGCAAAGCGGCCCTTTGATGGCTATGCCATTCGCCTGCCCTTGGAAGAAGACAAGGAGCTGACACACGTCACGCCCGGCTCGCCGGGCGGCGAATATTTACGTCGCTTTTGGCATCCCATTGCGCTGTCCAGCCGCCTGGGTCGCTGGCCCGAGCCGGTTCGCATTCTGGGCGAAGACCTGGTGCTTTTCCGCGACGGCTCAGGCCACCTGGGCCTGCTCCACAAGCATTGCGTTCACCGGCGTGCCTCGTTGGAATACGGCCGGATCGAGGAACACGGCATCCGTTGCTGTTACCACGGCTGGAAGTTCGATGTGGACGGTACTATTCTGGAGACGCCGGGCGAACCGGAGAACAGCGAAATCCGCCACCGGTTTTGTCAGGGTGCCTATCCTCTGCATGAGGAAAAGGGGCTAATCTTTACCTATATGGGGCCCCCCGACGAAATGCCGGCCTTTCCCTATTTGGATTCCCTGGATATCCCGGACCACGAAATGGTCCCCTACTCCATTCATTCCCCCTGCAACTGGCTGCAGGAGAGCGAGAACTCCATCGATCCCTATCACAGTGTTTTTCTGCATGGCCGAGTAAACGGGCCGCAGTTTCCCGGCCTGGAGCATTTTGTCGAGCTGCCGGTGGTCGCCTACCACAAGCGGCCGGAGGGTTTTGTCTATAGCCATGCCCGGCGAAAAGACGATTTGGTCATGATCCGCTTCCACGATCACCTGACGCCCAATTTCGCCCAGAACGGCGGCATGTTTCAGGTTCTGTCCGAACCCAAGGTCTTCGGGCGCACCAGCCTGACAAAGTGGGTGGTGCCCATCGACAACACCAACAGCCGCAAGTTCGGCTGGCGCCACTTCAACGACAAGGACGAAGTGTTGCGCCAAGGTGACCGGGATCAGGTTGGCTGGGAAAAAGTGGATTTCTACGGCCAAACAGCCCACCGCTCCGAAGAAGAAATGCGGGACAACCCCGGGGATTGGGAGGCCTGGACCAGTCAGGGGCCGATCAGCGTGCATAGGCGGGAATGCTTGGGCCAGACAGACAAGGGTGTCAGCATGCTGCGGGCCAAGCTTAAGCGGGAAATACGCGCGGTCGCCCAAGGGAAGGAAGTAGTGCGTCCCGTCGGCACAAGGGAAAAACCCCTGCACACCTACGGGGGTGATACCATCTTACGCATTCCCAAGGATAACCGTGACGACCGTGCCATGATGGACCGGGTCCAACGGGACGTCGCCGCGATCTATTTCGAGGCGGACCGTTTCGAGGGCGAGGACCGGCTAGACTACATTCGTCACGAAGTCACGGCTAAATTTTCGTAAGCAGCGCAGACAGCGCCCTATCGCCTTGCTCTTTGGCGGCGGCCGCCGGGCCTGTTTTTGACTTGTTCATCATGAGGGTATTTATGTCCCGCAAATACGAAGTCTTTCATAACAATCAGGCATATAATCATTGAAAATTGTAATTTGATTTTATAGATCGATCCCTTAATAGTTTTGTTGCCGTCCTTTTGGCGCGCTACCGAGACCCAAAGCCATGACCAACCCTAAGCCGAAAGCGACGATCACTTCAACGGCCCCTGTACCCAAGGCGGGCATTCTCTCGATTCACAGTCATATGCTCGGTCCATCCGACCAAAGCAGCCAACAAGATCGGATCGACGTCTCATCCAATGAAAGCGCCTTTGGGCCGAGCCCCCTGGCTCGAGAAGCCGCGCAGCACGCAGGCCATCAGATGGAGCGCTATAGCATTGATGGTCCCGAGCGACTGAGCGCGGCCATCGGCGCCACCTTCGGTCTGGATCCAGCCAAGATCGCTTGCGGCCACGGCTCGGATGATCTTCTGGCGCGTTTGGCCCGCGCCTATTTGTCCGATGGCGACGAACTGATCCACTCCCGCCATGGCTACCAAAAATTTCCCAACTACGCCTATGCCAACAATGCGGTTCCCATCGCCGCGAAGGACCAAAATTTCCGCGCGGACGTCGGCCGTATATTGGACTCGGTCACGGAGGCGACCCGGATGGTCATGCTGGCCAATCCGGACAATCCCACCGGCACGCATCTGAGCGGGGCCGAGGTGCGGGAGCTTCATGACAAGCTGCCGCGCCATGTGGTGTTAGTCTTGGATTCGGCCTATTGCGAATATGCGGACGCGGCAGATTACGAAGACCCCGTCTCCCTGATCGATGAAAACCGCAACGTGGTCATGACCCGTACCTTTTCCAAAATATTCGGTTTGGCGGGCCTGCGCATCGGTTGGCTCTATGGTCCAGCCGAAATGGTAGATGTGGTCAAGCGGATTGGGCTCACCTTTCCCCTTTCCAATATGGCTGTTGCTGCCGGCGTCGCGGCATCGACCGATCGGGAGCACTGCGATTTCGTGCGCCAAGAAACCGCCCGCATCAAGGAGGCATTCGCTGAACATCTCGCTGGCCTGGGCGTGGAAACCTATCCCAGTCAAACCAATTTCCTCCTGGCAAACTTCTCGACCGCGCCTCTGGCGGCGTCTCAGATCAACGAGCGCCTGGAGGCCGCCGGCATTCTGGCGCGCCGCATGGCCGCGCCCGCTTTTAACGATTGCCTTCGCATCACCATTGGCACGGCCGAGGAAATGGAGCGGGTCGCCCGTGAACTCAGTGCGATCTTGAAAGACTGACCATGTCCGCGCTCGATATCAATCTGGAAGGCGCCACTATCATCGCTGCCCTGAAGTCAGCCGATGTCGAATTCGTGGTCACCCTGCCGGATATCGTCACCTGCGACGGCCTGCTCTGGCCCATGAGCAAAGACGAGGACTTCCGGCTGGTCCAGGTCTGCAAGGAGGATGAAGGGGTGTCCATCTGTGCCGCCCTCTCCTATGGAGAACGCCGGGCCATTTTGATGATGCAGCATACGGGCCTGTTGGATTCCATCAACGCCATTCGCGCCATCGCAGTGGAGTATGCCTTGCCCGTCGTGATGCTGGTTGGGCTTCAAGGAATGGAGCCGGGCCGTGCCCTGCTCGAGTCAGACAGTTACGGCATCCGGATTCTACCGCCCCTTCTCAAGACCATGGGCGTGGCCCATAAGGTCATCGACCAAGACGCCGACACGGACGACATGGCAGAGGTGATCGCTCAGGCCTACCAACAATCAGAACCGTTCGTGTTTCTGGTCTCCCGAAGCCCGATGGCCCCCGAGGAAGGACAGGGCCAATGATGAAGCGGGATCAGGCGCTGAAAACCTTGGCCGACTATTACCCGGACGGCATTGTGGTTCCCGTGTATCAGGCAGCCTTCGATTGGATGGGCATTCGGCCCCATGCCCTGAACTACCTTTGCACCGGCGCCATGGGCCAGGCGTCCTCCCACGCCCTCGGGTTGGCATTGGCTTGCCCGCAGGAAAAAGTGGTGGTGTTGGATGGGGACGGCAGCCTGCTCATGAATTTGGGCAGTCTGGTCACCATAGGCACGGCCGCCCCTGAGAATCTTATCCACTTCGTCATTTATAATGGGCTTTACGAGGTCAACGGCCACTACCCGGTACCGGGCGGAACTTCCATCCATTTTGCCGACATGGCTTCGGCCGCCGGCTATCGCCGAAGCTATAGATTTCGGGCGCTGCCGGCTTTTGAAGCGGCCATTGTCGAGATCCTGACCGAGCCGGGTCCAATTTTCGTGGAACTTCACGCCGAGCAGGGAGAGGTCTATCCCAAAGACTACGTGGCTATCCATTCGGCGGCGTCACGAGCCCGTTTTCGCGACGCCTTGCGGGACAGGGTGCGTGGTTCTTAGAGGTTCCCGAAGGTGATCTAGGAGTTTGTCATGTTGTTGGCCTTGATGTGCTGTTGCAAGAGCTCAACAAAACTCTGGGCGATCCGCGATAAGGGCTTGTGGGCCGGGTACATGAGCGCCAGGTCGATTGATATTGAAGGCCGGAAGGGTCGCACGACCACATCTTGGGAAAAGGTCACACCGGGTAAAACCGGCCCAACGATAGACATCCCCAAACCCGAGGAGACCAAGCTGCAAATGGCCTCTGAGGTGCGCGCTTGAAACTTGAGAACCCGCCGAACCTTGGCCTTTTTAAAGAGGTCATCGATCATATGGCGAAAAATCGAATCCGCCTTAAAGGATATGAAGGATTCGCCACCCAGGTCCTGCACGGTGATCTTGGACTTTTGGGTTAAGGGGTGACCCGGCGGCAACACACAAACCGCTTCTCCTTGCGCAATGGCTCGGGTTTCGATGGCAGCGTTTTCAACCGGCAAGGTGGAAAGTCCGATATCGCACTGTTGCGAGACGATCCATTCAAAAACCCTTTGGGAGGGCTGCACCTCCAGGGAAATCGAAACATCCGGATAGGTCTCGGAAAATTTGCGGATCACCTCGGGGATGAGCGAGGATGCCAGGCTCGGGATGGTAATGAGATGAAAGTTCCCGGTGCGGTACTCCTTGATGGCCTGGGCGGTCTTGGTGATCTGATCCAGGCCGACGAAGGCGCGGTCCACCTCCTCGTAAAAGGCATGCCCCTCAGCCGTGGGAACGAGTTGACGATTGGTCCGCTCAAAGAGCTTAAAACCGATTTCCGCCTCCAAATCGGCAATCATGCGGCTAATCGCCGGCTGGGAGACGAAGAGCAAACTCGCCGCTTGGGTCACCGTACCGGTGATCATCACCGCCCGGAACGCCTCGACCTGGCGCAAGGAAATCATACGGAGCCCCTCAACAAACCGCCCGCCTAACTTCATAACATTTAGTAATGCAAGGGCGAAAATAAAGTATTTTTTTTCATAATTCAATTGATTGATAATGAAGCGCGCGGCTGCTGAAGATGGAACGTTTTACGGAAGAAAAATAAAAGTTCGTATAGCGCCATTGCCTGACCAGGCTACAATGTGGTGCAGTTGCGCGCAGGAGGGGCCGATGTTACGGGTCCGGCACAACGGGAAACAGGGGGGAGGAGATGGCTGTAACCACCGCCAATGGCCGTCCCCACCGTGAGGCGCCGCCGCAAAAGCGAATTGCCCTCTTCTCGCGGAAATCCCCGCTTTATAGTCTGATCCAGCTCGCCATGCTCTTGGGCGTTGTCGCTTGGCTCATTCATGCCGGTGCGGCGGCCATGGAATATAACTGGCAGTGGTACAGGGTGGATCGCTATATCTATCGCGTTATTGATGGCGAGTTTATTCCGGGCCCGCTGCTGCGGGGCTTGATGGTGACCATCGAGCTGGCTTTATGGAGTATGTTGCTGTCGGTGACCATCGGACTGATCACCGCCTTGCTGCGTTTATCCAATTCCGTATCGGGGCGTTTTTTGGCAACGATTTACCTTGAAGCCATCCGCAACACGCCCCTGCTGGTCCAGCTCTTCTTATTCTATTTTGTGCTGGCGCCCATACTGGGCATCGACCGTTTCTGGGCTGGTGTGCTTTGTCTATCGTTTTTCGAAGGCTCATTTGCCAGCGAAATCATTCGAGCCGGACTGCAATCGGTCCACAAAGGTCAATACGAGGGGGCCGATGCTCTGGGTTTCACCAAGCGGGACCGCCTGTGGTTTATTGTTCTGCCCCAGGCCATTCCCCTGATTTTGCCACCCATGACCGGTTTGCTCATCTCGCTGATCAAACACTCGGCCATCGTTTCGGTCATTGCCGTGGCGGATCTCACCACCGAGGGTCTGAACATCATTTCCGAAACCTTTATGGCCTTTGAAATCTGGTTCACGGTGGCTGCGATCTATCTGGTCATTACCGTGTCCCTGTCTTTTTTCGTCACCTGGTTTGAGAACCGCATGAAACGGGGAAGGTGACGTTATTGGCAAGATCAAGCTTGTTAAACACCAAGGGAGGAGAAAGATGAATTTACGTAAAATTATCACCGGTGCGGCCATGGCCGGCATCATGGCCTTGGGCCTGGGCGGCGTCGCGAAAGCCGATGTGGCGCAAAGCCTTTCCAGCGAAAGCGTCATCGAAGAGATCAAAAAGCGCGGCGTGTTGCGGGTCGGTATGTCCACCTTTGTGCCCTGGGCCATGCGCGCCAAGGACGGCGGGCTGATCGGCTTTGAAATCGATGTGGCCAAGAAAGTCGCCGAAGACATGGAAGTTGAGGTGGAGTTTATCCCCACCCAGTGGTCAGGCATCATCCCTGCGCTGATCGCCAAGAAGTTTGACGTGATCATCGGCGGCATGTCCATCACGCCGGCGCGGAATTTGACCGTCAACTTCACCATCCCCTACGCTCATTCGGGCCAACAGATGGTGGCCAGCATGGAATTGGCCGACGGCATGGCAGTTGACGACTTTAACAGCAGCGATGTCACCATCGCCTGCCGCCGGGGTGCCACCCCCTGCAACGCCGCCGCCAAGCTGTTTCCCAAGGCAAGCCTGAGTCGTTTCGACGATGATGCGCAGGCCTTTCAGGAAGTGGTGAATGGCAATGCCCATGGCTTTATCACCTCGGCGCCGAAGCCGCGCTTTTGGATGGAAAAGCACCCGGGCAAGCTTTTCATGCCGACTGAAGAAAACCTGACCCAGGGTGATGAGGCTTTTGCCCTGCGCAAGGGTGATCCGGATGCCTTGAACTTCTTCAGCAACTGGATCCAGGTACACACCAGCAACGGCTGGCTGCAGGAACGCCATGATTTCTGGTTCACCAACCAGAACTGGGCCGACCAGGTCGCCGAGAACTAAGCCGGGGCAACCGACCCCTTCGGCAATCCCATGTATTGCCGGAGGGGCACCCTTTGAGGACGTCATGATCCATGGCCCATGACCGCCCACCGCCGCCCTTAAAGCCCAAGCGTCGCTGGCAAAAAATCGATGTGGTCATCATCGGCTTAGCCTTTGTCGCCATCGCCTATGTGGTCTATCGGGTCGAACATGTGCTGGTCTACAAATGGGAATGGCAACCGGTTCTGGATTTCGTCGCCTACAAAAACCCGGATACGGGTGAATGGGTGGCCAATCTTTTGATCCAAGGTCTGTTGATGACCCTTCGCCTGGCCTTCTGGGGAACCATCGCGGCCGCGGCGATCGGTTTGGTGATGGGACTGTGCCGGATCAGTCAAAACCTTTTCCTGCGGGCCACCGCACGTATCTATGTGGAATTGATCCGCAATATTCCGCCCATCGTTTTCATATTCGTTTTTTACTTTTTCATCAGTAGTCAGATCATGCCGATTATCGGCGTGGACGACTTTGCCCGCAATGCCTCGCCAGAGACAGCCAGCATCATTGGGTTCCTCTTCAGCCCCATGGATCTCTTCAGCAACTTCCTGGCCGGCGTGATTTGCCTGGCCATGTTCGAAGGGGCCTACATTACCGAAATCGTTCGGGCCGGCGTGCAGTCCATCGAAAAGGGCCAGTGGGAAGGGGCCCGCGCCATTGGCCTTTCCCGCCTGAACGTGATGCGCGATGTGATCCTGCCTCAGGCGATCCGCAAAATCCTGCCGCCCTTGGCCGGCCAGTTCATTACTCTGGTCAAGGATTCAGCCATCGTCTCTCTCATTTCGATTCAAGAGCTCACCTTCTCGGCTACCGAGGTGGCGGCCACCACCACAAGGGTCTTCGAGACCTGGATCGTGGTCGGGGCCATGTATTTTGTCATTTGCTACTTTTTCGCCGTGCTGTTCGGGCGCCTTGAAAAGCGCCTGTCACAAGACCGACGATAGAGGTGAGCCAGCTATGGGTGCTTCGTGGATGGAAAAATGCCCGAACAAAAAATGACCGAACAGAATGACAGCCGGGTGATGCTGGAGATGCGCGGCGTGGGTAAATGGTACGGCGACTTTTGCGCGCTCTATGACATTAACCTGCAGGTTCACTTAGGACAGCGCGTGGTGGTATGCGGGCCCTCCGGCTCGGGCAAGTCAACGATGATCCGTTGCGTAAACCGGCTGGAAGAGCATCAGGCCGGACACATCATCGTGGATGGTGCCGAGCTGACCGACGACACCAAGAACATCGAGCTCGTCCGCCGGGAGGTGGGCATGGTGTTTCAGCACTTTAACCTTTTTCCCCACCTAACGGTTTTGCGGAACTGCACGCTGGGGCCCATGCGCAATTTGAAGGTTCCCCGCCAGGAGGCCGAAGAGCGGGCCATGCATTTCCTGGAGCGCGTCCGTATCGCCGAACAGGCCCATAAATATCCGAGCCAACTTTCCGGCGGACAGCAGCAGCGGGTGGCCATCGCCCGCGCCCTTTGCATGAAGCCAAAACTCATGCTTTTCGATGAGCCCACGTCAGCCCTGGATCCGGAGATGATCTCCGGCGTTTTGGAGGTGATGGTGGAGCTGGCGACCGACGGCATGACCATGGTCTGTGTCACCCACGAGATGGGTTTCGCCAAGCAGGTGGCGGATAGCATGATCTTCATGGACGAAGGGGAAATCGTCGAGATGGCGCCGCCGGAGCAGTTCTTTTCCAACCCGAAAACCGATCGGGCCAAGCTGTTCCTCAGCCAAATCCTATCCCACTAGAAGGTCACCGGGTTGGGCCCTCAGTAGCCTTTCTCTAGCTATCAAAAAATAACATTGAGCGCCATTTATTCTTGTTCATATGATTAAATCTTATATATCATACTAAGATCATGCAGCGCTATTCCTTCTTCTCCCTCGCCCGCAATGCCCTGACCGCCCACAAAAATTGGCAGGCAGCCTGGCGCAGCCCACCGCTGCGGGACCGCTATGACGTGATCATCATCGGCGCCGGCGGACATGGCCTGGCAGCGGCCTATTACCTGGCCAAGGAGCATGGCATCACCGATGTGGCGGTCCTGGAACGGGGCTGGCTGGGCGGCGGCAACATCGCCCGCAACACGGTGACCATCCGCTGCAACTATTTGCGCGACGAGAGCATTCCCTTTTTTGAAAAGTCCGTAAGGCTCTATGAAAATTTGGGTCGGGAGCTGAACTATAACCTTATGTTCAGCCAGCGCAGCATGATCGATGTGGTGCAAACCTATCCGAAGATGCGGGACCTGCGCCGGCGCATGCTGGCCATGGATATCTATGGCGCCACCTATGAGCCCATTTCGGTGGCGGAGATCCGACAGCGTATCCCCTCCCTCACCGGCGGTGGGCCGGAGTCCCGCTTGCCGATTATCGGCGGCATGGTTCACACGGATGCAGGCGTCTGCCGCCACGACGCCGTGGCCTGGGGCTACGCTCGCGCCGCCGATGCCATGGGTGTGGAAATGCATCAAAAGACGGCAGTGGAAAAGCTGCTGCGGGGGCCCGACGGCCGCATCACCGGCGTGTCAACCAATCGAGGCGACATCGCCGCGAACAAAGTAGCGGTGGTGGTATCGGGCCACACCACCACCATCACCGATACCATCGGCCTCAGACTTCCTTTGAGGACGTATAATTTGACCGCCTTTGTCTCGGAACCGGTCAAGCCTCTGATCGACGTGGTGGTGAACTGTCCGGACAGCGGCTTTTATCTGAGCCAGTCGGACAAGGGGGAACTGGTCATCGGCGGCGCCACGGACCCGCAGCAGTCCTTCAAACGCGCCCTCAAACAATCGGTCACCGAAGATACGGTGGCGGGCATGCTGGAGCTCTTTCCCGCCTTCAAGCGCTTGAAGATGCTGCGCCAATGGGGCGGCACCCTGGATTTCGCTCATGACGCCAGCCCGATTGTTTCCGCCTGCGAGGTACCGGGCCTTTACCTGAGCTGTGGATGGTGGGGCGGCTTTAAGGCGGTCCCGGCAGGCGGCTTGACCTTGGCCCATTTGGTCGCGACCGATCAGCCCCATCCCTTGATCGAACCCTTTTCCCTGAAGCGCTTCAAGCGCCTGGATTTCATTCTGGAATCCGGTCTGACGTCGTCCCGTTAGGAGCCAAAAAAGATGCTCGTCATCCCTTGCCCCTGGTGCGGCGACCGTCATGAAAGCGAGTTCATCTGCGGGGGGCCGACACGACCGGCCCGCCCTGAGGGCACCGATCAGCTCACCGATGGAGAATGGGTCGCGCACTTAACGGTCTCGCCCAACCCGGCCGGGTTCTTATCTGAGAAATGGTGGCATGCCCATGGCTGCGGCCTTTGGTTCACCTTGGAGCGCAACACAGTGACTCATGAGGTGCGGGCAATCTCGAATGAAGACGACCGGGGAGAGGAGGCATGATCCCCCTGCACGACCGTCTGCCGTCGGGCGGGCTCATCGACAGAGATCGACGGCTGCGCTTTTTCTTCAACGGCAAGAGCTATTACGGCTATGAGGGGGACAGCTTGGCGTCAGCCCTCTTGGCCAACTCTGTTCATCTGACCGGGCGCAGTTTCAAATACCACCGACCCCGGGGTATTCAAGGCTATGGCTATGAGGAACCGGCCACGCTTGTACAGCTCGAGGGCCTGGAAGATGCCGCAAACTGGCCGGTCACGCGGGTTCCCCTTTACGAGGGCTTGCGCGCCCGCAGCATCAACTGTTGGCCGGGGCCCGCGTTTGATCTGGGCGGGGTGGCCCAGGCTTTTGCCCAGTTGTTGCCGGCTGGCTTCTACTACAAGACCTTCATGTGGCCCGACTGGCATCTCTTCGAGCCCTTAATTCGTAAGGCCGCCGGGCTGGGTCAAGCGCCCACGCGCGAGGCCAAGGATCTTCACTACGAAAGCCGCCATCACCATTGCGATGTGCTGGTGATCGGCGCCGGGCCCGCTGGCTTGATGGCGGCCATGACGGCCGGTGCCGCAGGTGCGGACGTCTTGTTGGTGGACGACGATCTTCGCGTGGGGGGACGCCTGCTCAGCGAGACTGCAGAGATCGACGGCGAACCGGCGGAGCATTGGCTTAAAGGTGTGGAAGATCGCCTGAGGGCTATGCCCTCCGTTCAATACCTACCGCAGGCTACGGCCTGGGCCTATCACGATCACAACTTGATCATGGTGACAGAGCGGGCGCCCGCTGCGCCCCATGTCTTCCAGCGCACCTGGCGGGTCCGAGCCAAGGAGGTGGTTCTGGCCAGCGGCGCCATCGAACGGCCCTTGGTCTTCGAAAACAATGACCGGCCGGGGGTCATGCTGGCCTCCGCTGCGCGAGGCTATGCCAAGCGTTATGGGGTACGGGCCGGCGGCAAGGCGGTTTTTTTCGCCAATAACGACTCTGCTTGGCGGGCCGCTTTCGAGCTAGCTGCAGCCGGCGTTACCGTTGCGTCCATCGTCGACATACGTGCCGACGTGACGCCTGATTTGGCGCAGCAAGCGCACGAAAAGGACATCGATGTCCATCTCGATTCTCACGTAGCAACGGCGCTGGGCCACAAGCACATTCGTGGCGTGAAGATTGGCTCGCAGGGAAACAAAACTCTTAAACAGGTGGACTGCGACCTTCTGTGTGTATCGGGGGGGTGGAACCCGGCCGTTCATCTGTTCTCCCAATCTCGTGGTAGCTTAAAGTATCATCCGTCACTGACGTCCTTTGTGCCCGATCAAACCGCACAAAGGGTGAGGGTCGCCGGCAGTGCTAACGGTACTTTTGATCTTGCCAGTTGTTTGCGCGACGGCATGGCCGCTGGATTGGAGGCCGGCCGCGCTGCCGGTTTTGAGGCAGGCTCTCTGCCGCTTCCAAACAGCACCGAGGGCTTTAGCTATGGCATCGAGCCCCATTGGGGGCCGCAGGACCAGGATTCCGCCGGCAAAAAGGCCTTCGTCGATGTACAAAACGACGTGACAGTCGCCGACCTGGACCTGGCAGTGCGCGAAGGCTTTGGCGCCGTCGAACATGCGAAACGCTATACCACCACGGGGATGGGCATAGACCAGGGCAAGACCGGGAACATCAATGCCATCGGGATCTTGTCCGGCATCACGGGGACGGAACTGGATCAAGTGGGCACCACCACCTTTCGACCGCCTTATGTTCCCATTGAGTTCGGTGCAGTGGTCGGTGCCCGGCCCGGTCCTGAAATCCTCGTCTACCGGCACACGCCCATGACCCAGTGGCACAAGGATCAAGGCGCGGAAATGTATGAGGCCGGCGCCCGCTGGCGGCGCCCCGGCTATTATCCCAAAGACGATGAAACCTGGCTGCAGGCGGCAATCCGGGAGGCCGAGGCGGTACGCAACCGCTTGGGGGTCTACGATGGTTCCCCCCTGGGCAAGTATGTGATCAAAGGGCCCGACGCACTGAAACTGTTGGAGTTGGTCTATACCAACGACTGGGCAAACTTAAAGCCGCAACGCGGCCGCTACGGTCTGATGCTGACCGACGACGGGCTGATCTTGGACGATGGTGTCACCTTTAAATTGGGAGACGACCACTATCTCATG